>JAFXYJ010000123.1 GCA_017541825.1 Oscillospiraceae bacterium | reverse complement strand
CTGGGAGCGCGGCCATTTGTCCGCCTGCCCGGCAAAGGGCACCGCGGCTTCGATGCGGATCTCCGGATGCTCTTCCCGGAGAGCGATCACCGCTTCGCAGAAGTAAATGTCGCAGCCCTCGGCCATGCCGCACAGGAAACGGTCGAACCCGGCGGAGTATACCGCCTCCGCGGTGTCGTAGATCACCTGCTTGAGCTGAAGACAGCGCGGATCGTTTTCATTGTATCCCCAGGGCAGCTTCGCGGCACGGTGGCCGGTGAAAGCACAGATCTGCGGCACGGTGTTCACCTTCCTTCAAAGCGATTGTAACCGTTCGGCCCGGCGATGTCAAAGTATTTGAACGGGAATTGACTTTTAACAAAAGGTATGATAAGATGCAGGACAATCGAATACAGCGTATATCTTCAGGGCAGGGTGAAATTCCCGATCGGCGGTACAGTCCGCGAGCTGAAAGGCTGACCCGGTGCGACTCCGGGACCGACAGTTACAGTCTGGATGGAAGAAGATCAGTGTTTCCATGCTCGTATTGCGCCCGGGGTATATCTGTCTTCGGACGCATTTGACTTGTAAAGGGGAAACGAACATGGGAAAGCTGTGGAATGACGTAAGCGGAAACGTCACGTTCGTACTGGTCTGCATCGCAACATTTGTCATTATCATCCTGCTGGCAAGGCTGTTTGAAAAGCTGTTCGTAAAGGAGAAATTCAGGGCCTCCGGCGCGCGGTATATCGCGTTCGTGGCGATGTTTTCCGCCATAGGCGGAGCGCTGATGCTCCTGGAGATCCCTCTGTTCTTCGCGCCGTCCTTTTATAAGATGGACCTGAGCGAGCTGCCTGTGCTGCTTTGCTCGTTTTATCTCGGGCCGGTGGCCGGCGTGACGGCCGAGTTCCTGAAGGTGTTTCTCAAGCTCCTGCTCAAAGGCACCTCCACAGCTTTTGTGGGCGATTACGCGAATTTCGTCGTGGGCTGCTGCTTTATCCTTCCGGCCTCCGCCATTTATCATGCGCACAAGACGAAGGGTACGGCCGTCGCCGGCATGATCGTCGGCACGCTGATCATGTCCGTTTTCGGCAGCATTTTCAACGCCCTGTATCTGATCCCGAAGTTCGCGGAGCTCTACGGGATCCCCGTGGACGTGATCGTCGGGATGGGCAGCGCGATCAACAGCCGCATCGTCTCGGTCTCCACGCTGGCGCTCTACGCCGTCGTGCCGTTCAATCTGCTCAAGGGCGCATGTGACAGCGTCCTGACGTTCCTGCTGTACAAGCGTTTGGAAAAAGTATTTTTCAGGGAAGTTAAGTAATGTCCGATCAGCGATCGTCCTTCTGTACGGGACGGAGACAGATAATTGAATCGGAATTTTCCTCGTTGAACCCGATGCAGCGGCAGGCGGTCCTTACGACGGAAGGGCCGCTGCTGCTTTTAGCGGGCGCCGGAAGCGGCAAGACCACGGTGCTCATCAACCGCGTGGCAAACCTGCTGCGTTTCGGCCGCGGCTCAGACAGTGATGATATCCCTGCGTGGATCCCGCCGGACGCCGGAGAAAAGCTCGATGCCGTTGTACATCACGGCGCGCCGGTAACGGAGGAGATCCGCGGCCTGTGTGCCGTGCAGCCCGCCATGCCCTGGCAGATCCTGGCCATCACGTTCACCAACAAGGCCGCCGACGAGATGAAGAACCGGCTGGAGAACATGCTTGGGGAGGAAGCGCGGGACATCTGGGCCATGACCTTTCACGGCGCCTGTGCGCGGATCATCCGCCGTGACGCGGACAGACTCGGTTATCCCAGGAGCTTTACGATCTACGATCAGGCCGACAGTCTCGCGGTGATGAAGCGGGTGCTGAAGGACCTGAATCTGGACGACAGGACCTGGCCGCCCAGAGCCATGCTCGGCGCGGCGGAGCGGTATAAAAACGCGATGCTGTCACCGGAGGCCGCGCTGGCCGCGGAGGAACGCTCGGGCGATATCCGGCGTATCCGCACCGCGCAGATCGTGCTCGCTTACGAAAAACGCCTGCGCGACGCCGGAGCCATGGATTTCGACGGGCTGCTCTACTACTGCGTCAGACTGCTCCAGGACAATCCGGATGTCCTGTCGTACTATCAGAACAAATTCCGCTACGTCCTGATCGACGAATATCAGGACACCAACCATCTGCAGTATCTGTTCGCCGCTCTGATGGCGGGCGGTACGCGGAATATCTGTGTTGTGGGCGACGATGACCAGAGCATCTACAAATTCCGCGGCGCGACGATCGAGAACATCCTGTCCTTTGAAAAGCAGTACCCGGACGCGCGGGTGATCCGACTGGAACAGAACTACCGCTCCACGGGCAATATCCTGCAGGCGGCCAACGCCGTGATCGCCAACAACACCGAGCGCAAGGGAAAAAAGCTTTGGACGGAAAAGGAACGCGGCGACAAGCTCACGCTGTATGTGGCCCGCAACGAGGACGACGAGGCGGATTTCGTCTGCCGCACCATCCGGACAGGGAGACGGCCGCTGCGCGATTACGCCGTGCTCTACCGCACCAACGCCCAGTCCCGGTCCGTGGAGCTCGCGCTCAGGCGATTCGGGATCGGCTACCGCATCTTCGGCGGCACCCGCTTCTTTGATCGGGCCGAGGTAAAGGATATGCTCGCGTATCTGTGCGTGATCGCCAACCCCACCGACGAGACACGGCTGCTGCGCATCGTCAACGAGCCGCCGCGGAAAATCGGCCAGGCGAGCATTGAAAAAGCGCAGGCCATCGCTGCCGAGGAAGGTATTTCCCTGTACGAGGTGATGACGAGCGCCTCTCACCGCGCGGGGATCGCCGCCGGGAAAAGGATGGAGGCGTTCTGCCGCATGATCGGCGAGCTGCAGGAGATGGCCTCGACAGCCCCGCTGGACGAGCTCTATGACGCGCTGCTGGAACGCACCGGATATCTCGCGGCACTGGAGGCCAAGGGCGGAGACGACAATCTGACCCGCATAGAGAACATCCGCGAGCTCAAAACCAGCATCGTCAAGAGCATCGAGGCCAACGGGGGAGACCTGTACGGTTTTCTCGAGGAAGTGGCGCTGTATACCGATCTGGACAACTACGACCGCAGCGACGACGCAGCCGTTCTAATGACCATGCACTCGGCCAAGGGCCTGGAATTCCCCGTCGTGTTCATCATCGGCGCGGAGGAGGGACTGTTTCCCGGGATGATGTCCATCGGCGACAGCGCGGAGATGGAGGAGGAGCGCCGGCTCTGTTATGTGGCCATCACCCGCGCAAAGGAAAAGCTGTATCTGACATGCGCCGCGCAGCGCATGCTCTACGGCAGGACATCGTCCAATCTGCCGTCGCGGTTTATCGAGGAGATCCCCGCAGAGCTCATCGAGAGGCGGGGTGTGGAGCGCAGGCAGGAGACGCGGCGTTCCTACTGGGATGACGACGGCGCCTTCCGGTATACCGATGATCTCTCCGGTTCCCGGACGGGACGCGGACGGGATCGCGCGCCTGTATCCGCATCGAGGCCCGCCGCTCCCGCGCACAGAACGGTACCATCCTCCCGGAGCGTGCCGGCGCCGAACACACAAAAGCCTGTCGATTTCCGCACCGGCGACCGCGTGATCCACACAGCCTTCGGAGAAGGCGTGATACGCAAAATGACGCCCATGGGCGGGGACGCGCTGATCGAAGTGGAGTTTACGTCCGGCGAAACGAAAAAGCTGATGCTGCGCGTGGCGTCGCAGCACATGAAAAAAGCAGGAGATGAAAACCATGTCTGACGGGCAGACCCATATCCATGAGGACGGCACGGTGCATGCCCACGAGCCCGGCGCGGAGAGCGCGCACAGCCATCACCACACAAACACCAGAGCGGTAAAAAACCGTCTGGCGCGTGTGATCGGGCATCTTCACGCGGTGGAACGTATGGTGCAGGACGAGCGCGACTGTGCCGAGATCCTGATCCAGCTGGCCGCTGTGCGCAGCGCGCTCAACAACGTCTGCAAAATGATCCTGAAGGATCACATGGAGCACTGTGTGATCGACGCGATCCGAAACGAGGATAACGACGCCATCACCGAGCTGAATAAAGCCATCGATCTTCTGATGAAATAACGAGGAAAACAGATGAGAAAGTCGAACATACTGCTGCTGATCATACTGACTTTTGCGATCGCGGGCGGCATCTTCATGATCTTTACCCGGGAATCCGGCAAAAACCCCGGCGGGGAAGAGGGAACGCCCGCGCCTGCCGCGACCGCGACGAGCGCGCCCACGGCGACGCCCGTCCCCGAGGCCACCGCCGCTCCCACGCCGGAACCCACGGCGACGCCGGCGCCGACGAGCGCGCCCACGGCCGTGCCTACCGCTACGGCGACCGCTTCTCCTTCGCCCACGCCGTATGTGGACTATGCCTCCTCCGGTTCCTTCCGTTCGGAGAGCGGCACATGGCTCAACGTCGTCGTATATTGGGAGACGGAAAACGTCGACGGCGCGGTGAAGCTCAAGCTTGATGCCTTTGTGGAATCCTATTCGCTTATCTGCGCGGGCACCGATGACCTGGTTTTCAACATCGGCGGGGAAAAGCACATCGATTCCTCCGGGACCATCGTTGTCGGCGACGACGTGGGCAAGGTGGAGACGCGGATGGGCGGCTATACCGCCGAGGTGACCTCCGGGAAGGATATCACCGTTTCGGTGACATGGTATTTCATGGGCTCCTACGGCGGCAGGCAGATCGATTCGATCACCGCCAGCGACACGATACATATCCCCTGAAAAAGCAGCACGGCCGTCGGAGGACGGCCGTGCTGTTTTTTCTTGAATTCGGTCGGATGTTGTGATAGTATGCTTTGGGATTTTTGTAAATGACGGAGGTTCCTGTATGGAACAGATATGGAAGATCATCGGCCGGATCGCGGGCATCCTGACCTGTCTGCTCGGCCTTTTGTTTGTCGTTTATTTCTGGAATATAGATAAAAAGCTCTGCACCGCCGTCAGAACGCTCCTTTTCCGTACCTTCACAGACGGAGAGGACGAGACGGCCTTGTCGGAGTAAGGAGGGCACGTCATGTCTGAGATCACTGCGAAAACGCCGTGGATCGCCAATCTGGGAGAGGTACCGGCGCATCTGGAGTATTTCCAGGGCTCCATGTGCGAGGCGGTACAGGGCATCGCGGAACAGTATCCGAACAACATCGCCTTTGACTTCATGGGCAAATCCACCACATACAGGGAGCTTGTGCGCAGCATTGAACGCTGTGCCAGATCTCTGAAGACTATCGGCATCCGGGAGGGCGACCGGGTCACGATCGCCATGCCGAACTGTCCGCAGGCGATCTATCTCTTTTACGCGGTCAATCTGGTGGGCGCCATCGCCAACATGGTGCACCCGCTCTCCAGTGAAAAGGAGCTGGAGTTCTACATCAATGAATCCGGCAGCGTAACGGTGGTGACGCTGGACCAGTTCTACCACAAGTTCGAGGCGATCCGCGAGAATACCGGCGTGGTCAATATCATCATCGCCAGCATCAAGGACGCCCTGTCCCGCCCGGTCCGCGCGGGGTATATGCTCACAGAGGGCAGAAAGATCAAAAAGATCCCCGAAGACGCGCCCGTCATACGATGGAATGAGTTCATGCGTCTGGGGAAGGCCTGCTTCTGGAACTATAAGGTCAGCCGGAAAGCCGACGATCCGGCGGTCATCCTGTATTCCGGCGGCACAACGGGCACCACAAAGGGCATCGTGCTCACAAATATGAATTTCAACGCCCTGAAACAACAGATCGTTGCCACCAATCCCATGTTCCGTCCCGGTGACAAGATGCTGGCCGCCATGCCGCTGTTCCACGGCTTCGGGCTGGGCGTGTGCATCCACTCCATGCTGGCCAACGGCGGGCGCTGCGTTCTCGTGCCGCGGTTCACCGCCGAGAGCTACGCCAAGCTGATCACAAAGTATAAATGCAACTTTATCGCCGGCGTGCCCACGCTCTATGAGGCGCTGCTGCGCCTGCCGAAGATGGACAAGGCCGATTTTTCCAGTCTCAAGGGTGTGTTCTCCGGCGGCGACTCTCTGTCCGTGGAGCTGAAAAAGAAATTCGACAAGTTCCTCTATGACCACAAGGCCACGATCCAGGTCCGGGAGGGCTACGGCACCACGGAGACGGTCACCGCCTGCTGCCTGACGCCCTCGCATATGTTCAAGGAGGGGAGCATCGGCCTGCCGTTCCCGGACACCTATATCAAGATCGTAAAGCCCGGCACGGACGAGGAGCTGCCCTACGGCGAGGAAGGAGAGATCCTGCTGGCCGGTCCCACGGTGATGAAGGAGTATCTGCATCATCCCGAGGAGACGGCCCAGACGCTGCGCCGCCACGCCGACGGTCTGACATGGGTTTATACCGGCGATCTGGGCACCATGGACGACGAAGGCTTTATCTATTTCCGCGGCCGCAGCAAGCGCATGATCATCACCTCCGGCTACAACGTATACCCCGCGCAGCTCGAGAACATCCTAGACGCCCACGAGAAGATCCACATGAGCTGCGTGATCGGCGTGCCGGACGATTATCGGATGCAGCGCGTCAAGGCCTTCGTGATGCTCAAGCCCGGCGTGCCGCCCACCGAAGAGACGCGGGAGGATATCCTGGCCTACTGCCGGAAGCATATCGCCAAGTACGCCATGCCCCGCGAGATCGAGTTCCGCAGCGAGCTGCCCAAGACGCTGGTAGGGAAGGTGGCCTACCGGGTCCTGGAGGAGGAAGAGGCCGAAAAACGCGCGCAGCAGGCGCAGCAGGCCGAAGAAGCGGAAAAGGAATAACAATCCGTACAGGGTTTTACGGGTTTTCATACAACATCATTGGCCCATCCGGCTTGCCCGCAAAAAACGAAAGAGGAAGATGATCTGCACAAAAAAGCAGATCATCTTCCTCTTTAAGCCGGAGATCGAATGATATTGATTGAGAAAGAACAGAAAGCGCCAATCATACCCTGTTTTGATACAAGCAGGAAACAATACCGAGAAAATCAGAGACAGCATGGCTTTCATGTCATGCTGTCTCTGCCATATACTGTGATGACGCAGACTTTTACACGTATGTATGCGTTTTGAGATAATCCGCGAGGACGGAGTACATCGTGCCCTTCAGGTGGATGCCGTCGCCGGCGTTGAATTCGTCGAGCATGTAGCCCTGCTCGTCGCACATGAAGCGGAAAACGTCGATATACTCCGCGTCAAATTCCCGGGAGATATCCTTCAGGACTTGGGAGTAGAGGATGACGTTGTCCGGATTGAACCAGAAATTGTTCTTTGTCTCCCGGCCCACAGGCGCCAGGGAAACGATATAGACCGTGGCGTCGGGCTGGGTTTCCCGGACGATGCTCATCAGCTGGCGCATGGGTTCCCGGAATTCCGCCACCCGCTTTTCCCGGTCGGTACAGTCGTTGACGCCGAGCATGATGAAGATCTTGCCGTAGTCCTTGCCGGCGGACAGCGCATTCTTGAGCGTGCCGCGGCGGCGGGTGGGCATGATATACCATCTCTCGTTGAGTACGTCCTGCACCTTGTGGCCGATGACCGCGTAGTAATCCATTCCGTAGAGGTTCGCGTAATCCCGCAGACCCACGACCTGGGAATGGCCGATGAAGCAGGCGTCGTCAAACCAGGCGCTGTCCATCTCCTCGCCCTCGCTGACGGTCGCCACGGGCATGGTCATGAATTTACGGCGCATGCCGCCGAAGAAACGGAGCAGGATCTCCTCGCCCTCGGCGACGGTGACATTGTTGAAGGGATAATAGTTGCCGTCCGGTGCCTCGATGATGACCCCGCCGCGCTGCAGGGTCGCCGCAGTCTCCTGTGAATCGACGGACATCATGGCGGCGTCGTAAAAGTAATAGCGCTCGTTGATCTGCGGCAGCAGCATCCCGGCGTGATCCATATAGGCTTTCAGCGCGTTCCCCAGCGTTTCCCGCGTCATGGCCTGCTCCGGATGGAAATACCCGTCCTCGGCAGAGAAGATCCTGCTTTTCACCGCCCAGGCGGCGCACAGCGCGTATTCGCTGTCCTCGGCCACATCGGAAAAGGTCTTCCGATAGCCGTTGTCTTTTCCCTCGAAGCCATACAGGATCTGCGCTGTCATGCCTTTGGTCAGGGCGGCGCCCGGTCCGTACCGCTCCGCGGCACGGAAAAGCTCGCGGTTGCCGGACATGGAAAGGACCTGACAGTAATGCGAAGTCTGCAGATACGGCCACACGTCGTTATAGGCCGCGGCGGGCACGGACATGCACGCCAGCAGGATCACACATATCAGCGCAGAAACGATTCGCTTCATGGTTTACTCTCTTTCCTACGAGATCAGGCCAAGCTCCTTCAGACAGTCCTCCAGGGCGGCGAGATGGTTTTCCTCCATCGGGGCGAGGGGCAGGCGGTAAACGCCGTGGTCGAGCCCCATGAGTGTGAGCGCCGCCTTGACGGGGATGGGATTGACCTCTGTAAACAGGGTTTCAAACAGTTTTTGATACTTTCTGTGCAGCGCTCCCGCCGCCGCGAGATCGCCGCGCAGGCAGGCTTCGCACAGTCCGGCGATACCGGCGGGATCCACATTGGACGCCACGGATACTGCGCCCTTTGCGCCCAGCGCCATCATCGGCAGGGTCTGGTCGTCGTTGCCGCTCCAAACGTTGAACGCATCACCGCACCGGGCGATCGTCTTCGACACGAGGGAGATATCGCCGGAGGCTTCCTTGACGCCGTTCAGACGCGGATGCTCTGCCAGCCGCTGATAGATCTCCGCCGTGCATGCCACACCGGTCCTGCCGGGTACATTGTAGGCGATCACGGGAAGACCCGTGCGGTCCGCCACCGCGGTGAAGTGGCGGCAAAGTCCCTCCCGGTTGGCCTTGTTGTAATAGGGCGTCGTCAGCAGTACCGCGTCGGCACCGAGGATCTCCGCGTCCCCGGCCGCACGGGCGGCTTTCTGCGTGTCGTTCCCGCCGACGCACACGATGACCTTCATGCGTCCGGCCGCGTGCCGTACACAGAAGCCGGTGATCAACGTGCGCTCCTGTTCGGTCAGAACGGGGGATTCGCCTGTGGTGGCGCAGATCACGAGGGCCGCGGTACCGTTTTCCGCCTGCCGCTCGATCACCCGGTCCAGCAGTTCGTAATCGATCCCCGTGTCATCGTACGGCGTCACCAGCGCGGTGGCCGAGCCTGTAAAAACGGGCAGCTTCATTGCGCATCCTTTCCCGCCGGCCCGGCGGGATCGGTCAGATGCCGGGCGAGCGATAAAAAGTTCTCCTCAGCATTCTATGTGTGTGCAGTGTGATGTGTGAAAAGGACTTGCAATGAAAATATGAAATAGGTATAATTCATTATCACGCAGAAAAACATGATAACACGCCGTGTGGTTCCCGTCAAGCGACATCCTGTGCGGAAAAAGACGAACCTCGGGAGCCCGTGGCCGGAGAAGCGCATTGAAAAAACAGGATTTTTACTACGATCTCCCGCAGGAGCTGATCGCACAGACGCCGCTGCCGCAGCGGGACGCCTCGCGGCTCCTTTGTCTAGACAAAACCACCGGACAGCTGCGCCACGGCAGCTTTCGGGAGCTGCCGGAGCTTCTCCGGCCCGGAGACTGCCTGGTGATGAACGACTCCCGCGTCATTCCCGCGCGGCTGTTCGGCAGACGCCCCACCGGCGGCAGCGTGGAGGTAGTGCTGCTGCGCGACCTGGGCGGCGACGAGTGGGAGTGTATGACGCGCCCGGGACGGAAAACCCCGCCGGGTACGCGTCTGACCTTCGGCGGCGGCGAGCTTGCCGCCACGGTCACGCGTTCGGAAGCAGACGGCAATAAGGTGCTGCACTTTGAGTATGACGGCATATTTCTCGAGGTGCTCGACGTGCTCGGACAGATGCCTCTGCCGCCGTATATCAAAGAAAAGCTGGAGGACAAGGAGCGGTATCAGACCGTTTACGCCCGCGACCCGGGATCGGCCGCCGCGCCGACAGCCGGGCTGCATTTCACACCGGAACTGCTCAAAACCATTGAGGATCGCGGCGTCCGGCTCTGTTACGTGACGCTGCACGTGGGGCTGGGGACCTTTCGGCCGGTGAAGGAGGACAATATCGAAGACCATCCGATGCACGCGGAATACTGCATCGTTTCGCCGGAAACGGCCCGGATCGTCAACGATACACACGCCGCCGGCGGCCGCGTCGTCGCGGTGGGCACCACCGCCTGCCGCACGCTGGAGAGCTTTACGGATGAGAACGGCATACTGCGTTCGGGGAGCGGATGGACGGATATTTTCATTTATCCCGGATATCGTTTCAAGTCCATCGACGCGCTGATCACGAACTTCCACCTGCCCGAGAGCACGCTGATCATGCTCGTCTCGGCGCTTGCGGGACGGGAAAACATCCTCGCGGCCTATAAGGAAGCCGTAAAAGAACGCTACAGATTCTTTTCCTTCGGCGACGCGATGTTTATTTCATAGGACGGGAAGAACCGATATGTACAAGCTGATCAAAACCGAGGGACATGCCCGGAGAGGGGAGTACGCGACGCCCCACGGCATCGTACAGACGCCGGTATTCATGAACGTGGGCACGCAGGCCGCCATCAAGGGCGGTCTGTCCGCGCAGGATCTGCACGCCGTGGGATGCCAGGTGGAGCTGTCCAATACCTACCACCTCCATGTCCGCCCCGGCGACGAGCTGGTCCGACAGATGGGCGGACTGCATCGCTTTATGGGATGGGACGGCCCGATCCTCACCGATTCCGGCGGGTTCCAGATCTTCTCCCTTGCCTCGCTGCGCAGGATCAAGGAGGAGGGCGTATACTTCAACTCCCATGTGGACGGCCGCCATATCTTCATGGGGCCGGAGGAGAGCATGCGCATCCAGGCCAACCTCGGCTCCGATATCGCCATGGCCTTTGATGAATGCGTCGGTATCCCGGCGGAGCGCGAGTATGTGGCCGCTTCCTGCGACAGGACCGCACGGTGGCTGACTCGGTGCAGGGACGCCCTGTATCGCTATACCGCCGAGGACGGCGCCGTGAATCCCGGACAGGTGCTGTGGGGCATCAATCAGGGCGCCGTGTTCCACGACCTTCGCGTTGAGCATATGAAAAAGATCGCCGAGCTGGAGCTGCCGGGCTACGCCATCGGAGGGCTGGCGGTGGGGGAGAGCACGCAGGAGATGTACGACACGATCCAGGTACTCGAGCCGTTCATGCCCGCGGACCGTCCGCGTTATCTGATGGGCGTCGGCACGCCCGAAAACATCCTCGAATGCGTGTACAGGGGCGTAGATTTCTTTGACTGCGTGATGCCCGCCAGAAACGGCCGTCACGGCCACCTGTATACATGGGAAGGCGTTATCAACATCAAAAACGAAAAATACGCCCGCGATGAATCTCCGATCGATCCGGAATGTGACTGCCCCGTATGCCGCCGCTACTCCCGCGCGTACCTGCGCCATCTTTTCAAGGCCGAAGAGCTGCTGGCGCTGCGTTTTTCGGTGATGCACAACCTGTATTTTTATAACTCTCTGCTCTCCCGGATCCGGGAGGCGCTGGATGCGGGAGATTACGGATCCTTCTATCGAAGCAATATCGGAAAACTCGACAGACGCATATAATTATGCTTGCTTTTGCCGGGAAGGAATACTATAATCAGAAAAGAATCTGCTTTGGAGGTCGCTCAATGAAACTGAGAAACATTATTGTCAGCGTTATTGCGGTATGCTTTGCCATGTTCGCCCTTGCCGGCTGCGCGTCTGCCGCCGGGACGGAGGCCGCGGGGACAGGCTCGCCCCTCGTGACATTCCTGCCGTTTATCGTCATACTTGTCGTCATGTACACGATGATGATCATCCCCGAGAACAAGCGCAAGAAAAAGGCGCAGGAAATGCGCAACAATATTCAGGTCGGTGACAAGATCACGACCATCGGCGGCTTGATCGGCATCGTTGTCCATGTTTCCGGAGAACGGCTTACCTTCGAGACCGGCGAGGATCGTGTTCGGATCGAGATCAACAAATGGGCCGTGTCCAGCAACGAGGGCAGGGGAGCCGACAAGGAGACCCAGGATACCCAGGAGGTCATCGGCGGCTGATCTGACGCATGAACAACACCCCCGGCGAATACACATGGAATGTATTTCGTCACGGGGGTGTTTTTATGTCTTCAAAAAAGCCGCTGATCTCGGACCGGCTGCCGTCTGCCCTGGTATGCGCGGGAATGACGATCTTCGTCTGTCTGCTCGGTCTGATCCCGGCAGCCGTCCTGATCAGGAACGGCGCGCTGCAGGAACAGTACGCCCGCGCCGCGGTCGGCGTCCTGGCCGCATTTTCCGCGTTCCTCGTTCAGAGGCTCTCGGCGAAGAAAGGGGAGACAGGGGGCGTACTGTCGGTGATCCTCAGGATCGTTATGCTGTACTTTCTCCTGATCCTGATGGCCGCAGGTATCGAAAAGAGCAGGTTCAGTTTTTCCGGCGCTCTGCTGCCATGCGCATCTGCCGGGCTGGGGTTTGTCGCAGGCGCTTTGCCAAAAATAAACAAAAAACACAAAATGCGAAGTTCGCATAAAAGAAAATATAACAGATAGCAATCAACCGAATAAGTTGACATAATTATAAAATGATTACCAATATGTAGTGTTTAGCCCGCTTGATTATCACAATATATTGGATTAAGCATTGGTACTCAAAGATTTTTCTGGACATTGGTTCAAAGAGTTTACATAATAAAGTAAACATAATATGTCGTCATAATCAACAAAAATCTTAAAATTTGCAAAAAGGGATTGATAACTGATAGAATTTGTATTATATTGTGCATACCACATATTATGTAAATTATTGTTTTATGTTGTTTCTTTCTTAACGATTTTGACGGGAAAGTGCGGATGAGCTTGCAGGACGCGCTGCTGCCTGCGGACGATCCGCTTGAGAGATCGGCGTCGTTCGGATCTGCCTTGACACTGAGCGTATTCCTGATCACCGGTTCTGCGCTCGGATCCTGTGTCGCTGTATTTACATCTTTTTTTCCCGATACGGATTATCTGACGGCGCTGAGCTTTATCCAGATATTCGGCAAGTCGGTATGGCCCTGTTTGTTTCTGGTGTTTCTCTCGGCTTCCGTTTACGGTCGATACCTGATCCCCGCGGTTTTCTGTGCGCGCGGTTTCTGCATATCTGCCGCGCAGGGGTTTTTGCTTCGGAACGGCTTTGATCGTGATATCGCCGCCGGATGCGTGTTTTTCCCCGCTGTGTTTTCGATCTTCGCGTTCTTTCTGATCGGCACGCAGGCGCTGGAGTCTTCGCGGGCGCTTCTGACACGAAACGAACATTCATTTGAATGGATCTCCGGGAGACGGATCCGTCTGGCGTTTTTCCTTTCGTTCATATCGGCCGCGGCACAGAAAACGGTTTTTACTTATTATCTTTGATATCAAAACAGATGAGAAGGGAGGGGTGTTGTATTGGACAACAGCTTTTATTATGACCGGTTCAATCAGTATCTGGTCAATGTGAAAAAGGCTTCCAGCAATACTCTGAGTTCTTATCTGCGCGATATCAGACAGTTCGGGGAGTATCTGAGCTCCCACGATCTGCCCGGTTACGCCGAAGCGGACGAGGAAATGCTGTGCGACTATATCGCCTGGCTCCGCAGCTCCGGCAAATCCGTGGCCACCGTCTCACGGAACATCGCTTCGCTCAAATGCTTTTATTCGTTCCTGCTCTCCCAGAAGCTGGTGGACGCCAACCCCACCGGGAAGCTCGTTCCGGACAAAACCACCCAGAAGCTTCCGCAGATCCTGACCAGCAAGGAGGTCGAGCTCCTGCTCGAGCAGCCCGAATGCACCGATCCCAAGGGCTATCGGGACAAGGCCATGCTGGAGCTGCTGTATGCCACCGGGATCCGCGTCAGCGAGCTGATCTCGCTGAACATTACAGACCTGAACCTGACCGTGGGCGTCGTACGCTGCTTCAGCCATGACAAGGAGCGCTTCATCCCGCTCTATCCGGCCGCGATCCGCGCGCTGTCCGAGTACACCGAGTTCATCCGGCCGCAGATGATCGCCCGGGACGACGAGCCCTCGCTTTTCGTCAACGTCAACGGCGAGCGCATGTCCCGCCAGGGCTTCTGGAAGATCATCAAATCTTACCAGGTCAAGGCGCACATCGACAAGGACATCACTCCGCACACGCTGCGCCACTCCTTCGCGGCCCATCTGCTGGAAAACGGCGCCGACCTGCGTTCGATACAGGAGATGCTTGGACATGCCGATATCAGCTCCACGCAGATCTATTCCCAGCTGGTAAAAAAGCAGCTCAAGGACGTATACAACAAATCCCATCCCCGTGCCTGAATCCACCAAGCCCTGACATTCCGTCAGGGCTTGTCCTTTTGTCAGAAAATCATTGTTGCACGGTGCCGGGCGCCATGATAAAATAGGCAGGAAAAGGAGTGCCTTTTATGCGGATTCTCGGACTGGACCCCGGCATCGCCACCGTAGGCTTCGGCATCGTCGACACGGATAAAAACAAACAGAAGCTGATCACCTGCGGTGTGATCACCACACCGGCGCATACCCCGCTCACTCAGCGCCTGGATCAGATCTACTCCGATCTGGAGGATCTGATCGTCTCCTTCGCCCCGGACGTGATGGCGATAGAGGAGCTTTTTTTCAACACGAATATCACCACCGGCATCTCCGTGGCGCAGGGACGGGGCGTGATCCTGCTGTGCGCGTTCCGCGCCGGGCTGTCGATCTACGAATATACGCCCCTGCAGGTGAAGCAGGCGGTGGTCGGTTACGGCCGTGCGGAGAAGAAGCAGGTCATGGAAATGGTCCGCCGCATACTGAACCTTCCGTCGGCCCCCAGGCCCGACGACGCCGCCGACGCCGTGGCGCTGGCGCTGTGTCATGCGCGGAGCAGCACATCGCTCTTAAATTTGGAAGGAGCTCAAAATCCATGTTCTACTATATAGAAGGCACACTGAGCCTCATAGACAACACGCTGGCAGTCGTGGACTGCGGCGGAGTGGGATATGCGCTCAATACCACGATCAACACACTGTCCCGGGTCCACATCGGCGAAAAGGTCAGACTCTATGTGACCACGATCATCCGAGAGGACTGCTTTGACCTGTACGGTTTCTTCACGCTGGAGGAAAAACGGTGCTTCGAGATGCTCACCGGCGTATCGGGCATCGGACCCAAGGCCGCGCAGGGGATCCTCTCGGTGAACACGCCCGACGCCCTGGCCATGGCGATCCTCTCGGGCAACGAGAGGGCGCTGACCGTCGTGCCCGGCATCGGGAAAAAGATCGCCCAGCGTATCCTGCTGGAGCTCAAGGACAAGATCGGCAAGGGGATGGAAGACCCGGGCGGCAGCGGCTTTTCCGTACCGGCTGCCGCGGGCGCTGCCGGACAGGACAAGCTCTCCGACGCCGCCGCGGCGCTGGGCGTGCTGGGCTTCAGCAACGCGGATATCACAGCGGCCCTCAAGGGCGTGGATATCGCGAACCTCTCGGTCGAGGATATCATCCGGCGTGCCCTGAGTAAAATGGGCGGCTGAAGGAGGGAAAAAGTTTGGCTATCAATTACTCGGAACCCGCGGAGGAGGTCGTCACCCGTTCGGTGGTGCTCCCCGAGGATATGAGCGAGGGATCCCTCCGGCCGCGGACGCTGGATGAATACATCGGTCAGGAAAACGCCAAGGAAAACCTCCGCGTTTTTATCCAGGCCGCGAAAATGCGCGGGGAATCTCTCGACCATGTGCTGCTGCACGGTCCCCCGGGACTCGGCAAGACCACTCTGGCAGCCGTGATCGCCAATGAGATGGGAGTCAACCTGCGCATCACCTCCGGCCCGACCATCGAGAAGGCAGGGGATCTGGCCGCGCTGCTGACCAATCTGCAGGAAAACGACATACTGTTCGTTGACGAGATCCACAGACTCAATCACGCGGTGGAGGAGGTCCTCTATCCGGCGATGGAGGACTATGCCATCGACATCATTATCGGCAAGGGTCCCTCCGCCAACTCCATCCGGCTGGATCTGCCGAAATTCACGCTGATCGGCGCCACGACACGCAGCGGACAGCTGGCGGCGCCTCTGCGCGACCGCTTCGGCGTCAATCTCCGCCTGGAGCTGTACACTCCCGCGGAGCTGAGGCGGATCGTACAGCGCAGCGCGGGGATCCTCGGGATCGAGATCGACCCCACCGGCGCAGAGGAGATCGCCCGGCGCAGCCGCGGTACGCCGCGCATTGCCAACCGGCTGCTGCGGCGGGTGCGGGATTTTGCCCAGGTGACTGCCGACGGCGTCATCACCCGGGAGGTCGCCGATATGGCGCTGAGCCGGCTGGAGGTGGACCACATGGGCCTTGACAACCTGGACCGCCGGATGCTCCGCAGCATCATCACGTATTACGGCGGCGGTCCCGTCGGGCTCGATACCCTGGCCGCCACGATCAACGAAGAGGCCGTCACGCTGGAGGACGTCTATGAGCCCTACCTGCTGCAGCAGGGCTTTCTGACCCGCACGCCGCGGGGCAGGTGCGTCACCAGAAAAGCCTATGAACACCTGGGGATCGAATTCAACGGACAGGAACAGATGATGATCTGAGCTTTTTGCTGTTTTTTCTCATTTATCGCATTATTTGCTTGACTTTCTTAGTAAATACTCATATAATGCCCTTTGAATCATGGTTCATATGGAAGATTATTCTCATCTCTGCGATGAAGAGCTGCAGAAGCTTTTCACGGCCGGCGATCTCCGCGCGGGAGATGTGCTGGCCTTCCGATACAGCGAGCTTGCCGAAAACTGTGCCCGTTCTTATTATATGGCGGGGGCGGACAATTCCGATCTCGTGCAGGAGGGCATGTTCGGGCTAGTATCGGCCATTCGCAACTATACGGACAGCCGCGGCGTTTCATTTCGTACCTATGCTGAGACCTGCATACGCCGCAGGATCTTCAGCGCCATCCGTTCCGCTGCCCGACTCAAGCACACCCCTCTCAACAACGGCGTATCCCTTGAGGAAGCGCCGGAAGCCCCGATCCGCGACAACACGGTGCGGATCGTCCCCGAGCAAAGGCGGACTCCTGAAGAACAGGTCCTGGCCAGAGAGAGCGCTAAAGAGTTTTCCAGTTTCTTTACACGGTATTTATCACAATTCGAACAGGATGTATTGCGGCTGTATCTTGACGGATACTCCTATCATTCCATGGCCCGGGAGCTGGGCCGGGAAGAAAAAGCGGTCGATAATGCCGTACAGCGAATCCGGCGCAAGCTGTCCCGGATCTATTCAACAGGCGATTTCAGCGAGAGCTGACGCAATATCAAGAGCCTAAGGGCGAAATCAAAGAGAGGATCAATCATGTACGAGGACAAGACCCTGGTGTGCAAAGAGTGTGGAAACGAGTTCGTTTTCACTGCCGGCGAGCAGGAATTCTATGCCGAGCGCGGCTTCCAGAACGAGCCCCAGCGCTGCAAGGCATGCCGTGACGCGCGCAAGAACGCAGCCCGCGGCCCCCGTGAATTCTTTACGGCGACCTGCGCTGCGTGCGGCCGCGAGGCCCGTGTGCCGTTTGAGCCCAAGTCCGACCGGCCGGTTTACTGCAGCGATTGCTTCGCGAAGATCCGCGCCAATCAGCAGTAATCCGCATTTTGCCGCCCGGGCGGCAGCGAAAAGAAAACGGGAGCGGTTTTTGCCGCTCCCGTTTTCTTTTTCCACTTGAAATTGCGTATATGGCGTCGTATAATAACGCCGTAAATCATTTCTCAGGAGGAGATTCGATGTATCAGATCGAAAGAGAAACGGTCATTGCCGATATTCTAGAGCACGCGCCCTTTACCGCTCCGCTGTTCCAGGCCATCGGTATGCACTGCCTAGGCTGCGTCATGGCCAGCGGTGAGAATGTTGAGGAGGCCTGCGAGGTCCACGGCGTCGACGCCGACCTCTTTGTCCGTCACCTCAACGAATTCATTTCCACACACAGCTGAGACAGCGTCCGATAAAAACGGCGGGGAGTATCCTCGCCGTTTTTATCTCTGTATTGAGGTTTTTATGAACGGAGAAATAAAACTGCCGCCCCGGCTTGCCCTGATTGCCGATCTGGTTCCCGGCGGCACCCGCCTGGCGGACGTGGGCAGCGACCATGCGCTGCTGCCGATCCGGCTGCTCATGAAGGGCGTCATCCGCTCCGCCGTGGCGACGGACATCCATGCCGGCCCCATCAAGCGGGCAGAGGCCAACGCGCGCAGATACGGCGTGACGGGACTACGCTGCGTGCAGTGCGACGGCCTGGCCGCCGTGTCCCCGGAGGAAGCGGATACCGTCGTCATCGCGGGAATGGGCGGGGAGACCATCGCGGGGATCCTGCGGGCCGCTCCCTGGGTCTGCGAGGACAGGCTGCTGATACTTCAGCCCATGTCCCGGCCGGAGATCCTGCGTGAGACGCTCTCAGCGCTCGGCCTGCGCATCGAAACGGAACGGCTGGTGGAGGACAGCGGACGCATTTACGCCGTGCTCACGGCCCGCACAGGCGTCCAGGAGCCGTTTTCCGAGGCGGAAACGTATGTCGGCATATATCCGCTCGTCTCCCGGGAACCGCTGTTTGACCGCTTCCTCGGAAGCTGGGAAAAGCGTATCGATACCGCCGTCAACGGTCTGGCAGGATCCGGCAAACAGGAGGACGCGGCCCGGCTCCGATATGCCCGGGATCTCCGGGAACAAATGAAAGAAATGAGGGAACGGTATGCCCACAGTCGATGAGATCAAATCATATCTGGAAGAACAGATCCCGCCTTCCCTCCGGGAGGATTACGATAACGTGGGGCTGCTGGCCGGTTTTCCCGAGCGTGAGGTGACCCGGGTGCTTGTGGTGCTCGACATCACCCTCGACGCCATCGAGGAAGCGGCCGGTCTGCAGGCGGAGCTGATCGTGGCGCACCATCCGATCATCTTTACGCCCATGCGTTCCGTCCTGGACAGTTCGCCCAACGGCAGGCGGGTGATCCGGCTCCTGCACTCCGGCCTTTCCGCCATCTGCATGCACACCAATCTGGACCGGCTCGAGGGCGGTGTCAACACGGCGCTGGCCGCCGCGCTGGGCGGAGATGACCCGGAGATGATGGATATGGGCTGCGTGTGCCGCCTGTCACCGCCGAGCCCGCTGGAGAGCTTTCTGACGCTTGCCAGAGACACACTCGGCGCGCCGGCGATCCGTTACGCCGCCTCCGGCCGTCCCGTGTCCCGGCTGGCACTGTGCGGCGGCGCCGGGGGAGATCTGCTCTATAAGGCTGCCGAGCTCGGATGCGATACGTTTCTTACCGGCGAGATCAAGCATCACCAGTGGATCGACGGTACGGAGCTGGGGCTGAATCTGATCGAGGCCGGGCACTTTGCCACCGAGAACGTTGTCACGCCGGCGCTCGCGGACATGATACGGCGCAGATTCCCGGAAATCGACGTGTGTCTATCCCGCCGGCAGGAAACTGTGTATCGGGGCTTTTCATTCTGACGGCATAAAACACGGCGCCGCCCTGTATAATGCGTTGAGATCATCTTCAGGGGGTTTGGCCGTGTCTGACAACAGTATCTACGAGGACATCGCTCTCCGCACGGACGGAGATATATATCTTGGTGTGGTGGGACCGGTCCGCACAGGCAAATCCACCTTTATCAAACGTTTCATGGAAACGCTCGTCATGCCCCGCATCGACAACCTGTACCGCCTTGAGCGCGCCCGTGACGAGCTGCCGCAGAGCGGCTCGGGGCGGACGATCATGACCGCGGAGCCGAAGTTCATCCCGGAGGAGGCCGTGTCCGTCACGCTGGACGACGGCGTGGACGTTTCCGTTCGGCTGATCGACTGCGTGGGATATATGGTCAGCGGCGCCACCGGCCAGTTTGAGGACGGTGAGGAGCGCATGGTCACCACGCCGTGGTTCGACCATGAGATCACGTTGACCGAAGCAGCCGAGCAGGGGACGCGCAAGGTGATTGCCGAGCACTCCACCATCGGTCTTGTCGTCACCTGCGACGGCACGATCTGCGACATCCCGCGGGAGAACTACATTCCCGCGGAGGAGCGCGTGATCCGGGAGCTGCAGGCCCTGGGAAAACCCTTTGCCGTTATCCTCAACACCGTCGATCCGGACTCGCCGTCAGCCGCGGCGCTGGCCGAGGAGATCTCCCGGCGCTGTGGCGTGGGCTGCCTGCCTGTGAACTGTCAAACGCTCCGCGAGGAAGATATCACGCGCATCCTGCGGACGATCCTACTGGATTTCCCTGTGAACGAGCTGCGGTTCTTCATGCCCAGCTGGATCGACGCGCTGCCCATGGAGCACCCGCTCCGTCAGTCTGTCTACGGGGCCATCCTGGGGTCCTGCGCCGACATGGGCCGCCTGCGGGACATATACGAGGTATCGGGTCGGATGCAGTCCGAGACCGGCACATCCCTCACAAGAGTGCGCAGTCTGCATATGGGGACCGGCAGCGGAGATATCGCGGTGGATTTTCCCCGGGAACTGTACTACCAGACCATCAGCGAGCAGTCCGGCTTCCCGATCCGCAGCGACGGCGATCTCATGTCACTTCTGACCGAGATGCGCGGCGTCAAGTCGGAATACGACCGTGTCAGCGAAGCGCTGCGGGACGTACGTCAGTTCGGATACGGCGTAGTGGCGCCCACCCGGGAGGAACTGAAGCTGGAGGAACCGGAGATTGTCCGGCAGGGAGGCCGGTACGGCGTTCGTCTGAAGGCTTCCGCGCCGTCGATCCACATGATCCTGGCGAATATAGAAACAGAGGTCAATCCGGCGCTCGGCGGTGAGAAAGCGTCGGAGGAAATCATCAATTTTCTGCTGCAGGGCTTTGAAGGCGATACGAACCGCCTGTGGGAATCCAATATTTTCGGAAAATCCCTGTATGAGATCGCCGGAGAGGGCGTGATGACAAAGCTGCGAAAGATCCCGCCGAACGCTCCGGCAAAGCTGCAGCAGACGCTCACCCGTATCGTGAATGAGGGGAGCGGCTCCCTGATTTGCATAATCATATGACCGAAAATTCAAATGGAGACGAAAGCATCGTCTCCATACTTCTTTTTTGAACAAATTGACTATTGAAATATTGTCTTATCTGCCATATAATGATGCAACCAATGAATGGGAGGCTTCAAAATGAAGGAATTGTCCAGAATCTATTCTTCTGTCGCTCCCTCCGCGACGCTCTCCGTTGACGCCAAGTTCAAGCAGATGAAAGCCGACGGTATCCCTGTTGTAGGCTTCGGAGCAGGGGAGCCGGATTTTGATACGCCCGACCATATCAAGCAGGCCGGTATCCGCGCGATCGAAAACGGCATGACAAAATACACCCCCGCCGCAGGCACAGTACCCGTACGCAAGGCCGTCGCCAGGCGTCTGAAAGAGGATTTCGGCCTGGACTATGATTATACCTCCATCATTGTGTCCAGCGGTGCCAAAGCCTGCCTCTTTGCCGTGTTTTCCGCGCTGCTCAACCCCGGCGACGAGGTGATCCTGCCCGCGCCGTACTGGGTAAGTTATTACGAGCAGATCAAAATGACCGGCGGCACCCCGGTGGAGGTCTTTGCGCCGGCTTCCCAGCATTTCAAGATCACAGCGCAGCAGCTCGAAGCCGCCATCACCGACAGGACAAAGGCGCTCGTGCTCAACAACCCCTGCAACCCCACCGGCATGGTCTATACGAAAGAGGAGCTCAAGGCACTGGCGGATATATGCGTCAGGCACGATCTATACATAATCGCCGACGAGATCTACTACTGTCTCGTATACGGCGGCGCGGATTTCGTCAGTGTTGCGTCTCTGGGCGAGGAGATCAAAAATCACACCATCGTCATCAACGGCGTATCCAAGGCTTACGCAATGACCGGCTGGCGCTGCGGCTACGCCGCCTGCGGCGACAGGCAGCTGGCCAAGGTCATTTCCAACAGTATCAGCCACATGATCGGCGGCATCGGCGCCATGAACCAGGCCGCGATGGAGGAAGCGCTGCTAGGGCCTCAGGATTCCGTCGAGGAGATGCGCCGGGTGTTCGAGGAACGCCGGGATTACATGGTCCCGCGCGTCAACTCCATCGAGGGCGTGAGCTGCCTGAAGCCGGATGGGGCTTTCTACCTGATGATGAACATCGAAAAGCTCATCGGCCGGACACTGGGCGGCACGGAGATCCGCACCGCCGGTGATTTCGCCATGGCGTTTCTTGAAAAAGGTCTGGTGGCCGTCGTGCCCTGTGACGCCTTCGGCATCAGCGGATATGTTCGCTGGACCTATGCCACCTCAATGGACAATATCAAAGAAGGTCTGGACCGGCTCGAGAGATTTCTCGGAGAAAGCTGATCGGACCGTATGAAAAGGCCGCCGCTCTCATACCATTGAATGGGGGAGGCGGTCTTATTATATTCGGTCGCGTCAAAGAACCTGCCTGGGCAGTTTACGCCTTGCTATCCATCTGGATTTGTGTCATAATATTCTGCGCGGAGGACGGCCGCGCTCCCAGAGAGACGCTCGCGTCCGACGGCGTCAGATCGGTGCTGATCATCGACCCGGGACACGGCGGGATCGACGGAGGAGCTGTGTCCGTCACCGGCATGAGCGAGAGCCGCATCAATTGGCAGATCGCGCAAACGACATACGAACTTGCCCGGTTCCTGGGTGTCGATACCGTGATGACCCGTCAGAAGGAACAGATCGATTACCCGGACGGGATCACATCGATATCCGGGCGTAAGAGATGGGAGACACGCGAGCGCGCCGCGCTGATCAACGCTGTGGACGGCGGTTTTCTTCTGAGTATCCACCAGAACAAATACCCGGCACCGCAGCCTTGGGGCGTGCAGGTTTTTCATGCGGATGATGAGGCCAGCCGGCAGGCGGCAGCGCAATTGCAGGAACGCTTTACCGCCGTTCTGCAGCCGGAAAACCGCCGCGCCGCGGCGCTCATCGGCAAAGACGTATACCTGATGAATCACGTGGAATGCCCGGCCGTTCTTGTCGAATGCGGCTTTCTGTCCAATCCGGCGGAGGCCAGGGAACTCGAAACGGCTTCCTTTCAGATCAAGCTATCCATGGTCATGGCGGCCTTTTTCCGGGGCCGTCTCACAGGAGAGGATCACCTTTGAAGACGAAAACTGTTTTTTATTGTACCGAATGCGGCAACGAGACCGGCAAATGGTCCGGTCAATGCCCCGCCTGCGGCGCCTGGAATACACTCAAGGAAGCGCCCACGGTAGCAGCGCCCGGGAAAAACGGATCCCAAAGGACGATCGGACGTCGTCCTAACAGGCCCAGACCGATCGTTGAGCTGGAAGAAGAGGAAGAGCTTCGTTTCACGACGGGCATGAACGAGCTGGACCGGGTACTGGGAGGCGACGCGGTAAGGGGTTCGCTGGTGCTCTTCGGAGGCGCGCCGGGCATCGGCAAATCCACGCTGCTGCTGCAGATGTGCGGCTGTCTGGGGGATCATACGATCCTGTACGTCACCGGAGAGGAAAGCCAGCGGCAGCTCAAAATGCGGGCCGGCAGGCTTGGCGTGGCGGGGGAGAAGCTTTTCGTCCTCGCAGAAACCGATATCGACGCTGTGATCCAGAACACGGAGGATCTGAAGCCGGACCTGCTGATCATAGATTCCGTACAGACGATGTTCAACAGCGATCTGCCTTCGGCGCCGGGCAGCGTTGCCCAGGTCAAGGACTGCACGATGCAGCTGATGCGCCTGGCCAAATCTTTCGGCATCACGGTCTTTGTGGTGGGCCACGTCAATAAAGAAGGCGCCATTGCCGGCCCCAAGGTGCTCGAGCATATGGTGGACTGTGTACTGTATTTTGAGGGTGACAGCTCGACGAGCTACAGGATATTGCGGTCGGCGAAAAACCGTTTCGGCTCGACCAATGAGATCGGCGTTTTTGAAATGAACAGCGCCGGACTTCGTGAGGTACCTAATCCTTCTGAAACGCTTCTGGCCGGCAGGCCGGTCAACAGCCCCGGTACATGTGTAACCTGTGTGATGCAGGGCACGCGTCCGATCCTGACCGAGATCCAGGCGCTTTTGACGCCGTCCAATATGACGCAGGCGCGCCGCAACACAAACGGTGTGGACTATAACCGCACGATGCTGCTGCTTGCAGTGCTGGAAAAGATCGGCGGGCTGCACGTGGGCAGCTGTGACGCCTATGTCAATGTGATCGGCGGTTTGGAGCTGGACGAGCCCGCGGCGGATCTGGCGATCGTACTGGCCGTGGCATCCAGCTTTCGTGACAGACCGATCGGAGACGATCTTGCCGCCGTAGGTGAAGTGGGTCTGACAGGAGAATTGCGCAGCGTACCGAACATCGAACAGCGTCTGCAGGAGATCTCGCGTCTCGGATTCAAAAAATGTGTGATCCCGGCGCATTGCAGAACGGGGATCCGTCCGCCGGAGGGTTTGCAGCTCCTGCCGGCCAGGACCGTCCGGGAAGCCGTAAATGCCGTTGTTTTCTGATTTCAGCCTCCCCTGAATTAAACAAAATCTTTATTTTGTTTATTTTTTGGTATATTTGCCAATGGACACCTCTCTGCCCTCCCTGCTATACTTTGATTCGTTTCGAGGTGATTTACATGGATTATCGCGATGAGTCTCCGCAGATCCTGCGGGATTATCTTACATATCACGAGACGATCAAAGGTCATTCGCGCGCAACGGTGGACGAATATTTTCTGGACCTTCGCAATTTCTTTCGCTATCTGAAGATCGAACGCGGACTTGTCCCCCGGTCTGCGGAGCTGGACGATATTTCGATCATGGATGTGGATCTCGATTTTGTTTCCAAAGTGACGCTCGCCGAGGTATATGACTATCTGGCGTTCCTGTCCCGTGACAAGGCCAAGTATACAAAGGCCCGCAGCGAGGAATACGGGCTCAACGCCGCGTCCCGTGCCCGCAAGGTGTCCTCGATCCGCGGGTTTTACAAGTATCTGACCGTGAAGGCAAAGCTGCTGAGCGAAAACCCGGTCCAGGATCTGGACTCGCCGCGGCCGAAGCGGGCCCTGCCGCGATATTTGACGCTGGAAGAAAGCCAGCGGCTCCTGCAGTCCGTGGACGGCGCGCATAAGGAACGGGATTACTGCATCCTGTGCATCTTTTTGAACTGCGGGCTGCGGATCTCCGAGATCGCGGGGCTCAACCTCTCCGATATACGCTCGGACCACCTGCGCGTGCTCGGCAAGGGCAACAAGGAACGCATCGTCTATCTCAACGACGCCACCGCGCAGGCGATCAACGACTACCTGCTGGTGCGGAAAACCATCGCCGCCGTGGACCGCACCGCGCTCTTCCTCTCCAGCCGCCGGACGCGCGTCACCCGCGAGGGACTGCACGCGATGGTAAAAAAATCCCTGCTGCGCGCCGGGCTCGACAGCGAAAAGTATTCGGCCCACAAGCTGCGCCACACCGCGGCCACGCTGATGCTCTCCAGCGGCGTGGATGTGCGCACCCTGCAGGAGATCCTCGGCCACGAAAACCTCAACACCACGCAGATCTACACGCATATCGACAACTCCGAGCTGCGCCTGGCAGCCCAGGCGAACCCATTGAGCAAATTCGAACCGGAGCGCTGATCCGGTCTTTTCGGAGACAGAAATGGTCTTTTCAACTGTCGTTTTTCTTTTCTTTTACCTCCCGATCGTGCTGGCGGTATACTATCTCTCCCCCGTCAAATACCGGAACGTCTGGCTTTTCATCGCCAATCTGGTGTTTTACGGCTGGGGCGAGCCGGTATACATCCTTTTGATGCTCTTTTCCATCTGTCTGAATTATACAAGCGGACGGATCATCGCCGGCTGCCGTACGGAGGATCCGAAAAAAGCAAAAGCGGTACTTGCCGTCAACACGGCGGTGAACCTGCTTTTGCTCGTCGTTTTCAAATACGCCGACCTGCTGGCCGCCACGTTCAACCGGCTCACCGGCGCGGGTCTGCCGCTCCCCGGGCTCTCGCTCCCCATTGGCATTTCCTTCTACACGTTCCAGAGCATGTCCTATCCCATTGACGTATACCGGGGCGACGCCAGGCCGCAGTACGATTTTATCAAATTCGGCACCTTTGTTTCTCTTTTTCCGCAGCTGATCGCCGGGCCCATCGTCCGGTACAAGGATATCTCCGACCAGCTCGACGCGCGGCATGAAAGTATCGGCCAGTTTTCCTCCGGTGTGCGGAGGTTTGTGATCGGCCTGTGCAAGAAAGTGCTGATCGCCAACAATATCGGCGCGCTGTGGGACCATTATGCCGCGGCGTCCGGCCTCACTTTCGTCGGCGCCTGGCTGGGCGCCCTCGCCTTTTCGCTGCAGCTGTACTTTGATTTTTCCGGGTACTCGGACATGGCGATCGGTCTGGGCCGTATGCTGGGCTTCGAGTTCCTCGAAAACTTCAACTATCCCTACATCGCCAAAAGCGTGACAGAGTTCTGGCGGCGCTGGCATATCTCCCTCGGCACCTGGTTCCGTGACTATTTATATATCCCGCTGGGCGGCAATCGGCGTGGCCTCCCCCGTCAGCTCGTCAATATCCTTATCGTATGGGCGCTGACCGGCCTCTGGCACGGCGCCAACTGGACCTTCCTTTTATGGGGACTGTATTACGCGTTTTTCCTGATCCTGGAAAAAGTATTTTTGATCCGATTTCTTCAAAAAACGCCTGTTTTCGGCCATTTTTATACAGTTTTAGTGGCTGCTTTCGGCTGGATGATCTTCCAGCTCGACGATCTGGCGTCGCTGGGCGCCTACTGGCGGTCGATGCTGGGCTTCGGGGGAAACGGTTTTATTGATGCAGCCGACATCTACTGGGGCCGCTCTTATTTGGCGGTATTCATGATCGCCGTACTTGCCGCGACGCCGCTGGGGAAAGCCTGCTATGCGAAATTCTCCGAGCCTCTCCGGTCTGTGCTGACGCCCGCGCTGGTCGGCGCAGCGCTGATCCTCTGCACGGCCTATCTTGTGGACGCCACCTATAATCCGTTCCTCTATTTCCGGTTCTGAGGAGGCGAGAGAATGACAAAACGAGCCAATTTCGCGGTCTCAGTCCTGTTCATCCTGTTTCTCGGCGCAGCCTTCGTATGGAATCTCATACTGCCTGATAAAGCCTTCTCGGAGAGTGAAAACCGGTATCTGCAGACTTTTCCCTCCTTCTCCGTTTCCTCACTGCTGCGCGGAGAGTTCACACAGAAGGCGGAAAGCTGGTGCGCCGATCAGTTTCTGCTGCGCGACAGGTGGATCAGCCTGAAAGCAAGGCTGGAGCTGCTGCAGGGGAAAAAGGAAAACAACGGCGTTTTTCTGTGTGAGGGCGAACGTCTGCTCGAGCCCTTTGAAATGCCTGCGCCCGCCGTGACGGACCGTCAGAGCGCGGCGGTGGAACATCTGACGCAGAACCTGAAAGTACCGGTGACGCTGGGGATCATCCCCTCCGCTGCGGAGCTTTACCGTGAGTATCTGCCCGAGGGCGTGCGAAACGACAGTCAGCGCGCCGCGATCGACCGGATCTGCACCCGTACGCACACCGCCTCGGCGGATCTGCTCACGACGCTGAAAGCCCATAAGGAAGAGTACATCTATTACCGCACGGACCATCACTGGACGAGCCTCGGCGCCTACTACGGCTACACAGCGCTCTCAGAGGCGCTGGGATTCACGCCGGCCTCCCTGTCGTCTTTCGATATCAGGACCGTCTCAGACGCTTTCTGCGGCACCGCATACTCTTCCTCCGGCTTTTTCTGGGTATCACCGGACAGCATGCAGACCTTCCTGGACAGCCCGCAGGAGCTCCGGGTGCTGCGTTACGACACAGACGTACCTGTGAGCGGAGTCTTGTATGACGAGACCATGCTGCAGACCAAGGACAAATACCGGTTCTATCTCGGAGGCAACACGCCTCTTGCCGTGATCGAGACCGGGAACACCGATCTGCCTTCCCTGCTGATCGTTCGCGACTCCTATACAGACTGCCTTGTGCCGTTTCTGCTCGCGCACTATTCGCAGATCCATCTGATCGATCTGCGCTATTACCGGGAGTCGATCAGTGATTATGTCGAGTCCAACGGCATCGATTCGGTGCTGGTGCTCTACAGCCTCGAAAACTTCTGTACCGACGCGAATCTCGCTCTGCTCGCGGGATAAACGCGGGATAAAAAAAGAACAGCCGTCAGGCTGTTCTTTTTTTATCTATCCATACTGTGCCGTTATTCTTTGTTTTTCCAAACGGAGGTCGAGCACAGGATCCCGGCCATGCCGACGATGACGTCGACCATGGCGGCAAACCACATCTGGTATGTAATGCCGAACAGGGACAGCGCAAAGAGCAGGCATTTCATAACGATGACCGCGGTCAGAGTGGTGCGGACGGTTTTGCGGGTGGCTTTACCGGCCTCCACCGCATCGGTCAGCGAGTCGGCCACGCTGTCGAGCACGACGACGGAACCGGTCTGCAGGGCGATCGGCGAACGCAGACCGTTGATGCACACGCCGATGTCAGCCGCATCCAGCGTGGAGGTATCGGTGGTGTCGGTGCCGATATACAGCACGCTGTTGACAGGATAGCGTTCTTTGATCTCCTGCAGCTTTTCCAGATGATCCATCGGCGTGCACTGACCGTAGAACTCACGGATCCCCGCCGCAGCGGCGATCAGTCTCGTGTTTTCCGGTGTGTCGTCCGAGAGCATGATGCAGTCGCAGCCGGAGGCCTCGATGCTGTTGACGGTCTTCTGGGCGTCGGTACGGATCGTCCGGGTGAGCTGGATGCTGCCCGCGTAGCGGCCGTTGAGCGCCAGGAAGATCGTATAGGGATCGCCCTCTTCCCCGCTGGGGATCGTGACGCCGAGACGCGCCATCGTGCTCTGTCCGCCCATGGTGATGACGACGCCGTCGATGACGGCCGCGATACCGCTGCCGATCTCCTCAAAGCGCTGGATCAGGGAGTTGTCGATGATGCCCTCATAGGCGTTGACGATGGCAACGGATTCGCTGCGGGAGGAGCCGATGGCGGCGTGGGCGGCGACCTTGAGCAGGACATTGGGATCGAGCTTGTCCGAACGGACAGCCGATACGCGGAACTCTTCCGAGGAGAGCAGATCGTCCTTGTCGAACACCACCGCACCGGTCTTGGAGACCGAATCGAGCACCGCGGCGCCCTTGACGGCCACGCCGTGCTTCAAAGAGCGGAACAGTCCGGCCAGGTAGATAAGCGGGATCGGTACCCACATGGCCGTCGGGCAGGCAATGATCAGCACGATCAGCGCCCTGTGGATCGCCTCCTCCGTGGAAACGCTCGTAAAGATCATCAGCACCAGCGCCACCAGGATGCAGATCCCGATGGTGAAGGGCGCGAAGACGGCGCTGTACCTACCGATGGAGGTCTCCACAGCGCTGGGCATCGAGTTTTCGTCCGATACGGCGGCCATGGCCTGGGCAAAGGCGGAATCGTTGAGCGTGGAGGTGGCGCGCACGCGGATCTCCGCGCTGACATTGACTGCGCCGGCGGAGATGGCGTCGCCCTCCCGGACCTCGCGGTTGCTGGTATGTCCGAGCAGAGCGAACAGGTCCACGGAGGATTCGCCCATGGTGACCTCACAGTCGACGGGGACCGTATCGCCGGGTTGAACGATCAGTATCTCGTCGACCTGAATATCGGTGGAATCGATGGTCACCTTCTCATCGTCCCGCAGTACGGTGAATTCAGCCGGTAACTGGATGACGCGGTCCTCCAGATTGTTGCGGGTGATCTCCATGGCATAGGCGCGCAGAGCAAAACCGGCCTGATAAATGATCATGACCGCCGCCGCTTCATAGCCCGCGTTGATCACGAACGCCAGCGCCGCCGCCAGCGTGATGATCAGCTCCTCGCCGAAGGTTTTCTCGTTGGCGATCCGTACGAGCGCGCGGAAAATGACGTCATACCCCGCTATGAGAAAGCTCAGCAGCATGAACGTCGTCGAGTTGGAAACGATCAGCCCGGCGATAAACAGCGCCGCCGCGATCGCGAGCCGGATCAGGAGCTCGATCTTCACGCCGAACCATGTGTATCCGCCGGAAGGACCTCCCTCCCGTTTTTTCATGATTGTTTTCAAATTCTCTTTCATTTCTCGCTCCCAGCCCCCTGCAGACAACTTAACATAATATAATATATCAAATCCATGCGAAAATGCAATGTCTTTTTCACCGGTTTGGAAAAATAATCTTGGCCCTCTTCCCTGCCGAACTGCCGCGCATACACTGTCATGGGAGAAAGCTCCCAGTATGCGATAACAGGAGTGATCCTATCTTGAACGAACTCAATGATCCGTCCCGCGAGGCCGAATGCGGCTATAAATGCGGCTCCCTGCGCGAGTGCGCGCCGCTGGCGGTCGGCGCCGTTCCCGAACAGCAGTCGGCGCAGCCGAGATACAAGACCGAAAAGGCGCTGGTCCGCGGGACCCTTTTTCCGGGACTTGACCTTCCCCTGGGCAATATCGTAAACAACAGCGCCGCCGACGTACCGACGGCGGAACTCATGGCGATCGATTTTGCCGCACACGATCTCTCCCTGTATCTGGATACCCATCCGGAGGACCGGGAAGCCTTCGAGACCTACAAAGATCTGCTCACTCTCGCACGGGAGGGCATGGAGCGCTACTCGCGTCTCTACGGTCCCGTCTGCAAGACGCAGCTGGCCGATATGGACGGGTATACCTGGCTCAAAGGCCCATGGCCCTGGGAATATACGGGAAAGGCAGGGAACTGAATATGTTCATATATCAGAAAAAGCTTCAATACCCCGTCAAGATCGCCAATACGAATCCCACGCTGGCCAAGATCATCATCAGCCAGTACGGCGGACCCAACGGTGAGCTCGGCGCATCCATCCGCTATCTCAGCCAGAGGTTCTCCATGCCCAGCGACCAGGTCAAGGGAGTGTTGACCGATATCGGTACGGAAGAACTCGGACACCTGGAAATGGTCGGCGCACTCGTTCATCAGCTCACCCGGGATCTGACGCCGGAGGAGATCAAGAAGCACGGATTCGACGCATATTTCGTCGATCACACCGTCGGAGTATATCCGCAGGCCGCGGCAGGCGTGCCCTGGGACGCGCTGACCATCAATGTGACCGGCGACGTGATCGCGGATCTGACGGAGGATATGGCCGCGGAGCAGAAGGCCCGGGCGGTCTATGACAACATCCTGCGGCTCTCCGATGATCCCGACGTCAACAATGTGATCCGCTTCCTGCGGCAGAGAGAGGTCGTCCACTACCAGCGCTTCGGCGAGGCGCTCAACACGGTACAGGAAAAACTGGACCAGTCAAATGTTTACTATATGAATCCGGCGTTTCCGATGAACAGATAATCACCCGGCAAATGAAGACGCATGAACAGAGAGATCCCCGGATCTCTCTGTTCTCATTCTTTCTTCAGTTTCGCGAGGATCTCCCGGTCGGCGGGGCAGAATTCATAGTCGTCGATCTCGGCGGGCGTGATGAAGCGTATGTCCGCGTGTTCTCTTTTCTGCAGCGTTCCCTGAAGGATCCGCGCTTCGTACAGCGTCAGCCGGATCGTCAGATCCGGATACTCGTGGACAAGCTCGGCGTACACATCCGTCGGCTCGACCGTGACTCCCAGCTCCTCCCGGCATTCCCGGATCAGCGCCTCGGGTCCCGTTTCGCCGGGCTCCACCTTGCCCCCGACGAATTCCCACAGCAGCCCGCGCGTCTTGCCGGCAGGACGCTGACAGATCATGAACCTGCCGTCCTGACGGATCAGCGCCGCGACTACATGCACCATGTCCAACCGCCTCCCCCGCAAAATAATACTTTACGCTGCTATCATTATACAGCGTCATGGCGTTTCGTCAATGAGGGCGGAACCACACGGCGCCCCGGGAATAGTATAAAAGCGAAAGGTTGGTGATCGGATTGATCGCACCTGTCTGTCTGGACACTCTTCCGCCCGGAAAAAAGGCCGTCATCGTGTCTGTACACGGGGAAGCGGCCATGACGCAGCGGCTCCGGGAGATCGGTTTTACGCCGACGGCCGAGGTGGAGTGCCTTTTCCGCAGCGCCATGGGCGATCCGACGGCCTATCGGATCTGCGGCACCGTGATCGCGCTGCGCCGGGAGGATTCCCGAAAGATCCTCGTATTCCCCTGTTGAGGTCTGTCTGGTATGTCTTTTCATAATACTGTGGCCGGAAAGTCGGGACCGGCAGCGCGAAGCGAGCTGACCGCGGCGCTCTGCGGCAATCCCAATGTGGGGAAAAGCACGCTTTTCAACGCGCTGACCGGGCTGCGTCAGCACACGGGTAACTGGCCGGGCAAAACCGTCGCCATGGCGGAAGGCCGCTTCTCCACCGCCGGCTTCCGTTGCACCCTCGTGGATCTGCCCGGCACCTATTCCCTTGCGTCCCGTTCACCCGAGGAAGAGGTGACGCGGGAGTATATCTGCTCGCGTACCGCGGACGTGATCGTCGTCGTATGCGACGCCACCTGTCTGGAACGGAATCTGACGCTGGTCCTGCAGGTACTCAATGTGACGCCGGGCGTGATCGTGTGTCTGAATCTGATGGATGAGGCGTCCCGCAAGGGCATTCATATCGACAGCCGTGCGCTTTCAGAAGCTCTGGACGCGGACGTGGTCTGCGTAACGGCCCGGAATAAACGGTCTCTCCGACCGCTTCTGGACGCGATTGACCGGATCGGCGACGCCGGCTCCGAGAGACCGCGGCATGCCGTCAGATCCCCCGAGGAGATCGAACAGACGGCCCGCGCGCTGGCTGCGTCCTGTATCCGGCAGGAGGAACCGGAGCCCTTTCGGACCGATCTTGCCGTCGACAGGGTGCTGACAGGCAGACGATGGGGATATCCCTTGATGCTGCTGGGACTGTGCGCGGTGCTGTGGCTGACGATAAAAGGGGCCAATGCTCCGTCCGCTCTGCTTTCAAAAGCACTGTTTTCACTCGGGGACGCGCTGTACGCGCTGTTTTGCCGGATCGGCGTCTCACAACTTCTGCGGGACGCGCTGATCTTCGGCGTGTGGAGGGTCCTCGCCTGGGTGATCTCCGTCATGCTGCCGCCGATGGCGATCTTTTTTCCGCTGTTCACGCTCCTGGAGGATCTCGGATACCTGCCCCGCGTTGCCTTCAACCTTGACAAACCGTTCCGTCAATGCCGCGCCTGCGGAAAACAGGCGCTCACGATGTCGATGGGGCTCGGATGCAACAGTGTCGGCGTGACCGGGTGCCGGATCATAGACTCGCCCAGGGAGCGGCTGCTGGCGATCCTGACGAACAGTCTGGTACCGTGCAACGGGCGCTTCCCGATACTGATCAGTCTTCTGACCGTGTTTTTTTCCTCCGGCTCCTCCCTGCTGACGGCGCTGCTGCTGACAGCCCTGCTCCTGGTCGGGATCCTCACGACATTTGCGATGACGAAGCTGCTGTCGTCCACCGTTCTCAAGGGCGAGCCCTCGTCCTTCACGCTGGAGCTGCCGCCCTACCGTCGGCCGCAGATCGGACAGGTGATCGTCCGGTCCGTCCTCGACAGAACGCTGTTTGTTCTCGGACGCGCCGCGGCGGTCGCCGCCCCCGCCGGACTCCTGCTGTGGATGCTCTCGAATATCTGCGTCGGCGGTGAGAGCCTGCTGTCCGGATGCGCCGCGTACCTGGATCCGGCCGGCAGGCTCCTCGGAATGGACGGCGCGATCCTCCTCGCGTTCCTTCTGGGCTGGCCTGCCAACGAAACCGTCATACCGATCCTCCTGATGATCTATCTTTCCGCCGGACGGCTGACCGACGGAACAAGCGACGCCATGATCGGCGCGATCCTGAGAGCCAACGGCTGGACCTGGACCACTGCCGGCAGCGTGCTTCTCTTTACGCTGATGCACTGGCCGTGCAGTACGACCGTGCTGACTGTATACAGGGAGACCCGAAGCCTGAAATGGACGCTTCTTTCGATCCTGCTCCCCACGGGCTGCGGCGCAGCCGCCTGCCTGCTGTTCCGAGCGGCCGTTTCAATCTTCTGCCGATAAAAAACGTCACAGAACTGTGTCTGTGACGTTTTTTGTCATCGTCTTCTTCTTTCCTCAAACAGGTTGTTGCATTCGCTGATCTCCGCCTGGTCGGGCACCGCTTCGGTGCCGGACGCGGAAGCTGCGGAATCCATCTGACCTGTTCCGGTCTCCGTGACGGGCTGATCGGTTTGCGTATTGCGGTCAAACAGGCCGGCGTTTTCCCATACGAATTTATAGAAATTCAGCTTGTTTACCGACAGCGCCGCGGCGTATCGCGCGTTGAGGATGCTGTAAACATAGTCGACATAGGCGTGCAGGACCTCGTCGTTCATCGAGCCGGTATCGACCAGCCAGGTGGCCTTGCCGCTGGAGGCATTGTACTTCACCGTATCGGTGATGAAGTTTTTGTTGTAAAGCATGGCCACATGCAGCGAATCGGAGAAAATATCCGTGCCCGAGATGAGGCGGGAGTCATAATCGATGCCGAGAAGATTCAGCACGGTGGGCAGGATATCCACGTTGCAGCACGGGGTATCGCAGATGATCGGCTCTTCCAGGCCTCCGCACCACATGATGCAGGTGGAACGATATTTCTCAAAGGTGGATTCGGGCAGTTTTCCGAAGATGGACTTCGCCGCCGCGTCGGTCAGGTAATACGGATAATGGTCGCCGACGAGGACGATCAGCGTGTTGTCGAGCTTTCCTGCCTGTTCCAGCCGGTCCATCAGGTAAGTCATGGCCTTTTCCAGCTCGTAGTTGTTGGCGATATAGCAGCGCGCCAGGGTGGTGAGCTTGTTGCCGTTGATGCTGGAGGGGACCTTGGAGTAGTTCGCTTTGCTGATAGCGTTTTTGTCCCTGTTGTATGGACCGTGGCCGCTGAAGGTCATGTAGTAAACGTTGAAGCGGTCCTCGTTGATGAAGTCGTCTACGGACTGCTTCATCATCTCCAGGTCGGAGGACGGCCACTTGTTGGTGAATTTCATGGCGCCCATGAACTTGCAGACATACCCCAGGTTCTTGTGGGTCGTGGAACGGCCGTAGTAGGAACCGAGATAATTGTGGAACATGAAGCTTTTGACGCCGAGCTCGTCAAATACGTTCCCGAGGCCGTAAGGCATCCAGTTCTTAGCGCTCTGGCCGAAGCTGCCCGTCGTGACGCCCTTGTCCGCCTTGCGGGACACGTCCGGCCACAGCCCGGTCATGAAAGCAAACTCGCCGTTGGTCATCGTGTTTTTGAAGCTGTTGTAAAAGTTGGTCAGAACGATGCCCTCGTTGGACATGCGGTAAAGAGTCGGCGTCGCCTGTTCGGAGATCGCGGCCGTGCAGAAGGATTCCGCACAGATACAGATCAGATTGTAGCCCTCCAGGAGACCGGTATACTCATTGCGGTTCGTGCCGGTCTGGGAGCCGAAATACTCACACAGCTTTTTGATCCCGTCTGACGGACTCACCGAGGCCAGGTATTCAAAATCTATCTCTTCAAAGATATTCGGCGAGCGGTCGACGGGGTCCTCTTCAGCGACGGGCTCCTGCGTGTCGGCCGCCGGATCGCCGGTTTCGGCACCGATCTCCACAGGCGGCAGCTCCGATGTCACCTCAGGGGCGGAGATCTGGACTTCGGCGTCGTTTTCCACGACAGTATCGACAGCCTCGGCGATCTCCGCGTCGGAGGTATCGCCGAAGAGGAGGCTGCGTATCTCCAGCGCCGAGGTCGTCAGAACGCCGAGCTTCTGGGCTGCGGTGTCCGTATCCACCAGAGAGCTCGCGTACGCATGATAGGCCGAAGTATTCGAGGTGCCGCCCAGGCGCAGCACAGCGCTGGCCAGCAGCCAGAAGACGGCGGTGAGTATCAGCGCCGCGGGCCTGTAAATATGCCGGATGCGGTTCGCAGTCTGCTTTTTGACAAAGATCCATGTGATCGAAAGGAACAGCGGCACCGCGAAAAGCAGCAGAAGGAAAATGGATTCCTTGATCGTGACCATCATGGCCCAGCCGAAGTTCTCCACAGCGTCCCCGCCCACGCCCAGCATGGACATGGAGATCATGGACCCGAAAACACGGTAGTAAATAAACTGCGCGGCATAAAAAAAGAACAGCGCGAACAGCAGTACCGTGAAAAGGACCCGGTCGAAGCGATCCTTCCACCAGCCGCAGAATGCCGACAGAAGAAGCGCCTGCGGAACGGCAAAAAGCAGGAACCACAAATTGACGTTGGCTAAGGATTCCGCAGAGAGGATCCCGAGATAGAGCTCCCAGTAAACGATCGCGGCGAGGAATAATGCAAAATAAAGAAGGAACGATTTCAGATCAGTCGTTCCGGATAAAAAAGACCTCCTGTTCTCCGGCGCCGTACCGTCAGAGACGTTCAAGGCGGGAGCGCTCGCGGCTGCAGATGCCGATCCGGAAACAGCCGATGCGGAGGGACTGTCGTTTACGGACAAGATACCCGCGGTTCCCTGTTCAGGATCATTTTTGCTTCTGGAACTCCATGAGCTCAAGCCAACCACTCCCCATGAGACGAGATCTTTATATAGTAAAAAAGAAATACCGGGAGGCCAAAAGCACTCCCGGTATAATGGTCCGAGTGACTGGACTTGAACCAGCGGCCTCCTGAACCCCATTCAGGCGCGATACCAAACTTCGCCACACCCGGAT
>JAFXYJ010000122.1 GCA_017541825.1 Oscillospiraceae bacterium | reverse complement strand
GCCGGGGAGATCGCGGAGCTGGTCAGGGGGCTTGATGGTTTTACTCCGGAGGAGCGCAACCGGATCCTCCGGGATATCGTTAGATCCTGCACGTGGGACGGGGAGACGCTCCGTCTCGAGCTTTGACCCTTTTTCGCCCAACTTTCTGCGACGCTCACGACGCAGAATTATGGGCGAAAAATAATTATAGAAATGTTGTAATAAGGTATTGACATTTATATAAATGTGCGATATACTTACATCATCAAGAGGAACACAAAAGCACCACACGAGAGGAGAAAACAACATGTACGAAACAGTCAAAGTCGTTAAGGGCTACGCGATCACCCGCATGAAAGGGTCGCGCGGCTGCTACCAGGTAACCGTCCGCGAGGGCAAGGGATTTAGAGCGTACTACACGTTCAGATCCATCAAGGCCGCTGCCGAGTTCATCGGGCAGTCGCTTTAAAAACAGAATAGGGGCCCCGAAGGGCCCCGCATCTGATTAACGTATTTATTTGAATTTCAATCCACAGGAGCCGCGCTCCTGACCTTATAACCATAGCACGAAAAGGAGGATCTGGTCAATGAAAAAGATCATCAATGGTAAGAGATACGACACCGACACGGCAAAGGAGCTCGCGTCCGCCAGCTACAGCGGCAGCGTCCGCGACTTCCAGTTCTGGGAGGAGATCCTGTACCGCAAGAGCACCGGCGAGTTTTTCCTCTACGGCTCGGGCGGCCCGGCTTCCAAATACGCTCGGCCCGTCGGCCAGAATAACTGGTCGGGCGGCGAGCGGATCATGCCGCTGACCCTCGAGGAGGCTCAGGAGTGGGCCGAGAAATACCTGGACGCCGACGAGTACGAGGAGATCTTTGGCGAGGTCGACGAGGCAGGGGAGAAAAAACAGGCCATGTTCTCCCTCTCCGCGGGGACGATCGAGAAGATCGCCAGGTTGGCGGCGGCACAGGGCATCAGCAAGAGCGCAGTCATCGAGGAGCTGGTGAGCAGGGCGTAAAAAAAAGAGGGAGACAGGGCTGACCTGTCTCCCTTGTATTATGTTACCATTTTGTGGGAATTGGTTACCGAGAAATCATACGCAAGCCCAGTAACCACGCGGGCTGCAGCGATTTTTCGCCGGACAAAAAGTCACCCCTTCCCGGACAAAAAGTCACCCCTTGCCATGAACTCAACGCACGCGTGCGTTAGCTGTGCGTTGGTCGTGCGTTATTTGGTCTTCACGATCGCGCCGATGCCGGCAGCTTTCAGCTCCTCGGCCCTCTTGGTCGCGTTGGACTTGACCGTGTAGGCGCCTGCCTGGATGCGGTAGAGGCTGCCGTCCTGGACGATGTAGGCGTCCGCGGCGACCTTTTTGACCGAGGCGAGCATCTTCTCCGCGTTGGCCTTGACCTTGTAGGCGCCGGCCTGCACGAGGTAGGTCGTCTTGGCAGCCGCTGCCGTCTTCTTAGGCTCCGCGTACCGCAGGCAGATCGTCCAGCCGTCGTCCCACCACGGGATCACGGCGATCTCCCCGCCGGTCTGGTCTCCGGCCTTGCCGTTCTCGGCTCCGCCGGTCGCGTTCCCACGGGCTCCCACCAGCTTGTGCTTGGCGCCGGTGATCATCTCCACGTGGACGCCGGGGCGCAGGACCACATCGCCGCATTTCATCCCCGCGCCGGTCCGCAGGTCGACCCGATCGGATACATCCTCGAAACCGGCAGCCAGGAAGTTTTTCCTCATGCTTGCCGTGTAGCTGTCCGCGGGGATCCCCGTCAGCCCGGCAGCACGCCAGGCGCCCGCAACGAAGCTGCTGCAGGCGTAGTCCGGGTTGCCGAGCCGTTTGCCTTTCGCGTTGTTGTAGCCGTGGGAATTATCGGCCGCGATGGCCAGCGCCCACCGGACCGCCTTCTGCGCGGTCGTTGTGCCCGCTGCCGGCCAGGCCATGGACCCGTCCGGGTTGTAGACTTTGTACTTCCCATAGCCTGCGATCGCGCAGGCGTTTTTCGCGTTGACCAGTTTCTCGTAGGCCCCGATCTGGCCGGTGCATCTGCCGTCCTTCCAGCCGGTGCCCACGCGGTAATATTTCTTTTCTGTCTCCACAGCTGCCTTGCCTCCCTCTGCCGGATCGGACCGTGTGAGGTTTTCTTTCCGGATGATCGCCATCACCTTGGTGATGTACCCGGGATCCGTCGCGTATCCGCCGCGGCTGATCACGGTGATCACCTTTTCGGGATCCGTCATCCCGACGACCTGCCGGTACTTATACCCGGCATTGTTCCGCACGTTCCGCAGGAACTGCTCATAATCCTCGATACAGTTACGATAGTCTTTATAGACCCGGAAAGTGTCGTTGATGTAGATCGTCTTTCCATTGTAGACCTCGGGCGTCCGCTTCACGAAGCTCTCCCCGGACCAGACTGAGAAGGTCGACCATGTGCTGTTGATGAGGTCGGACTTCATCCCGAGCAGGTTGTTCCGTTTGACCAGCTCCTGCGCGTCGGATCCGAGGCCGTAGCCCGTCTCCAGGCAGCACTGGGCGATCACGACGGACGGGAGGATCTGCAGATCCGGCCACAGGTCCGCGCAGATCGCGGCGACCGCGGAAATAAACTCTTCCTTGCTCGCCGGGATCCCGGAGGCCGGTGTGGCAGCGGTCGTCGGCTTCTTCTGATCCGCGATCGTCTGCTTCCCGCTCCGGAGCTCCTGCATCATCTTTTTGACATCTGCCCGAAAGCCGTCCATGGTCCAGCCGTAGCGGTTCCAAATGTGGGTCGGATCCACGTGCGCGGACGACAGCCCAGCCCGGCGGCCCTCATCATGAGAAAACACGTAGTACAGCCCGTCGGGCCGCTTGGCCTGCGGATCCCAGCCGTGCTCCAGGCACTTCCGGGCGAACAGTTCGACCGCGGTCTTGTAGGCGCGGGTGACGTCCGCCTTAAATTTGGTCTCATTAGTTACGGTATAGCTGGCGCCGCCGGTGTACCGCATGAAATCAGACTCCATCAGCTCGACGGTGATGGCCGAGGCGTTGCCCACGCCCTGGTCCGCCCAGCTGCGGTAGTTCTCGGGCAAAAACTGCAGCACGCGGCCCTCGTGCTCCGCGTCCACGCAGTAGTGCACGCAGGCGTCGATCCCCGGCTGATCCCAGTAGGACGCCAGGGACGCGGCGCTGTTCTGCGCCGTTCCGATGGTGTGCAGCTGCATCCCGGACGGCGTGATCCGCCGCCCGGAGTTAAAACAGTCGTTTTTAGTCAGCAACTTCTTGACGATGGTGATCACTCGTCCACCACCTCCGGAAGGCCGCCGATACTGGTCAGCAGGCTGACGAGCGCCATGGTCGCCGCCATGCCCAGCATCCTGGGCCAGTCGAGATCCACGATATTGATCGCCTCAGATCCGATCAGGGTCACGAGGCCCTGTGCGAAAGTACGCGCCGCCCTGATCAGGGCAGCTTTCCACCAGTTCTTAGTCATCGTCTGTCGTCTCCTTTTTCCAGATCATCGATCCTGTGGTTGGCAACGCGCATCTGCTCCTCGAGGACGGGGAGCCGGCGGGCAAACCCGTTGTGCTCTCTCACCTCTCTGGTGAGCTCGTCGATCTTAGTGTTGGTCACCGCCTGCTGGAGCTCCAGCTGGTGCGTCAGCTCCCGGGCCTGCGCCCTGCTGTTTAAAATACAAACAACTATTGCCGCTCCTGCACTGATCAGCGCTGCGAAAACAGTCTCCATGATGTCAGCCCTCCTCTGTTGTCTGCTGTTTCTGCGACTCTGCGTAATCCTGCAGGGCCTTCCGATAGGCCGCCATCTCCTGCGCATACTGATCCTGCGCCAGCCTGCTCATCTCCGCCGCTGCTCTCTCCAGCAGCGGCTGCAGGATGACCGGCGGCAGGCCGCAGCCGTTGCACAGGTCGGCCAGGCGCTGGGCGAACTCCTCACGGGCTACCATGATCGGTTTAGTCGGCTTATCCATCTGCATCACGCTCCTCTCTTAAGTGCTTCT
>JAFXYJ010000121.1 GCA_017541825.1 Oscillospiraceae bacterium | reverse complement strand
CTCTTCCGCGGCGGGCTCTTCCGCCGCCGGTTCCTCTTCCTCGTCCTCGAGCTGAGGCGCGAGGTCCTCTTCCTCCTCTTCCTCGATCAGAGGTTCCGGCTCCTCGTCGGCCGGTTCCTCGCCGATGAGCTCTTCCGTCTCAAGGTACTCCTCGTCCTGCGTGTCCTCCATGGCGTAAGCCGTGGGGAACATGGACGCGAGCATGAGCACCGTGAGCAGCAGGCAGAGCCATCGCTTCATCGAATGCCGCATTATTGTTTCCTCGCTTTCGTTTTGATCGCCTCACCGCGGCGGCAGTGAGGTCTTGCGATGGTATTATACCATTTCTTCCCGGGCTTGGAAAGGTCTGACATGGTTTTTTTTCGTCAACACGGCAAAAAGCTCCGGGTGTGGACCCGGAGCTTTTTGTCAATGTTGTCTGCGGGAAGATCGGCCGCGTCACTCGAGATACACGCCGAGCTGCGGATCCGTGTAGTAGGTCCTCCCTGCGTATCCCTTCTGCTTGCCGCTCAGGGGCATGCCCTTCTTCAGCACGGCAAAGACCCACTCGGTATAGTTGGAGTCCTGGTAGTCCAGCAGGCCGGTGAACGGCTTGCCGGTCAGCGTGCTGTAGAAGCCGATCAGCTCGCCGTGGGCGCCGACGCGGACCACGGCGTCGTTGTCGGTAGACCAGTTGTCGAACGTCTGGCCGTCGGAATAGGTGGTGTACCACTTGCCGCCGAACTTGAAGACCGGGCAGTAGTCGGCCATCGGCACGCCGAGGCGGTTGGTGAAGTGGCCGGCCAGCACCATATCGGCCGCCACGCTGCCGTCCTCGTTGAGGATGACGTCGACGTAGCTGTGATTATACCGGCGATGAGCGTACGCACTGAAGATATCCATGGTCTTCCGGTCGGCGTCGGACAGCCGGGTCCAGCCCTCAGGGTATACGCTGATGCGGCTATCCCAGGTATCCAGCAGGCTGCCGTACACCGCGTAGATCTTCTTCCCGACGGAGACCAGATCATAGGTGGCGTTTGACCAGTAACGGGAGCCGTCGTCGTTGAGGATCATGCCGTAGACGCTGCTGCTGCCCGTCATCCGGAAGTCGGTGACCGCGCCCGTCATGGGCAGGCCCTTGCTGTCGAGCTTGTAGCCGTTGTCCTCAAACCACAGGGCGTCTTCGGGATCGTCGGTGTCCCACATGCCGAAGCTGACGGTCTCGCCGACGGCGGGCAGGCCGGAGTTGGCGTAGACGATCTTCGCCAGGGACCCGTCCTTGTTCCAGAGGGCCGTCAGGTTCCGGGTGGAAAGGCCGCCCACATATACCCCGTAGCCCGAGAAAAACGCGTCCATCGACACTGTGGTCTGGGCACCGTTCTCGCCGTACCAGTACCACTTGCCGCCGCTCCTGCGCAGCGCGTTGGTCTGCTTGATGCCGCTGCCGTCGAACAGATAGTACTGTCCGTCGATCTTCACCCGGCCCTTGGCAAGGGTACCGTCCTTGTAGACGTACTGTGTCCTGGCGGCGTTGAGCCAGCCGGCGGTGAGGGTACTGGTGCCGTCAGGCGCGAACTTGTAGAGCTTCTTCTTGATGACCATGGTCGTATCGCGCACGAGCTCGCCGTCAGCGGTGAAGTACAGCTTGGCGCTCTTGCCGGCGTTGACCGGACGACCGTAGTCGAGGTTCAGGTCCTCCGCGCCGTAGGACAGCATGCCGTTGACCGCAACGGGCACGGGGACGGTCTTCCAGCCGCCGGTGACCGCCGCGCCGGTCTTGGGATCGAAGTAGAAGAGCTGATTGCTGTATTCGCCCACCGCATTGTCGGTCTTGGGGTCAATGATCGTGCCGTAGTCGAGCCAGACCCAGCCGGTGCGCATCACGCCGTCGTTGTCGAACAGGTAGAGCTTGCCGCTGATGCGGAAGAGCGCGTCGCCGTCGCCCCAGTCGGCATCGGTTTTGTAGGCCTCGACATAGCTGCCGGATTTGTACAGCACGATATAGAGCCTGGCGCCGTCCTCCTGCCGAGTGGTCCAGCCGCCCTTGACGGAGCCATCCTTGTTCAGGGCGCAGCCGGCATAGTCGTCCCAGCCGGCTTTTGCGGGCTTGTAGGTCACCCAAACATCACAGGGGCTGCCGTCGAGCATCTTCGCGGAGACCTGCTCGGCCGCGTAAAGCTTGCCCTTGGCGCAGATAGCTTTGCTGTCGGTACCTTTGGGAATGTAGCTGTTGGTGTCGTTCTCACCGTAGCTGTTGAACCAGGCGCTGTGGGTCTTGCCATCGGTGCCCTTGATCTTCACCAGGGCGTTGGCGGTCAGCACGCCCTTCTTGCCCACATATACGACGCCGTAATTGCTGGTATTCAACAGGCCGGTCGTGGCCTGGATATAGCCGTAGTAGTCGACCGCGTAGCGGTTCTTGCCGACTCTCACGGCCAAGTACTCACCGGGACTATATGCCCGGAGCACATCGCCGTCGGAATCGACCGCGAAGGCGCGCGTCGTTTTCGAGTCTGCATATACGCGCGCTGTGGCGATCGCGCTGGTGACGACCTTGCCGTTCTTGTTCAGGACGACGGCGGCATAATAGTCGCTGCCGTCCTTCCTGGTCAGCACGACGCTGGTCAGCTTTTTGCCGCCGTTGAGCATAGGCACGAAGTAGCAGGTGCCCTTGGCGGGATTCTTGACGTCGATCAGCTTCGTCTGGACAGCATAGGGGCCGCCCTCCGTCCATACATAGTAATCCGTCGACTGCGCGCTCTTGTCCAGATGGCCGTTGCTGTCGAAGTGATAATAGTTGCCCTTGATCTCGACCGTATAGTCTGTCATGACCGCGCCTTTATACCCGCCGTACATGTAGTGGTACGTTTCGGTGTTGGGATCGAAGACGTTGACCATGGCGTATTCGACCAACGCGCCGTCAGGCCCGATGATGATATCTTTCGAGTCGCTGTCCTGCCAAAGGAGATACTTCACGCCCTTGACGCCGAGCGCTTCCTTGACGTAGTTGCCGGGGAGAAATATGACGCCGTACGACTCAGCCCAGTACTTTTTGCCGCCGACGGAGAAGTAGCCGGTGTGCACCCTGCCGTCATTGTCGGGATCGCAGTAGTATTTGCCGAGCGCCTTCTTGGCGGGCGTGACGCCGCTTTCATTCACATACACCCAGCCGGTCTGCCGCGCGCCCTTGATGAACAGGTACTTGTCGCCGTTGATCGTACAGGTTTTGGTCACGTCCTCCAGCGAGTGGTTGCTGTCGTCGACGTTGTCGCCGTAGCTGTTGACCCAGGTCACGCCCTTGCCTTTGGGCACGGGCACCCAGGCGCTCGTGACCATGGCGCCGTCGTCCGGGCTGAAGTAGTGCCCATCATACCAGCCGGAGGAGCGCGCGCCGTTCTTGAAGAAGACGTAGAAGAGGCTGTAACCGTCGTAAATCGGGCGAATGCCGGTGACGCCTTCCAGAGAATGACCGTCGTTGTCGTAGTTGCAGCCGGAGCTGTCGACCCAGGTCACGCCCTTGCCGGCGCGGGCGGGCACCCAGGTGTACCGCGCTTTGGCGCCGCCGACCGGATCGAAGTATGTCCACTCGCTGTAGGGCTGCTGCCAGCCGGTGGCCAGGCTGCAGTCCGCCTTCGTGTAGTATGTGTCGGACCCGTAGTAATACAGATCGGCATAGGGCGCGTCGCCGCTGTAGTTGAACAGGAGCGACCCGTATCCGAAGAGATAGAGCTTCTTGTCGATCTTTCGCACGCCGTCCATGACGATGCGCCCGGTGGCCGGGTCAAAGTAGTAGATGTCCTTCTTGGCCACGCCGCCCCCGACGAGGTTCTTGAACGCGTCCTTGCCCAGGGTGACCGAGCCGTCGTCGCGGTCGATGCCGACCCAGCCGGTGACCTTCTTGCCGCCCATCATGAAGCCGGTGTTATAGGTGAAGTCGACCCGGTAATCATCGGTATCGTATTCGTAGATATCCGTATGGGTGAAGCCGTCCACGACCACGGTGCAGGTCGCCTTTTTGCCCAGGCACTCAAGGGTGATCGTGTAGCGGCCCGGCTCGGTGACGAGCATGTCATAGTTGCTCGTGATAGAAATGTCACTTGAAGAACGTGAATACAAAATGGTTATACTTGAACAATACTCACCCCAGTCTATGAACTGCAGGCCTGTCCCGCCGCTGACGGTGGCAGTGACCGGGATCATGACCGGGAAATCCGCATCTGCCGGCGCAGTGGCTGTCAGGGTAAACATCGGGGAGCCGAGATACCAGCCGTCGGGACCATCCGGGTATATCCCCGCGAGGTTGATGGTCATCTTCGTCTGCTCAAACTGCAGGCTCTTGACCGTGATCGGATCCACGCGCACGGTGAGGTCCGCGTGATACGACGAGTCGGCCACGCTGGTCACGGTGATGGTGGCAATGCCCTTGCCCACGGCGGTCACGTTGCCCGCGGCGTCCACGGTGGCGACCTTCGTGTCGCTGCTCTTGAAGGTCACCCGGACGTCGTCCGCCAGGGAGGCGGCAGAGCCGTATACGCGGGTTTCGATGCTTGTTTTGGCGCCCTTGTAGTAAAGGGCCGTTTCAAACCAGTTCGAATCGGTGAACCAGGCGTCGATGCCGTCCGCAAGAGAGTCCTGCGGCACGGTGACATAGGTGTAGTCGGAAGTGGCGGTGATCGCGTCGGCGAAACTGGCGCCGCCGATCGCCCGGAGGCGATAATCCCGGCCGGAAAGCCCTTCCGCGGTAGGCGTGACGTCAAACACGTAGTCCAGACCGAGCTCGGCCGAGCTGAAGGTCTTGACGATTGTGCCGCCGGCGGTCTCGAGAACGATGGAGGAGATGCCCTCCGGCGATTCCGTCAGGGGGACGGCGATGATGCCGCTGCCGCTGCCGTTGTCGGGCTGCATCACGGACGCCGCGGGCGCGGGCAGCACGAGCAGCTTTGTATCGGATGTAACTTTGTCCAGCCTGCCGTTCCAAAAATCACCGACCGACACCGTGTACTCTCCTGCCGGGAGCATGAGGGGATCCACGGTGTAGGTGTCCTTGTGGCTGCCGTCGGGGGTGATTTTGGTCAGATAATAGCGGGTGGTCGCGTTCTCGGCGATCAGATAATGGTAATCATAGGATCCGTTCAGCTCTGCTTTCAGCTTGGTGCCGTTGGATTCAATCGAGATCGTCAGTGTGCCGCTGTCAGTATAGCCTCCCGAGTGCACGTCGATGGGCTCGGACCGCATAAGCGGGATATCGGTATCATCCGCTTCTTCGGGCTTGTCCCCGTCGGTCGGTTCTTCGGGCTCCTCGGGCTCCTCGGGCTCCTCAGGCTCCTCGGGCTCCTCGGGCTCTTCGGGCTCCTCGGGTTCCTCGGGCTCCTCGGGCTCCTCGG
>JAFXYJ010000120.1 GCA_017541825.1 Oscillospiraceae bacterium | reverse complement strand
ATCGGGCGTGGCCGTGGGGCCGGGAGTGGGCGTCGGCGTGGGCGTGGGGGCCGCGCCGTTCACAGTCACGGCGCAGCGGGAGGACGAGGTGCTGCCGGCCTCGTTGGTGAACTGGCAGTAGATCTCCCGTCCGTTCCAGGACGCGTCCACGGCGAGGGTCAGCGTGCCGGTGGTCGCGCCGGTGATCGGCGTGGAGACGCCGTCCGCAGCGTAGTACCACTGGGTCAGCATGCCGGTGCTGTTGCCCGCCGTCGCCGCCGCGGTCAGCGTGATCGTCTCCCCCTCGTTCACAGTCAGCGCTCGGAGGCGATGTCCGCCGTCAGCGTCGGCTTCGCCACGACGGTGAGGGTGCACACGGCGCTGGACACGCCGCCGTTGGGGTTTTGCACATAGCAGAAATACTGTCCGCCGCTGTCCGCCGCCGTCAGGTTTTCCAGCTTCCAGGAGGCCTCGTTCCGGCCGTCGGCGGGCTGGTTGTTCTTATACCACTGGTATTCGAGCGCGTCGCCGTCGGCCTGGATCGTGAGCGTGACGCTCTCCCCTTCCGTCACGGTAATGCCGGCCGTCAGGTCCTTTGTGATCGTGGGCGCCTCGTCGGCGGCGCACACCGCCGGGGACAGCGCCGTGAACAGGCACAGCAGGGCCAGGGCGAACGCGCTGAGCTTTATGATCGTCAGATATCTCTTCATCGGAAAGGTCTCCTCCCGTCTGCGCGAGGGTGTTTTCTGCTCTATAGACGCGCCGGGACCGCGATCGGTTCCCTCCCGCGGGAAAGGTTTTCAAACGATATCCCGGAGGGCGAGCCCTCCGGGATATCGTTTTGCCCTCAGCCCAACCGGCGCAGGGACTCTTCGAGGTTGGCGATCAGCGCTTCGAGCTTTTCGGCCCGCTCGCGCTCGGCGGCCACCACGTTCTCCGGCGCCCGGGAGACGAATTTCTCGTTGGCGAGCTTTTTGCGCTGGCCCTCGAGGAAGCCGCGGTTCTTCTCGAGCTCCTTTCCGAGCCGCTCGCGCTCCTTATCCAGATCCACCAGCTCGCTCAGCGGCAGGAAGCACCGCGCGTCGCGGGTCACGACGCTGACCATGCTCTCCGCATCGGCGGGAGGCTCCGCGGCCACGGTGACGTCGCCGGTCATGGCCAGGCGGCGCAGATAGCCCTGGCCGCTCTCGAAGGCCTCGCGGTCCTCGGCGGCGATGAACAGATGCGGCCGCTTCTGGCTGGGCACGTTCATCTCGCTCCGGCGGGAACGGATCGCGCTGATGACCTCCATGACCTTTTCCATACGCGCGCCCTCGGCGGGGAAGGCCAGCTCGGGCCGGTACACGGGATAGCGCTGGATCATCAGGGCGTCGCCCTCGTGGGGCAGGGCCTGGAAGATCTCCTCGGTGATGAAGGGCATGAAGGGATGCAGGAGCTTGAGCGTCTCGGTGAGCACATACAGCAGCACCCGCTGCGCCTGCTCTCCGGCCGCGGCGTCATCGCCGGTGAGCCGCGCCTTGGTCAGCTCGATATACCAGTCGCAGAAGCTGTCCCAGATGAAGTCATAGATCTTCTGCGCGGCGATGCCCAGCTCGTATTTCTCCAGGTTCTCGTTGACCTCGCCGGCCAGATCGTTGAGCTTCGAGAGGATCCATTTGTCCTCCAGCTCCAGCGTTCCGGGCAGCTCGTTTTTGTCAATGGTCAGGTTCATCATCACGAACCGGGAGGCGTTCCAGAGCTTGTTGGCGAAGTTGCGCATGGCCTCGCACTTCTCCACATAGAAGCGCATGTCGTTGCCGGGGGAGTTGCCGGTGACGAGGTTGTAACGCAGCGCGTCGGCGCCGTATTTGTCCGCCATTTCCAGCGGGTCGATGCCGTTGCCCAGGGACTTGGACATCTTGCGGCCCTTGTCGTCGCGGACCAGGCCGTGGATGAACACGGTGTGGAAGGGCGTTTTCTTCATGTGCTCGCAGCCGGAGAAGATCATGCGCGAGACCCAGAAGGTGATGATATCGTAGCCGGTGACCAGCACGTCCGTGGGATAGAAATACCGCAGATCCTCGGTGTCGTCCGGCCAGCCCAGGGTGGAGAAGGGCCACAGGGCGCTGGAAAACCAGGTGTCGAGCACGTCGGGATCCCGGGTGATGTTCTTCGAGCCGCAGTGGGCGCACTCGGTGGGATCCTCCCGGGCCACGGTCATTTTGCCGCAGTCGTCGCAGTACCACACGGGGATCTGATGGCCCCACCAGAGCTGACGGGAGATGCACCAGTCGTGCAGGTTCTCCATCCAGTTGATGTAATTCTTGGTGAAGCGCTCGGGGACGAATTTCGTCTCCCCGTCCTTCACCACGCGGATCGCCTCATGGGTCAGGGGCTCCATCTTCACGAACCACTGGGCGGAGATGATCGGCTCCACGTCGCTGCCGCAGCGGTAGCAGGTGCCCACGTTGTGGACGTAGTCCTCGATCTTCTCCACCAGGCCCAGGGCCTCCAGATCGGCCACGACGGCCTTGCGTGCCTCGTAGCGGTCCATGCCCTGATACTTCCCGCCGTTTTCGTTGACGCAGCCGTTGTCGTCCAGCACCCGGATCGCGGCCAGGTTGTGGCGCAGGCCGACCTCAAAGTCGTTGGGGTCGTGGGCAGGGGTCATCTTGACGCAGCCTGTGCCGAACTCGAGGTCGACGTACTCGTCGGCCACGATGGGGATCTCCCGGTTCATCAGCGGCAGCATGCAGGTCTTGCCCACCAGATCCTTATAGCGCTCGTCGGCGGGGTTCACGGCCACGCCCGTGTCGCCGAGCATGGTCTCGGGACGGGTGGTGGCCACGACGACGTACCGCCCCGGCTCGCCGGTGATCGGATAGCGCAGGTGCCAGAGGTTGCCGGGCTTTTCCTTGTACTCCACCTCGGCGTCGGACAGGGCGGTGACGCAGTGGGGGCACCAGTTGACGATGCGTGAGCCCTTGTAGATCAGGCCCTTTTCATACAGGGAGACGAACACCTCGCGCACGGCGCGGGAGCAGCCCTCGTCCATCGTGAAGCGGGCGCGGTCCCAGTCGCAGGAGGCGCCCATCTTGCGCTGCTGGCGCACGATGGTGTCGCCGTACTTCTGCTTCCAGTCCCAGACGCGCTCGAGGAATTTTTCCCGGCCCAGGTCGTGGCGGGTCAGTCCCTCCTTGGTGCGCAGCTCCTCCTCCACCTTGATCTGGGTGGCGATGCCGGCGTGGTCGGTGCCGGGCAGCCACAGGGCGTTGTAGCCCTGCATGCGCTTGTAGCGGATCAGGATGTCCTGGAGCGTGCAGTCCATGGCGTGGCCCATGTGCAGCTGGCCGGTGACGTTCGGGGGCGGCATGACGATGGTGAAGGGCTTTTTGTCCCCGCCGCGGTCGGCGCGGAACCAGCCGCCGTCCATCCAGAAATCATAGATGCGGCTCTCCACCTGCCTGGGATCGTAGATTTTGGGCAGTTCTTTCATTTTTCTTTCCTCCAAAACAAAAGGCCCCGGGAAATGCTCCCGGGGCGCAAAAACTTACGCGGTACCACCTGGGTTCGGCGTGGAATACGCCGCACTCTTCGCTCTGTAACGGGAGCTCCCGTCCGCTTCTACTCGTGTTTCAAAGCGGCAGCTCCGGGGCGACCTTTCCCGCCGGCTCTCCCAAGGGCTCGCACCGACCGCCCTCTCTCTGCGGGTTTGCCGGGAGTACTCCTCCCCTTCTGCGCTGTTGTACCGGACAAATATAAACGTCTTCCCCTGATTTGTCAACAGTTTTTCCCGCCGGTCGAATCAGGACCCCTCCTTTGCAGTGAGTTCTTGATACATCTTCATCAGAGCGGCCACGCAGTCGGATTCGGTGAAGTCTTTGACCGGGAAGCCGTAGGCGGCCATAACGGCGCGGTCGTTCTGCTGGTGGGCGCGCCGCAGCTCCGGCGGCATGGTCAGCTCGTCGTAGAGGTCGGCCAGCGAGGCGTCCGGGTACAGCGCCCGGGCGTCGAGGATGGCCTGGGCCGTCTGTTCGATCCGCTCCTTCTGCTCGGAGGTGGGGGAAGGCCATGGGAAGTTGTTGTAGACAATATCCTTGGAATAGCGATAATCGCTCTTAAGCCGCCCGCAAACCGTTCTCATCCACGCCATGTGAACATTAGATTCAAGAATGCCGAAGTGATATAAATCCGCGTTTGGAATCAAGAACAACAAGTCACTCGCTATGACGTCAGAAGAAAGAAATCCTAATGGAATATATCTTCTCCTTTCAGAGGATGTTTTCGGAACTGCGATATAGCTTCCTTCCACAGGCTGCGCAATTTGACAGAAAAGAGTAGGTGTTTCAGCATATTTTCTTGTTCCTGCTGCCTTACTGGCAAGGCGAAAATCTCGAACCCGTTGAATTCTCTCCTTTACAGTAGGACATTTTGCAATCTCTGCAGGGTTTGCGCCTAAAAGCCAAAGACAGTATCGCTTTTTGTTTTTCAAGAATTCTTCTGCCCCGAGGTATAGCCGTACCCATTTTGCTGCAATTGGCTCATTCTTTATCAGCTTTTCTTTTTCTTCTTCGCTGAAAATGAATCCACCACCATCTCTGGGCATGCTCCCGAACCGGATCGGCGGAACACTGCATAACGGAGCAGAACGGCTTTCTATAATCGCCGTCGGTCCTTCTGTCAAGTATTGATTGATGTTGTTAACATTTTTCGCGTTTCCAGTACCATTAAACAAAACGATTTGTTTGTCGCGATGATAAGAAAAACCTACAATAACGCAATGAACGTGGGCTTTGATTGAAGCTTCACTGTTCCAGATAAAAGTCTGATGACCGAAATTGATGATAATACCTCTGCTGATAAGATCTGCCCATAGAGTAGTTGCTTGCTGTCCTTGACAAATTGAATTTGTTGAGACAAAAGCGGCATGAATAGTCGAGTTCTCCATTAAATCTGCAGATTTTTTATACCATCCAGCAACATAGTCAAGTTCTCCCGCGGATTTAAATCCCTCCATTACATCAATAATATCCCGCTTCTGTTCTGCGGACATATACATTCCACCCACAAACGGCGGGTTTCCCATGATGTAGTGCAGCTTCGTCTTGTCGACCACGCTCTCCCAGTCGAGGCGCAGGGCGTTGCCCTCGACGATATTGGCGTTGGTTTTCAGCGGCAGGAAGTCCAGATCGAGCATCAGCAGCTTCTCCGTCTCCCGCAGCATCTGGCTCTCCGCGATCCACAGGGCGGTCTTGGCCACGGTCACGGCGAAGTCGTTGATCTCGATGCCGTGGAACTGGGCGATGCTGACCCGGATCGGGTCGGTGACGGCGTCCAGGCTCATCTGGCCGCTATGCAGCTCGGAGATCACCTCGTTTTCCAGCCGCCGCAGGCAAAGATAGCTCTCGGTCAGGAAGTTGCCGGAGCCCGCCGCGGGGTCCAGGAAGCCCAGGGAGGCCAGCTTCTCCTGGAAGGCGAGCAGCCGCCGCTCCTTCTCCCGCTGCACCGTGAGCTCCCGGATCTCCGCGAGCTCGGCTTTGAGAGCGTCGAGGAACAGCGGATCGATGACCTTGTGGATGTTCTCGATGCTCGTGTAGTGCATGCCGCCGCTGCGGCGCGTCTCCGGGTTCAGGGTGCTCTCGAACACGGCGCCGAAGATCGTCGGAGAGATCTCCGACCAGTCGAAGTCCGCCGAGGCGCGGCGCAGCAGAAGGTCGCGCAGCCCGTCGGTGAAGGGCGGGATCACCACGTCCGTGTCCGCGAACAGTCCGCCGTTGACGTAGGGGAAGGCCGCCAGCAGCGGATCGTCGTCGGCCAGGTACGGGTCCCGGTCCTCTGGCTTCTGGTCCAGGACCGCGAAGAGCTGCGTCAGCCCCTTACGCATGTCCCGGGCGGCGAAGCGGGACAGGTAGTCGTGGAACATGTGGTGCCGGCCGAAGACGCCCGCGTCCTCGGCGTACAGGCAGAACACCAGGCGCACGCACAGCTTGTTCAGATGCTTGAGCGTCTCCGGATCTTCCGGGTTCTTATACTGCTTCAGCAGACCATCATACAGCAGCCCGACGACCTCGCCGGCCTTGATGGAGATCTCCATCTCACGCTGCAGATGGACGCTCTCCCTCTCCACAAGGAAGGACAGACGGTAATAATCCTTTTCCAGATCGGCGAGCCTGATCTTCTCCGGGTCGCCGTGGGGCTTTTCCATGTCGTAAACGAAGAACTCCTGAAAGCTGCAGGTGACGATCCAGCGCGGGCGCTCTGAATACGGCAGCTCGGCGGAATAGCGCTTGGCCTGCTGGAACGGCGTCAGCAGCGAGCCGTCGGACTGCCTGATCGGTTTGTTCAGATCCTTTCCGGCGCCCTTCTGCTCGATCATCACGTGGGTCTCGGATATGAAGCCGTCGATGAAGCCGGTGGCGCTGTCCAGTTTCACCTGGTCCTCGAAGCGGATATACTTCTCCGGCTCGGCCACGCCGAAGACGTCGCGCAGCAGAGACAGCCAGAACGGCTGGCTCTCTCCCTTCTCGTAGCCCTTGTCCTTCCAGTACGCCGCGAACTGCTTCGCGGCCGCTTTCTGCCTCGCGTCGGTCATCGCCATCGAAATCACCCCGCCTCAGACTGTATCCGCATTATAATCCGGATCCCCCGGATAAATCAATCCTTTTCCCGCCGCCCCGGACAGGACGCAGCGATCCCGGGGAAGCCTGCCGGCTCTCCCGGGATCGCTGTATGCCGCGTTTGTCCCCGCTCAGCCCATGCGGTCCGGCGTGCGGATGACGCCGCTGCGATAGGCCGCCAGGAGCTGCTCGAGATCGGCGATGCGCTCCGTGACCTCTTCGCCGCCGTCGGTGTCGCGCACCCGCAGCCGGTCGGGATACTGCTCGATCTTGATCGTGCGGGAGATCATATCCACGTTCTGGGTCCCGACCTTCTCGATGTCGAACTGCTGGTGCTCGGCCAGGTAGAGCTCGTGGGAGGAGAACACCAGCGTGAAGCCGCAGATGCCCGTCTGGGGCTGATACGCCTTGGACATGCCGCCGTCGATATTGATGAACCGTCCGTTGGCCTTGATCGGCTGCTCGCCCTTGGACTTCTTCACGGGCACGTGGCCGTTGATGATGTGGCCCTTTTCCGGGTCCACACCGAATTCCCGCAGGATGGCGCACGCTGTCTCCTCCCTGTTCCAGAGGGAGTAATAGGCGTTCTTGGTCTCCACGCCCGCTTCGCTCTCGGTCAGGAAGGTCCGCTCGAAGGTGGCGATCTTGTCCTTGCCGTTGAGCGGCGAGGACGGTCCGCACCACAGATACCAGAGGAAATCCGTCAGCTCGTCCCGGCGGTCGTAGTTGGCCGTGCGGACCATCCGGTCGCACACGTCCATCAGCTCCCGGCCGGAACAGCTCTGGCCGCCGATCGTGACCTGGGAGAAGCTGCCGTCGGCCTCCATGGGCACGCAGCCGTGGTACAGGAGGTTCCCGTTGCAGATCCTGTACATCGCGCCCTTCTCCAGCAGGTAATCCACATGCTTCTGCAGCAGCGTGCTGCGCCGGAAGGAAATGCTCAGCTGGCTGACCACGTTTTCCTCCCCCGGAGACAGGCGGTAGGGGTCGCTCTTGTCTACGGTGGGCAGATGGCAGTCGTTGACGTGATAGGTCTTCCCGCCGATCTCGACGGTGCCCGTGTTCGCGTCCACCAGATGGAGCAGCAGGCGGTCGTCCATGTGGTACTCCGGGTGGTTCCGGATCAGCTGGCCCTCGAGCTTGAACTGGATCACGGTGATGGCCTTGAGGATCTTGGCCGTGATCTCGCTGTCGTCGCCGGCAAAGTCGGTGACGTAGGTCGGCTGGAAATATGTACACGGATCGTCGGCGTACTGCTCCACAGCAAACACCGCCAGCGGGCGCACGTTGACGCCGTAGCCGTCCTCCAGCGTGTCAAAGTTGCCGTATTTGAGGGAGTTGCGCAGGGCGTTGGCGATGCAGGCGGGATTGCCCATGGCCGCGCCCATCCACAGCACGTCGTGGTTGCCCCAGACAAAATCCACGCCGTGCCGGTGCAGCAGGTCGTCCATGACGAGCTGCGCCGCCGGGCCGCGGTCGAACACGTCCCCGCAGATGTGGAGCCGGTCCACGGTCAGGCGGGAGATCAGGTTGGCCATCGCCGCGATGAACTGGTCGGCGATGCCCGTGGCAATGACGTTGTTGATGATGCTCTCGAAATACCGGCGCTTGTTGCTGTCGTGCTCGTCGGAGTCGATGAGTTCTTCAATGAGGTAGGCGAACTCCTCCGGCAGACGGGAGCGGACCTTGGCGCGGGTGTATTTGTCCGTGGCCTGGCGGCAGACCGCCACGAGCCGGTGGATCGTCACCCGATACCAGGAATCGGTATGGTCCTTGCGGGCCAGCTCCCGTTCGGGATAATAGAGCAGCAGCGCCAGGGCGTTCTTCTCGTCCTCGCCCAGCAGGTCGCCGAAGCTGTCGTCGATCTTGCTGTGGATGGCGCCGGAGGCATTCTTGAGGATGTGGGTGAAATAGGAGTACTCGCCGTGGATATCGCTCATAAAGTGTTCGGTGGTCTTGGGAAGCTCCAGGATGGCCTGGAGCCTCGTGATCTCCGCCGCCGCCGCGTTGACGTTGGGGAAATTCTTCGCCAGCAGCTCGAGATACTTGAGATCGCTCTGGTTCATGGCGTTACCTCCGGTTTATTCTTTGGGCTCCTCCATATATTTGGCCGCGCTGAGGGCCGCGATGTTGCCCTCGCCCACGGCCTTGGCTACCTGATAGGGCGCGCCCGTGCAGTCTCCCGCGGCGAAAACGCCGGGCACCGAGGTGCGCAGGCTCCCGTCCGTCCGGATATGGGCGCCGTCCATCTCCAACCCTTCGAGCAGGGTGTCCGGCGCGGTGCCGCTGCGCAGGATGAACACGGCGTCGCAGGGATAGACGGTCTCGCCGACACGCAGGCCGGTGACCCGGTCCGTGCCCTCGACGGCATAGGCGGCGCCTTTTTTCGTGAACAGCCGCACCCGGCAGCCCATGTCCCGCAGCAGCTCCGCCTCGGCCTCGGCGTCGGAGGTGAAGCCCGCCAGACAGACGTCCTTTCCCCTGTAGAGCATGCCGTCGCAGGTGACGCAGTAGCTCACGCCCCGGCCCAGCAGCTCCTTTTCTCCGGGAAAGACGTTCCCGGCTTTGACGCCGGTGCACAGGATCACCGTGCGGCCCTGACAGAAATCCGCGCCGACGGCCACGCCGAAGGAATCCCCCATGTTCAGCACCGAGGTCGCCCGGCCGCGGATGATCTCCGCCCCGGCGGCGCGCGCCTGGTCCTCCATGGCCAGGAGCATCTCGCGCCCGGAGACGTCCGGCATGCCCGGGTAGTTGGAGATCTTGTGGGAGCGGCTCAGGGGGATGTCGTCCACCCCGCCGGAGACGACGGCCGCGGTCTTGTTGCGCGCGCGCAGAGTCAGCGCCGCCGATACCGCCGCCGGTCCGCCGCCGATGATCACAGTGTCGTAGAGCAAATGCGTTCCCTCGCTTTCGTTTCCGGTCAGTTACAATTATTATCCAACAAAACGATTGTAAATTCAAGTAGTATCGTCTATAATTAGTTACATTCTTGCTCACAGGAAGGAACTGACATGGAAGAAAACCGTACGCCCGGTAATTTCATACATGATTTCATCGCCGAGGACATCGGCCCCGGCGGCCGTTACGAAGGCATGCAGGTCCACACGCGCTTTCCGCCCGAGCCCAACGGGTATCTGCACATCGGCCACTGCAAGGCGCTGAGCATCGACTTCGGCACGGCAGAGAAGTTCGGCGGCATCTGCAACCTGCGCATGGACGACACCAACCCCGCCAAAGAGGACACCGAGTTCGTCGACGCCATCAAGGAGGACATCCACTGGCTCGGCTTCGACTGGGGCGACCGGTTCTACTACGGCTCGGACTATTTCGAGCAGACCTACGAGCTGGCCGTGGGCCTGATCAAAAAGGGCCT
>JAFXYJ010000119.1 GCA_017541825.1 Oscillospiraceae bacterium | reverse complement strand
GCGAAAAGCCGCCGCAGCTCCTGCAGATCGCCCTCGTAGTACCGGTGCCAGATCGACAGCCCCAGCAGGTTGACCCGGGGCGCCGCAGCGGCCCGGGGGCTCCGCGGCGCGGCATCCCACAGCGGGGCGCCCACCTGCCGCAGCAGGGCCAGGGAAGCGTCCTGATACCCGGCCTCGAAGGAGGTGGAGTAGCCCGAGGATTCAAGCATCACCACCCGGCAGCCGCCCAGCTTGTCCCGGGCCAGCTCCAGCAGATTGTCCCCGATCAGCGCGGCGCCGGGGGAGTTGATGATGGCGATGATGTCAAAGGCGACGTTTTCCCGGATGAAGTCCAGCGCCCGGCTGACCTTGTCCCGGGTGGAATAGACGTAGTCGTAGCCGTCCAGATAGGTGCAGGGCACGCGCTCCTGACGGAAAAACCAGTCGTTGAGGTAGTTGTAGTCCACGCGCACCGGCGCCTTGCCGTCCTCGCCGGGAAGGTAGAGCAGCGGCCGGATGGACAGGAACTGGGAGGTGGTGGAGTGGTAAAACCGGCAGCCCATGGGCCCGTTGAGGAGCACGATCGTGTTTCGCATGCCCTCGAGGGCGAAGATCATGCCGGTGATGCTGTCAGGCGAAATACTTTTCAAAGAGCTGCTGGTCACGCATCCATTCCCCCTCTCGTCTCGATTCGATCAGCCGGGCCCAGCGGTCCATGACCTCCAGCCCGGAGCGGAAGCCGTTGAGCTGCCCCATGGGCAGATTGTCGATGATGTATTCCCCCTCGGGGGCCGCGGCGGTGTAGTTGGACAGTACGATGTCCGGCCGCAGCTCGTCGATGCGCGAGCGGATGGGAGAGGCACTGCCGATCTCCTCCACGATGGCGCGCCGTTCCGGGTGATCGGTGATCTTGAGCTCCTGACGGAGGTAGTTGAGCACACCGATCCAGACGAACTCCATCCCCACGGCCTCGGCGGCGTCCAGCAGCCAGTCGAGGTTGGCGTTGATCGTTGTCATCAGGACCTTTTTGCCGCCGAGCTTCTGCCGGAGCCGGGCGGCTTCGGCGTCAAAGAGGGCTTTTTCCCGCTCGATGACCGGCCGGGCGGCCTCCGGGCGGCCGAAGAACGCGCCGACCCGCTCGAGGAATTCCGCCGTCGCCCTGTATCCCACGGGCAGGCACTCATCCATGAATTCGCAGCCGTATTTTTCCCGCAGCCAGAGCTGCAGCTTCCGGTTGTCCGGACTGTCCACGGCGAGGATGTTCAGCGGCGCGGCCGTGAGAGCGCGCACCTCCGCGGCGGTGGCGTCGCCGAGAAAACGGCAGTTGACGTCGATGCCCATGCCGCCGAGCAGGGCCTTGATCGTGCGGTAATTGATATCGGTATTGTTGGCCACGCCGGTCTCGCCGATCAGGTTGACGGTGTCCGGCTTTTTCGGCACGGAGGGATCGACGAGCTTTTCAGCCAGCGTGTGCATGCACATCTCGATGCCGGTCATATAATCGCCGTTGATATCCCCGTCGGCGGGGATGACGATGACGGGCGTCTCCGGCACGGACATGTCCTCCACGGCCTGCACATCGTCCCCGATGATGCCGCTGACACAGGAGCTGATGACGATGACCGCGCCGGGCTTTCTCTCCAGCGCCAGACGCACGCTCTCGCGCAGGGCATCCATGCCGCCGAACACGGCCTCGCTCTGGCCGATCTCGCTGCACTCATAGTTGGGGCTGATGGCCGAGGGCATCAGGATCCCGCGGTTGAACAGGTTGCGCCGCCCGGGAGAGGAGATGTTCTGCCATGTGTAGAAGGCGCAGGCGCGGGGGGAGTGGGCGATCACGATCGCGTCGGTCAGGTGGATGGCGGCCGTGGAGGCGCCGTTGAAGGCGCAGCCGAACAGCGGCATCCGGTAAGGGTCCGGGCGTTCGGTCTCCTCGGCGGCCGCCGGCGCGGGACGCGCCGCCGCCGAGGCCGGTGCCGGCGCCGCGGCGGGCAGGGGAGAGACCGTGCGCCCGTTGAGCACCACCGCCTCCAGATCTTCGTCCGAGAGCGGCCGCGCCTCATACAGCGTCAGTCCCGCGCCGATCTGCTCCGCCAGCCGGGAGAACACCGCGTGCTCCTCGGGATAGCCGTCCAGCTCGATCAGGGGACGTTTTTTCTCCTCGGCCACGGCGAAGGCGTCGCTGCGGGGGATCACCGCGCAGACGGGCAGTCCCACCGCCCGGGCGAAGCGCTCCACCCGCTGATCCTCGCCGGCCACGTTGCGGCGGTTGTAAAGGATGCCGGCCACGCGGCGGTGACGGTCGCCGTCAAAATTGCGCACGCCGCGGAGGATGTTGTTGGCCGCGTACAGCGCCATGAACTCGCCGCTGGTCACCAGGAAGATCGCGTTGGCGTACTCCCGGCGGATGGGCACGGCAAAGCCGCCGCAGACCACGTCGCCGAGCACATCGTAGAGCACGACGTCATAGCGCTCCTTGACCCTGTTGCGCTCCAGGAACTCAAAGGCGGAGATGATGCCGCGCCCCGCGCAGCCCACGCCGGGCCGCGGCCCGCCCGCCTCGATGCAGCCGATGCCGCGGCAGCCCTCGCCGAGGACCGCGGAGATCTCGGCGGCCTCCTTGGGCACGTCCTTGAGGTATTCCAGCACCGTCGGCAGCGCCCGGCCGCCCATCAGAAGCCGTGTGGAATCGTGCTTCGGGTCGCAGCCGATCTGCAGCACCCTGTGCCCGGCCTCCGCCAGCGCGGCGGAGAGATTCGCGCTGATCGTCGACTTGCCGATGCCGCCCTTTCCGTAGAGCGCCAGCTCCAGCCGTTCCGCAGCCATCGTCATCCCCTCTTTATCCACAGATTGTACAATCATTATAACAGGAACCGGCCGGATTGTACAGTCTTCACCGGGAGATTTCGGCGGAGAACGGCATCGCGGACCGCGTATTTCCGCTTGCCTCGTGCCGCGGGATATGATATACTGCATCCAAGAAAAGTCAGAGGGAGGGGATCCTGTGAAAAAGAAGAGCTGGATCTGCATCATCCTGGCGGTCGTCGCCGCGCTGGCCGCCTGCTGGGCGTTTATCCACCGCCGCGTGATCCGGGCACTGATCAGGGGGGAGGAGATCCCGCCCTGCCCGCATAAGTGCTGCTGCGGAAAAGAGGAAACAGAACTGCCGGAGGACATGATCGAAACCGGCGCCCCGGAAGCCGAAGCACCGGAGACAGCCGAATAAGGACCGAAAAGCGAGGCCGCGCGTCGGCCTCGCTTTTTTGCCGGGATTTAAGAATTTCTGCTTGACATTTGTATTCAATTGCGGTAGTATACCCCTTGCCGACAAGATCGGCGGTCAGATGGGGGTATAGCTCAGCTGGGAGAGCGCTTGAATGGCATTCAAGAGGTCAGCGGTTCGATCCCGCTTATCTCCACCACACGAAGCCTTGAAACACTTGTGTTTCAAGGCTTTTTTCATGCCCGCAACTTTAGGGGACCTCGCGCAACTTTTCCCGACCAGAATTCTGACCAGAATTACGTTTGTGCACATTAGACAGAATAGACAGCGGTACGATTTTGCAGTTTGACGAAAAATCGGGCGGCGTATTCGAACCGCCGAACGCTGCCGAAAAGCGCGCGATGGCGTCCTGCCGGATGGGCTCCTGCACATGGAGATAATGCTGGGTCATGTCCATGTCCGCGTGACCGACGATGCTCTGGATGGTG
>JAFXYJ010000118.1 GCA_017541825.1 Oscillospiraceae bacterium | reverse complement strand
CCCCTACGGCAAGACAGTGCGCTGGCAGTTTCCCGCACCCGGAGGGCGCGGCAGCAAGGTAAGAGGCTGGGACCTAAACTAACTGCCCGCCAAGCGCCGGAGCGAAGCGGGGTGGCGCGGACGGCGGCGCAGCAGCCTTTTGAGTAATAGACTTAAGAGGCTTCAGCCTGCAGTCCTGCACCGAGCCTTTTCTTTCTCGCGTATCTTTCTTTTGGGCTTTTCAAAAGAAAGATACGCAAAGAAAAATGCGCATTACCTGAGAATAGCACCGACAATGGAGCTGAATGGTATAACCCCGGTAAACGGAAAAAACCGCCCCATGATCCTGGGATCCTTTGTCGCGCCGCTTGCTATGACGGCAGTATTCAAGGCCGTTTATTGTATAATGGTTATTTGTTGTTGGGGACCGAAACGGTGACGGTCTCTTCGCTGAGATTCTCCGTATATCGGTAAAACGTATCGCCGTCCTTGTAATAATAAAACAGCATTTCCCGGATCGTGAAAACAAGCTCCAGGGCGTCTCTGTCCTTTGCCGCGGCCGGCAGTCCCTCCTGGCATTCGAGGACGACACTGCCGTCCGCGGTAGAATTGCTGAGCATCGGGCCGAGATCCGTCCCGTCGGTCAGCCGGATATGATCGCCCAGATACGCCGTCCGGATGACGAAACCGGTCTTTTCTTCTCCGCGCAGCAGCGCACAGATCCTGTCGAAATCCTCGGCGGAGACCATGTTTTCCCATTGACCGTCGATATACCACCGTCCCGCGGCCCGGAGCCGATCGAAGTCCTCGTCCCCGGGGCCGAAGCCGAACCGGACCGGATTCTGCATGCATTCGAGCGAGTACGCCAGCATCAGGCTCTCCCCGTCATAGAACGACTCCCGCAGCGTGAACGTGTTGCCGGAAGGCTCCGTCGTCTGCGGCTCCCTGTCTGACAGCGCCCCCGTGTCCTCGTGTCGCCCCGGGTCGGGCGCGGCATACTGTTCTCCGACTGTCGCCGGCACAGAGACGCCGTCCTGCGGAGAGATCACACAGCCGAAGGCGGACAGGGATTCGACGGCGTCCGTGTCCAGCGGCGCGCGGAAGGCCATGCCCCAGGTGAGCTCCAGGGGGTATTCCCGCGCTCCCCCGCCGAAGGGGGTGAGCGTACTGCCTTCCAGGACCGTGCCGTCCTTGAGCCGGAGGGAACAGTTGTATCCCTCCTGTGATAAGGCGCCGAAGATCCCGTCGTATCCCGCGGTGACCGCCGCCTCGTCCTCCGCGCATTTCAGCCGGAGCGTGAAGGCCAGCGGTGTGAACTGCGCGTCGCTGAGGATGAAGCGGTATCCGCCGAGCATGACCTCCTGCTCCGGCGCGATGCGCTTTGCCGTTGTCGGGTCGGGGGAAAAGTCGATATCGACCTGCCAGGTCTCCTGATACAGCGGCACGAACGGCGCACCGCCGGGGCTGTAAAAGCCGAAGTCCGTCAGCGGGATCCGGAAGGTCCCGTTTTCAAAGGGCTCCGGGACCCTGATCCAGTAATGGAGCGTGAACTGGTTGGGCGAGAGGGTCTCGTCCGTATCGCAGTATGTGTAACGGTGTGAGATATCCAGGAACCGTCTCCCCAGCGTCGTTATGCCCAGCATGGCCGTTTCGTCGCCGAACCGGTAATTGGGCAGATAGGCCGTCCCGTTGTCATACAGAACGCTGTCAAGCTGTTTTGCCGTGACCAGCAGGACGATCTCGGCGGTGTTGCCGCTGACGATCGCGCCGGCGACCTCAACGGTCAGCTCCTCCGTGTCCACGACCGGTCCCACCGTGACCGAGGCCATGGCGTCCAGGATCTCCGGGTCCGTGCGGCCCTCCGGCGCCGTCTGCGCGTAGTAGCGTCTGAACACCTCCGCCCCCTGTGCCGGGGCGGCTTTTTTCGGCGCCGCGCCGGCATAGGTGCAGCCCACGGCGGCAGCGGCGATGAGCAGCACGAGCCCCGAGACCGCCGCGGACGTCTTTGTTCTCCGGGCGATGCGTTCGATACGTTCCCGGAGTGTCTTTCGGCCGGAGGTCATGGTGGTGGCGCCGCACAGAAGATCGGAGGGCCTTGCGCCCACCTTTGCCATCCCCAGGAGCGTGCGGCCGTAATCGAACCGCGCCTCCTCCCCGAGGACGCGGATCGTGCCCTCGTCGCAGGCCAGCTCTCCGTCCTGACGGCTCAGCGCCGCGGCCAGCCACACCAACGGGTCGAACCACCAGAGCACAAGGCACACGCCCCGCAGCAGCGCCCAGAGCAGGTCGCCGTGGCGGAAGTGCGTCAGCTCGTGCGCGATGATCTGCCGGGCCTGTTCCGCATCCTCCGCGGCGTGCTCCGTCAGATAGATCGCCGGGCGGAACAGTCCGAACAGGCAGGGCGAGGGGATCTCCGCGGCCACATACACCGGCAGGCCGTGATCGCCGTCATAAGGCACGCGGCACCTGCGCAGCCGCCGCGCCAGGCTCACGTTCATTGCGGCAAACCAGCCCGCCATGACCGCCATCCCGGCGATCCGTACCGCTCCGGCGGCGTCCCGCAGGGTCCAGCGGGAAACGCCGCGCGCCGTACCTGCCGGCTCCGGCTGCGTGTCCTCCGGACCGGGACGCTCCGGGAACACCGCCGTGTCCGAGAGCTCCTCCAGGCGTGTCACCGCCGGAGCCGCGGCCCCGGCGACGCTGACAGGGCTCTGATAAAAGCTCACCGGCACCAGAAGCCGGATCAGCACCGGAAGCCAGAGCGCATAGACCAGCCGCGCCGGGATCCGACGGCGCAGCAGCCCCCGCAGCAGGACGAGCACGAGGATCAGCGCCGAGGACGAGAGCAGGATCTCAGCCATCGCGCTCCTCCTCCGCTCTCTTGAGCATGGCGTAGAGCTCGTCGATCTCCTGCTGCGTCAGCTCGCTGCGTTCGATCAGGGAGGCCATGAGCAGGCCCGGCCGTCCACGGAACACCTTGTCGATCAGCGTGCCGGTCTCCGAGGCGACCGCCTCCTCCCTGGTCAGGGCGGGATAGATCCTTCTGGCTTTCTCTCCCTCTTCGATGCGCAGCAAGCCCTTGGCCTCCATGCGCCTGACCATCGTGGCCACCGTGCTTTTCGACCAGCCCACCTCCTTCGACAGCGTTCGTACGAGCTGCATCAGCGTCTGGGGACTCTCCTCCCACAGCCGCTCGAGCAGCTTCCATTCGCCGGCATAGATCTGTCTGTCCATGATACGCCTCCCGCAACAGATTTACAGTTGTAACACTATCATATCAGATCGTGTTACACTTGTCAACCTTTTCCGCGCGGAGCGCTTTTTCCGACGGTCCGGTGCTCACGCAGACAAAAACGGATGACCGTTTACCGGTCATCCGTTTTTGTCGTTTACCCGTTCGATTCCCCGCGCCAGCGGGCCGGGTCTATGTTCTCCATCAGGTCATTTTTCCGCACGTCCGGTCCCACGAGGCTTCGGTACAGCCCGAAGCTGTGGCTGTCGTAGGGGCTGCCGAAGCCGTAGACCTGAAAATTGTATTTGTGCTGGGACGTGTGGCAGCGGTACGCCTCCCGGGCCACTTCAAAGGCGGTCTTTCCCCCGAAGGCCTCCAGCGGCGTCTCATAATCGAGCACGGTGCGGTCCTTCTCTGCGCCGAAGAGGTGCAGATAGACCTTCGGCGTGTCCCACAGACCGTAGCGCCGGGCGCTGTCCGGGTCGTACTCCGGGTCCGAGGCCAGCTTGACGGCCTCCTGCAGGCACAGGGCGTTCTGGATATGAGCCTGGTGGCCGTACTCCCCGTTGACCGCGTGGCCGACGATCACCAGCGGCTGGAACCGGCGGATCGAGCGCACCTGCGCACGGAGAAAGGCGTCGTAATAGGACACCTCCGCCGCGTCCCTGTCCTCAAAGAACAGATCCAGGGCATTGTTGATGACCGGATAGTGCCGCACCCCGGCCGTCCACAGGCCGTTGAGCAGCTCATGGTTGCGCACGCGCTCACTGAGCTGGTGGTTGGTCATGTACATGACCTGCACCTGCAATCCGAGCTCCCCGGCGTAATACGGCAGGAGCCCGCCGAAGAATATGAACTCGTCGTCGGCGTGGGTGGGGATGACCAGGATGTCCGCCCTCCTGCAGGGGGAATCCCAGACCTGCACCCAGTCGGGAGGGTCCCCCTCCCCGAAGGCGTAGATCTCGTTGATGCGGATGCTGCCCTTGTCCGACAGCCGGATCGTCACGGTCTCGGACGGCTGCGGCAGCGCCACATACTCGTGCCGGCGGCCCAGGTTCCCGCACTCGACCGTCTCTCCCTCTGCCGTGAGCTCCCAGCCCAGAGGCGCCGCGTCCCAGAGGATATACAGGGAAAAGATCTTCTCCAGGGCGGTGAGGGTGAGCTCGGCGCCGGCGGGGACTTTGACGTAGTTCCCCTGCTTGCCGTCGGAGAGCGCCTTCGTGCTGCCCTTGAGACCGCTGAGCTTATAGCGCAGCGCGGATGCCTCGGACGTGAGCGCGGCCGTATCCTCCCCCTCCGCGGCGGCCGGGCCGCCGGAGAGGAGCAGTCCGCAGCAGAGCAGCGATACAATCAGCAGTCTGACGATTTTCTTTCTCATGGGCAGGGATCCTCTATCCGAAAATGATCGTGTGCGTTTCAGTCCAGCCAGCCCTCGCGGACCGTGAGACCGTAGTGTTTTTCGATCTGACGGAGCTGTGCGTCGGTGATCGCGGCCAGCCGGGGCAGATGGGCGATCTTCAGGTAGATCTCCGCGCCCTTCTCGGCCGTCTCCACCAGGCCGAAGGCCTCGTCCAGATCCCGGCCCGCGCCGTAGACGCCGTGCTGCGCCCACACCACCAGCCGCGCCGCGCGCAGCCTGGCCGCGGTGGCCTTGCCGATCTCATTGGTGCCGCAGAGCATCCAGGGCAGTACGCCGACGCCGTCGGGGAACACCATGATGCACTCGGTGCACATCTGCCAGAGCGTCCGCGTGAACTCCCGCTCATCCAGGGAGTGGACGAAGGTCATGGCCAGCAGGTTCGGCGGGTGGGCGTGCAGGATCACGCGGCTGTCCGGATCCGCCGAAAGCCGCGCGGCGTGGCTGAGGATGTGCGTCGCGAACTCGCTGGTGACCGTGCCGCCGTCGGAAAAGCCCCAGAGCAGCTCGGCCGCGGCGCCGCCGCGGGTCAGGCGCACGACGCCGAGGTCGGTCTCCGGGCGGTACCGTATGTTTTTGAAATACTTGCCCGTGCCGGTGACCAGAAAGCAGCGGCCCTCCAGTCCGGGGGCCGTGAAGCCCGTGGGAAAGGTCCGCAGGACACGGCCGGTGTCCAGGTATTCGCCGACCTGCGTTTCGTCCAGCAGGAGGCTGATATTGCCGCTGTTGCGCTCGTCCCAGCCGTGATCGTACATCAGGGCGGCGGTGCGGATCATTTCCGTCATAAAGGGCGCGGTCAGGATGTCTTTCATTGGTTTGCCTCCGCTTCCCGGTATTCTCGTCGGTAACAGATTCATTATATCGCCTTTTTTCGCCGCTGACCATCCCTATTTTTGAACAGCGGCGAAAAAACGCTCTTTGAGATCCGGCGGCTTCATGGTATAATGCTCTTCGAAAGACGGGAGAGTAACGCTGCGGCTGGATCGCTCCGGCAACGAAAGGGATGCGTCATGGCTGATCCGATGGAAAAAAGGCTCCAGACCTGCTACGGAGAGCTCAGGCAGCTCTACGACGGGCTCTACCATAACGACGAGCAGGCCTTCGATTATTTCTGCTCCATGCTGCGCAGGATGTGGCTGGCGCGCAAGGACGCCCTGCGGGCCAAGGACGAGGCGCGGCTGGAGGCCCCGGGCTGGTACCGTTCCCGGTCCCTGCTGGGGATGATGCTCTATGTGGACAACTTCGCCGGCGATCTGAACGGCCTGCGGGAGCATCTGGACTATCTGACCGAGTGCGGCGTCAACTATCTGCACCTGATGCCGCTGCTCAGCACCGTCAGGGGACGCAGCGACGGCGGCTACGCCGTGGCCGATTTCCGGGCCGTGCAGCCCGAGCTGGGCACGATGGACGAGCTGGAGGCGCTGGCGGATCTGTGCCGGGAGAGGGGCATCAATCTCTGTCTGGACTTCGTGATGAATCACACCAGCGAGGACCACCCCTGGGCAAAGGCCGCCCGGGCGGGGGATCCTGTGGCCCGGGCCCGCTATTTCTTTTTCGACAGCTGGGAGATCCCCGGCCTGTACGAGCAGACCGTGCCGGAGGTCTTCCCCACCACCGCGCCGGGCAATTTCACCTGGCTGGACGACTGCCGGAAGATCGTGATGACCTGCTTTTATCCCTATCAGTGGGATCTCAACTACGCCAACCCGATGGTGTTCAACGACATGACCGAGAACCGGCTGTTCCTGGCCAACCGGGGCATGGATGTGATCCGCCTGGACGCGATCCCCTACATCTGGAAGGAGCTGGGCACCTCCTGCCGCAACCTGCCCCAGGTGCACACGCTCTCCCGGCTCCTGAAGCTGGCCTGCTACATCGTCTGTCCGGGCGTGGTGCTGCTGGGCGAGGTGGTCATGCCTCCGGAAAAGCTCGCGCCGTACTTCGGCACGCCGGAGTACCCGGAGTGCGACATGCTCTACGGCGCCACGACCATGTGCACCACCTGGCACACGGTGGCCACCCGGGACGTGCGCCTGCTGCGGCGGCAGACGGAGCAGGTTTGCTCGCTGCCCCGAAGCTGCACCTTCCAGAACTACCTGCGCTGCCACGACGACATCGGCTGGGGGCTCGATTTCCCCTGGCTGTGGGCCAATCTCGGCCAGGCGGAGGTCCCCCACAAGAAATTCCTCAACGACTGGTTCACGGGCAAATACCCCGGGAGCTGGTCCCGGGGCGAGCTGTACAACGACGACGAGCGGCTGGGCGACGCGCGGTTGTGCGGCACCGCGGCCTCGCTCTGCGGCTTCGAGACCGCCGAAACCCCCGAGGAGGAGCGCCGGGCCTTCGACTGCTATATGATGCTCCACGCCTGGATGTTCACGCAAAGCGGCATCCCGGTGCTCTACAGCGGCGATGAGATCGCCCAGCTCAACGACTACAGCTATCTGGACGATCCGGAAAAGCGCGCCGACAGCCGCTATATCCACAGGGGAAAGTTCTCCTGGGAGCTGGCCGAACGGCGGTCCGACCCCGAGACCCGGCAGGGCCGCGTGTTCGGCATGCTGCGGACGCTGGAAAAGCTGCGGGCCGACAACGAGGTCTTTGACGCGGACGCGGCGGTGTCCGCCTTCGACACCGGCTCGGACCATGTGCTGGGCATCCGGCGCTCCCGCGGCGGGCAGACGCTGACGGCGCTCTTCAACTTCTCCGAGACGGCGCTGCCCGTGCCCAACCCGGCCAGCGGCGGCGTGGAGCTGCGCTCGGGCGCGGCCCACACCGAGGAGTGGCTGCTGCTGCCCGGCTACGGCTTCGTGTGGCTCCTCTCCCGGGACGCCGCCGCGGAAAAGGAATAAGGAGGCGGGACAATGGCAAGCGGAAGAATGGAATTTCACGCCCAGACCATCATGCAGCACGCGAATTTCAGCTTCGTGCTGCCCGACGACACGTTCATGCCGGAGGTCCGGGACCCGCGGCACTATGAACGGCCGCCCAAAACGCTGATCCTGCTCCACGGTCTGACCGGGACGGACACGGACTGGCTTTTTCGCGGCGCGGCCCAGGAGATGGCCGTGCAGTACAATCTGGCGGTTTTCATGCCCACGGCCGGCAACAGCTTCTATCTCGACCGCGGCTACCCCGGCGGGAACTATGCCGCCTTCATCGGCGAGGAGTTCCCCGCGTTCGTCCGCAGCGTTTTCGGCCATTGCCGCAGCCGGGAAGATACGCTCATCGGCGGTCTGTCCATGGGCGGCTACGGCGCGCTCCATATCGCGCTGGCTTACCCGGAGACCTTCGGGACGTGCATCGCGCTCTCCGCGGCGCTGCGGATCTATGAGACGGGCGGGGGCGCCGTCATACCCGACGGGATGGTCCGGGACGTTTTCGGTCCTGCGGGTCCGGACAGGGCCCCGGAGACACAGCTGCTCGCCCTGAAAGGCGAGGGCCGTCCGATCCCGCAGATCTACCTCGCCTGCGGACGGGACGATCCCCTCGCGGGCGTCAACCGGGAGCTGGCAGCCTTTCTCCGGCGGGAGGCCGTGCCCTGCTGTTACGAGGAGGGTCCCGGCGCCCATGACTGGAAATTCTGGAACGAATACATCGACCGCGGACTGCGCCGGGTCCTGAACGCCGATCCGGCCGGCGCGGATGAATAAGACGAAATGACGGCGCCCCGGGAAAGCGATGCTCTCCCGGGGCGTCAGTCACTCCGTATAAGTTTACATAATATTCTTCTCAATACCCGATCAGGGCATCCCGGATCAGATAGAGGACATAGAACTGGATCGGGTAAACGGCATAGAACAGCAGCGCGGCGATGCGGCCGCGGATGAAGCCACGCCTGCCGTTATAGAGACTGATCGGCAGGAACGCCAGTCCGGCCTTCCAGCTGCTGGACAGCACGCAGGCGCCGGCGGCCGCCCGGTACAGCGGACGGTCGCGCAGAGCGTACATGAGCACGATGAAGCCGAAGCCGCTGATCCCGTAATCCGCCCTGGCCAGGGCCGCGGCGGCGATCAGGGCAGCCAGCGCCAGGAGCCGGTATGCCTTCACGCCGTCCCGGGTGATCCGATCCAGCGTCCAAACGCCCAGAAAACCGAGGAGCAGCGTGAAGAACACGTTCTGCTTCTCGTACGAGAGCGCGCCCGTATGCGCCAGGTTCCACGGGATCTCCGAGATCAGCGCGAAAAGGAACAGACGCAGGGCGTAGATCTTCCTGCTGCGGGTGTGCAGGAAGCCCTCCACCAGCAGGAAGGCGTAGATCGGAAAGGCGATCCGCCCCACAAAGCGCATGGCCGTATACAGCCGCACCTGCCAGCTGCCGATCTGAAAGAGCAGCCGCGGCGAGCCGCCCAGGAGCACAAATGCCGTGTGGTCGATCAGCATCGCCGCCACGGCCAGCAGCTTGAGAGCGCTCCCGCTCAGCACGCGGTATCTCTCCGGCACGATGCGCGTCATCGCGCCGCCGCCGTTCTCCGGCATCAGCCGTCCCCCCTTTTTCGGGATTTGAGATCATTGTAACCCGGATGGGCGCCGAGCGCAACAGGGGTTTTCCCGCCGCAGGCCCCGACATCCGGGGAAAAGGCCCGCGGATATTGACGGGACAGGCCCGCGGGGGTATCCTGTGATCGGAAAAGAAAGGAGGAGCGGCGGATGAAAACGGCAAAAATGATCCTGGACAGGGACTACCGGATCGGAAAAGTCGACGACAGGCTGTTCGGGTCCTTCATCGAGCATCTGGGCCGCGCAGTATACGGCGGCATATACGAGCCCGGCCACCCTCTGGCGGATGAGCTGGGCTTCCGCACCGACGTGATCGAGGCGGTGAAAAACCTCGGCGTGCCCGTCGTGCGCTATCCCGGCGGGAATTTCGTATCCGGCTTCCGCTGGGAGGACAGCGTGGGACCGGCGGCGGAGCGCCCGCGGCGTCTGGATCTGGCCTGGTTCACCACCGAGACCAACGAGGTCGGTCTCCATGAGTTCGCCGCCTGGGCCGAAAAGGTCGGCGCCGAGGTGATGTACGCGGTGAATCTCGGCACCCGCGGGCCCGAGCAGGCCCGGGACGTCGTGGAGTACGCCAATCACAGGGGCGGCAGCGCCCTCTCGGACCGGCGCATCGCCAACGGACGGCGCGAGCCCTTCGATATCCGGCTGTGGTGTCTCGGCAACGAAATGGACGGCCCCTGGCAGATGGGACAAAAGACCGCCGTCGAGTACGGCCGGACGGCCAACGAGGCGGCCAAGATGATGAAATGGGTCGATCCGACCATCGAGGTCGTGGCCTGCGGCTCCTCCAGCTCCGAGATGCCCACTTTCGGCGACTGGGAACTGACCATGCTCAACGAGTGCTACGACAATATCGACTATGTCTCCCTCCACCGCTATTACGGCAACCCCACCGGCGATACGGCGGGGTTCCTGGCCCGGACGATGGACATGGACGACTTCATCCATACCATGGGCTCGATCTGCGACGCCGTCAAGGGAAAAAAGCACAGCAAAAAGCAGGTGCAGCTCTCCTTTGACGAGTGGAACGTCTGGTATCACTCCAACGAGCAGGACCGGGAGATCTGGAAGCGGGAGAAATGGGACCGGGCGCTGCCGCTGCTGGAGGACGTCTACAACTTCGAGGACGCGCTGCTGGTGGGGTCGATGCTCATCACGCTGCTGCGCAACGCCGACCGGGTCAGGATCGCCTGTCTGGCGCAGCTCGTCAACGTGATCGCCCCGATCATGACGCGCAGCGGGGGCGGCTGCTGGGCGCAGACGATCTATTACCCCTTCCTGCACGCCTCCCGCTACGGGCGCGGCACCGCTCTGCGCGCCGTCGTGGACTCGCCGGTCTACGACTGCCGGGACTATGAGGGCGTGCCGGTGATCGACGCCGCGGCGGTGCTCGGCGACGACGGGGGCGTGACGGTGTTCTGCGTCAACCGGGATCTTGCCGAGGACTGCATGCTGGCGCTGGACCTGCGCTCCTTCGGCGATCTGCGGATGCGGGATCACCTCCTGCTCCATCACGACGACGTCAAGGCCGTCAACACCGAGGCCGACCCGCGGCAGGTCTGTCCCTCCTCCCTGCCGACGGCGGCTGTCGACGGCGGAAGGGCGCAGATCCGTCTCCCCGCGCTGAGCTGGAACGTGCTGCGCTTTGAGCGCGCGTGAGCTTGCCCGTACAGTACGCAGCGGCGTGCCGGACTCCGGCGCGCCGCTGCTGTTTTCTCATTTTTCCCCGATCAGGAGCCGGATCCGGCGCAGAACGGCCTCGTCCGACTTCGCGCCGGTCAGGCGGCGCTCCTCCCCGGGCAGACGGGTCAGCAGCACCTGCAGCAGCACCACCACCCGGTCGTTGAGCTCCTGACGGGAACGCGGCATCGGGATCTTGCCGAAAATGGCCAGCTCCCGCAGCCCGGCGGCAAAGATCCCTCCCAGCCGTTCGATGGAGCCGATCTGGACCTTTCTCATCCGCTCGGAGCTTTCGGCGATCTGGTCAAAGCTGTCGAACAGGAAGGCGTTCCGGCGCTGGATCGCCAGGATGCTCCGGGCGTATTCCACGACGTCGTCCACCGAGCGGAACACGACGTTCTGGTACATCTCCTCCGCCGCCTCCAGATACATCGCCTCCACCAGGTCCTCTTTCTTCGGGTAATAGTACGTCAGATTGCCGACACGGATGCCCGCTCTGTCGGCGATGTCCCGCATGGAAACGCCGGCATAGCCCCGCTCCCGGAACAGCTCCGCCGCGCCCCGCCATATTTTCTCCTTTGTATCCGCCGCCATCGTCTTCTCCGCCCTTTCCCGGCATCCAACCGATGTTTTTCATCATTATACCACCGTTTTTCCCCGGAGTAAATAGTACGCCGTACTACAAAATCGACGGATTTTGACCCCGCGGGCCGTTGTCTTTGCCGCCGCGCCGGTATATAATGCTGTCACAGGCAGCAGCGGACCGAAACTGTATGAAACAGGGGGATATCATGGACCTTTCCGAAACCGTACTGGGCATCGAGCTGGGCTCGACCCGCATCAAGGCCGTTCTGATCGACAGAAACCACATGCCCGTCGCCTCCGGCGGCTATGAGTGGGAGAATCGGCTCGTCAACGGCATATGGACCTACGCCATGGAGGACGTGCACGCCGGGCTGCGCGGGTGCTTTGCCGCGCTCAAGGACGACGTCCGCCAAAAGTTCGGCACGGAGCTGACCACGGTGGGCGCCATCGGCGTCTCCGCCATGATGCACGGCTACCTTCCCTTCGACAGGGACGGCCGCCAGCTTGCCGAATTCCGCACCTGGCGGAACACGATCACCGGCGAGGCCGCCGAACGTCTCACCGCGCTTTTCGGCTTCAACATCCCCCAGCGCTGGAGCATCGCGCATTTCTATCAGGCCATCCTCAACGGCGAGGCGCACGTCGGGGACGTGGCGTATCTCACCACGCTGGCCGGCTATATCCACTGGCGGCTGACCGGTGAAAAAGTCATGGGCGTGGGCGAGGCCAGCGGCATGTTCCCCATCGACAGCGCCAGGCGCGATTACGACGAGACCATGATCGGGAAGTTCGGCGACCTGACCGGGGTGGATCTGCGCGCCATCCTGCCGAAGGTGCTGTCCGCGGGCGAGAGCGCCGGCACGCTGACCGAAGAGGGGGCGCGCTTCCTCGACCCCGCAGGGACTCTGCGGCCCGGCATCCCCGTCGCGCCCTGCGAGGGCGACGCGGGCACCGGCATGGCCGCGACCAACGCCGTGCGCGTGCGCACCGGCAACGTCAGCGCGGGCACCTCGGATTTCGCCATGATCGTCACCGACAAGGCCCTGGGCGTCCACAGGGAGATCGACATGGTCACTACGCCGGACGGCGCGCCGGTGGCCATGGTGCACTGCAACAACTGCACCAGCGACATCAACGCCTGGGTCAGTCTTTTCTCGGAATTCTGCGGGATGATGGGGATAGAGGCCGACAGGGGCGAGCTGTTCACCAGGCTGTTCCGGAAGGCGCTGGAGGGAGAGCCGGACTGCGGCGGACTGATCAGCTACAACTACTTCTCCGGCGAGGGCGTGACCGATCTCGACGAGGGCCGGCCCGTGTTCCTGCGCACGCCGGACGCCCGGCTCACCCTGGCCAACTTCATGCGCGCGCATCTGCTCTCGGCGCTCTCGACTTTGAAGATCGGTCTCGACATCCTCACGCAGACCGAACAGGTGCCCATCGACAGGCTCTACGGCCACGGGGGCTTCTTCAAGACGCCCGAGGTGGGCCAGCGGATGCTCTCCGCCGCGGTGGGCGCGCCCGTGTCCGTGATGGAGACCGCCGGCGAAGGCGGCCCCTACGGCATGGCGCTGCTGGGCGCCTACATGCTGTGGCGGGAGCCGGGAGAGACGCTGCCCGACTATCTCGACAACAAGGTCTTCGCCGGGACGGTCTCCACCACGATCACCGCCGATGAACGCGACAAGGGGGGCTTTGCCGCCTTCCTCGAACGCTATAAAAAGGCGCTGCCGGTGGAACGGCTGGCCACGGAGCGGATCTGAGCGGGAGCCCGTCCGCGTTTACGCAAAGGAGCCGCATTATGGTCCGTCCCATCATGAAAGACCCCCTGTTCCTCGCCCGCCCCTCCCTGCCCGCGACGGCCGACGACCTGGCCCTGGAGCAGGATCTGCGCGATACGCTCGCCGTCCATGCCGATGAATGCGTGGGTATGGCGGCCAACATGATCGGTTCGCTCCGGCGCGTCATCATCTTCGATGACGACGGCGTACCGGCGGTCATGTTCAACCCTGAGATCCTGAAGGCCTCGGAGCCCTATGAGGCGGAGGAGGGATGTCTGTCCCTGTCCGGGCGGCGCCGGACGCTCCGTTACCGCTCCATCCGGGTGCGGTATCAGACCCGGGAGCTCAAGACCCGGGTCAAGACCTTTACCGGCCGGACGGCGCAGATCATCCAGCACGAGATCGACCACTGCAGCGGGATCCTGATCTGACCGCCCCGGCGCTCCGAATCCAACCGAAGGGATCGAAACGATGATCGTCATTGATGAGACCGTCCGGCAGCTGCTGGCCGTTTCCGCTCTGTGCTGGGCGGCGCTGCTCGTGCTGTTCCTCTTGCGGCCCCAGAGGCTCTTCAACAGCTTCTTTTTGCTGCTGACGCTGGGTCTGACGCTCTTTTCTCTGGCGGCGATGTTCGGCGAGCACACGCCCGTGATCCTGGCGGTGCTCTTCGCTCTGCTGGCCGCCGCGGTGGTCAGCGTGCCGTTCCTGCTCATATGGAACGGCGTCGTGATGCTCAAAAAGGAGTCGTTCTCACTGGCCAATCTCCTCTCGCTGCTGCTTGGCGCGGCGATGCTCCTGGCGATGGCCGCGATGGCCGTGCTCGCGCTGCGCGGTTTTGACAGCGCGCTGGGCCGCACGGCCTCCGGGCTGATGCTGCTGGGCGGGCTGAGCGTGCTCTATTTCTCCGCGCTGATGCTGACCTTCGTGATCTACACGCTGTTCATGATGCTCTTTCCCCATCTCCGCCGTTACGATTACATCGTCATCCACGGCTGCAGCCTCATCGACGGCGTCAGGATCTCCCGGCTGCTGTCCGACAGAGTGGACAAGGCCATCGAGCTCTTCCGGCGCAGCCGCGGACAGGCCTATCTGATCCCCAGCGGCGGCCGCGGCGGCGATGAACGGCGTACCGAGGCCGAGGCCATGCGCGAGTATCTGCTGGAAAAGGGGATCCCCGACGAGCGCATCCTCATCGAGGATCAGAGCACCACCACCGAAGAGAACCTCCGCAATTCCTGGGAGATCATCCGCCGGCGCGAAGGCCGCCGGCGCGTGGCCCTGGTCACGAGCAACTACCACGTATACCGCTGTCTGCTGCTGGCCTCCTCCCTGGGCATCCGCTGCGCCGGCGTCGGGGCAAAGGTGGCCCTCTACTACTGGCCCAGCGCCGTCATCCGGGAATTCGCGGCCGTGTTCACGCGCAGGCGCTACGTGCTGCTGACCGCGCTGGGCTATTACGTGCTGGTGATCCTTCCGCTGATCGTCTTTCTCTTCCGTACCGCCTGAGCCGCGGGGCATCGGAAAGGACCGGGCGGGCGCGTTTTCTGCGCGCCCGCCCGGTCCTTTCCGTCTATCCGTTCATCGGCGGGCCGCTTCCCCCGCAGATCTCCGGCGGCGATCGTCGGCGGGCGGCCCGAACGGCGCATTATTCCGCCGGTGCGCATACGATCATCGAAAAAGCCGCGTTTATAGTTTACATAATAACTTATTTCTAAGGATTATGTACTATTCGCAGCAAAAAAAGGCGGCTCGATCCGTACCTCCCCGCCGTCCGCCGGGCCTCTCCGTTCTCGGGGAGAGGATAAGTATTATTTTCCGATTCCGTCGAGCTGCTTTCGTCATAATCTACAAAATACACGTTTTTCAGTCGTTGCGTATTGTCATCTCCTACGACCGGCAGTAAAATGGAATCGTCCCGCAGCCGAGACGACAAACACTCTGATGAAGGAAAGGGAGAAGCGAAATATGATCAGAAAAGCGACAGTTGAGGGCGGCGTTGTCGTCGGTCTTCCGGCGGCCGATCCGCGTGTGACTTCTTTCAAGGGCGTGCCCTTTGCCGCGCCCCCGGTGGGCGAGAACCGCTGGCGCGCGCCCCAGCCCGTCATCCCCTGGGAGGGCGAGAGAAAGTGCTGGAGCTTCGCACCCATCTCCATGCAGCACATCCCCGGTCTCGATCTGAACAATATCTATTCCCGCGAATGGAACGTGGACCCGTCCATCGCCATGGACGAGGACTGCCTGTATCTGAATATCTGGACCCCGGCCAAGACCGCCGACGAGCGTCTGCCGGTGTTCGTGTGGTATTTCGGCGGCGGCCTGATGGAGGGCAACACCGCCGAGATGGAATTTGACGGCGAACGCATCGCCCGCCGCGGCGTCGTGGTCGTGACGGTGAACTACCGGCTCAACGCTTTCGGCTTCCTGGCCCATCCGCAGCTGACCCGCGAGCAGCCCGACGCGCCCTCCAACTTCGGCCATCTGGACCAGCAGGCCGGCACCCGCTGGGTCAAGCGCAACATCGCGGCCTTCGGCGGCAATCCGGACAACATCACCATCGGCGGCCAGAGCGCCGGCGGCGGCAGCGTCTGCGCTCAGCTCACCAGCCCCCAGAACGAGGGCCTGTTCCAGCGGGCGGTCATCCTCAGCGGCGTGTTCGGCGGCGTGTTCCCCGGCCCGCTGGGCGACATGTTCCACCCCTCCTTCGACGACGCGCAGGCCGCGGGCGAGCGGTTCTTTGAGCATCTGGGCGTGAAGACGCTGGAGGAGGCCCGCTCGCTGCCGGCCGAATTCGTCCGTGACAAAACGCTGGATTTCCCCTTCTTCTTCGGCACCACCATCGACGGCCGGTTCCAGCTGGACGATTCCGGCAAAAACATGCTCAGCGGCAATCGGATGAACGTGCCGCTGATCGTGACGCGCACCAGCTCCGAGTTCATGTCCTTCCTCCCGTCGAAGGACATCGATGAGGCAAAAGCCTTTGCGGAGAAGACCTTCGGCGACAAGGCCGGAGACTTCCTGCGCGTCATCGGCGATGACCCGGCACGCTGGAAGGACATTACCATGAGCAGCGGCATCGAGGTCTGCGCCAGAGGCTACGCCAGGCACGACAGGGAGGTCGGCATCGACCAGCCGATCTATTACGCCGTGTTCGACGCGGAGATCCCCGGCTGGGACAATCCGGGCACCTTCCACTCCGTGGACCTCTGGTTCTGGTTCGAGACGCTGGCCAAGTGCTGGCGCGCCTTTGTGGGCAAGCACTACGACCTCTCGCGGCAGATGTGCAACTACCTGGCCAACTTTATCCGCTGCGGAGACCCCAACGGCAGAGACGCCGACGGCACGCCCATGCCGGAGTGGAAGCCGCTGACCGACGAGGCGCCCTGCGCCATGTGGTGGGGCGACAAGGTCGAGGCGCGGCGGGACGAGCCCGACGAGCTGATGAACCTGATGGTCGACGCATGGATCCGCAAGGTCCTGGAGTAACGCGCTGCATTCCCGGCCCGCTTCCCGGCGGGCCGGTCGGATATATTCAATGACAGGAGGAGATAATCATGTCCATCATCCAGGTAAAGACCCGCTCCGTATGCATGACCAAGCCCATGACCTTCACGCTGTTCCTGCCCAACGACGTCCCCCCGATGATGACCGAGGGCAACCCCTGCTATGACCGGCCCACAAAAACTCTCGTGCTGCTCCACGGCTACACCGCCGACAGCTTCGAGTGGCTCTATTACTCCACGCCCGACGATCTCGCCGTGAAGTACAACCTCGCCGTGGCGGTGCTCGACTGCGACAACGCCTTCTATCTCGACCGTCCCGGCACCGGCAACAGCATGGGCCGCTACATCGGCGAGGAGATCCCCCGGTATCTGCGCCAGACCTTCGGCCTGGCAAAGAAGCGTGAGGACACGATCATCGGCGGCTATTCCATGGGCGGCTTCGGCGCGCTGCACACGGCGCTGGCCTATCCCCAGACCTACGGCACCGCCATCGCGCTCTCCTCGGCTCTGATCATCCACGACATCGCCGGGATGTCCCCGGACGCGCCGCAGGAAGGCGTTGTGGCCGATTATGCCTACTACCGCGAGGTCTTCGGCGATCTGGACAAGGTGACCGAGAGCGAGAACAACCCCGAGGTGCTGGTCAGGAAGCTGCTGCGTTCCCGCAAAAAGATGCCCCGGCTGCTGATGGCCTGCGGCACCGAGGATTTCCTTGTCGAGTCCAACCGCCGCTTCCGCAGATTCCTTGAGGACAACAACGTGCCCGTGGATTATATGGAGGCGCCGGGCATGCACAACTTCGACTTCTGGAACCCGGGCATCTACTGGGCTCTTGACAAGCTGTTCAAATGACCTGATATCTGATCGGAGGAAAATCAATGGCAAGACAATTCAAGAGCTCCCGGACCGAGACCGTGGCGAGGACCGCCGACGGACTGCTGCAGGGCTTTTTTCTCGACGGCCTGTATATCTTCCACGGCATTAAGTACGCCGACGCCGAGCGCTTCCAGGCGCCCCGAGCGGTGGAGCCCTGGGAAGGCATTAAGGACGCCACCAACTACGGATATATTTGCCCGGTCAGCGGCGAGCCCATGCCCACCGGCGAGCTGCTGATCCCCCACCGGTTCTGGCCGGCCAACGAGCACTGCCAGTATCTGAACATCTGGACGCCCAGTCTGGACCCCACGGCGAAGAAGCCCGTCATGGTGTGGCTCCACGGCGGCGGCTTTGCCAACGGCTCCTCCATCGAGCAGGTGGCCTATGAGGGCGACGCCCTGGCCCAGGCCGGAGACGTGGTGGTGGTCACCATCAACCACCGGCTCAACATTCTCGGCTATCTGGATATGTCCTCCTTCGGGGAGAAATACGCCAACTCCGTCAACGCGGGCATGGCCGACATCGTGGAGGCCCTGCGGTGGATCAGGCGCAACATTTCGGCCTTCGGCGGCGACCCCGGCAATGTGATGCTCTTCGGTCAGTCCGGCGGCGGCGGCAAGATCTCCGCTCTGCTGCAGATCCCCGCGGCGGCCGGTCTGTTCCACAAGGCCGTGCTCATGAGCGGCATTTTCGAGAGCGACGACGGCGAGCCCTGCGACCACCGGGAATTCATCCTCGAAACGATGGACGAGCTGGGCATCGCCCACGACGAGCCCGAAAAGCTCGAGAAGGTCCCCTACGTCTTCCTGATGCGGGCATTCAACAAGGTGTCGCTCAAGAAGTTCAGAGAGGAGAAAAAGCTCATCAACTGGGGGCCCATGGCCAACGACTGGTATCTGGGCGATCCGATGAAGGTGGGCTTTTCCGAATTCGCCAAGACCGTCCCCATCATGGCCGGGACCGTGATCTCCGAGTTCAACATGGCCCCCGGCAGCCCCGATGAGGACAGGCTGACCTATGAGGACAAGCGCGCGATGATCGCCGCCGTCTACGGCGAGAGCACCGACAAGGTCATCGAGCTCTTTGAAAAAGCGTATCCCAACAAAGATCTGCTGCAGCTGACAAAGCTGGACATCGGCGCGAGACTCGCCACCACCAGATATATTGAGGCGAAGGCGCGTGTGTCCAGCGCGCCGAATTACCTCTATCTCTTCGCGCTGGATTTCGAGATAGACGGGCCGCGGCCGGCCTGGCACTGCTCCGACATCCCCTTCGTATTCCACAACACCCGGCGGGTGCCCTGCAGCAACATCGAGGGCGTCACCGAAAACCTCGAAGAGCAGGTCTGCGGGGCTTACGTCAGCTTCGCCCGCACCGACGATCCGTCGCACATGGGGCTGCCCGAGTGGGCTCCTTATACGGACGGAACGCCGGTCACGATGATCTTTGACCGCAAGTGCCGTGTCGGCGACAATTTCGACCGGGAGCTCATGGAGACGCTCCACGAGCTGACCCCGCCCATGAGTCTGGCGGGTCTGGCGGTCATGATGCTCGAAAACTCCGTCAACGAGCAGGGCGGCGAGTGGTTCTACTGAGACGGGCCGCGGCGCTTTCTTCTCCCGGGCCTGGCCGCCGCGCGGCGATGAAGCCCTGATCGGTATATTCAGCAGCAAGCTCCATTTCCGGTACCTGTCCGGGAATGGAGCTTTTGCTCGGTCGGGCGGGCTGATTGATACGTGGTTCGCCTTTTCCGTGACCGGGGGTTGGATCGTTTGCTCCATTGTCGGTGGTATACCGGGGTAATGCGCCTTTTTCCGCAGCCGGGGCAGCCTCATCCAGCTCCATTGTCGGTACGATACCGAGGTAATGCGCTTTTTTCTTTGCGTATCTTTCCAATCGCGCAGAATTCTTCGGAAGTCTGAAAACCGGCTGCCGCCGGCGCGATTTCCGGGTGGGAACCATGTTCCCCCCGGAGGCCCCCCTCTTTTTGGAACAAGGTATTATTTCAAATCCGCTTGCGCTCCGGCGCTGCGTGGGCAATGTTTTAGGGCTGCTGCCTTCGCTCCTGTGCTGCGTGGTACGACCCCCTACGACTAAATGGTACGTCGGCAAGTATACGCACCCGCGGCAGCATGGTGAGAGGCTGGCGCCTTAATTTACTGCCCGCCAAGCGCCGGAGCGCAAGCGGATTTGAAATAATACCTTGTTCCAAAAAGAGGGGG
>JAFXYJ010000117.1 GCA_017541825.1 Oscillospiraceae bacterium | reverse complement strand
GTCGACAACTTCGGCCCTCCGCTGCGCGGCTGCGTTTTTGTGAACGGGAGTTTTCGCTCCGGCGCTGTGTGGGTGGTATGATTAGGCGTCTGCCTCCGCCCGGCGCTGCGTAGTGCGTGAGTTGACGATGTACGGGCGCTTCTAGAAAAGCCCCTACGGCAAAACCAACCGACCGCGGCAGCAGAGTGAGAGCGCTAAACCTTCACTTATTTCCAACCAAGCGCCGGAGCGCAAGCGGATTTGAAATAATACCTTGTTCCAAAAAGAGGGGGCCTCCGGGGGGAACATGGTTCCCACCCGGAAATCGCGCCGGCGGCAGCCGGTTTTCAGACTTCCGCAGAATTCTGCGCGATTGGAAAGATACGCAAAGAAAAATGCGCAATACCTGAAAATAGTACCGACAATGGAGCTGCCCCGGTCAGGGAATCCCCTGCCTTGCTGCGTCAAAGGATGACAAAAAGGAACAGAGGCCGCCTGCAGCCTCTGTTCCTTTTTTTGATCATCCCGCGATCAGCGCCACGGCGATGTCGTTGACGTTGGTGCCCGTGGGACCGGTGACGATCAGGCCGTCCGCGGCCTGCAGCGCGCGGTAGGAATCGTTTTGTCGCAGCACCTCCGGAATGGAGATCCCTTTCGCGGCCAGGCGCGCCGCCGTCTCGCCGGTGACGATGCCGCCCGCGGCGTCGGTGGGGCCGTCGGTGCCGTCGGAGCCCAGGGAGAACACCAGCACGTTTTCCAGGCCTGCGATCTCCTCCGCGGCGGCCAGGGCCAGCTCCTGATTTCGTCCGCCCAGACCGTGCCCGGTCAGGCGGACCACGGTCTCGCCCCCGGCGATGAGGGCGATCGCCTTTCCGTCGCCGGCGCGTTCCCTGGCCAGCGCGCCCAGCCGGGCCCCCGCATCCCTCGCCTCGCACTGGAGGGACTCGGTCAGGATCTCCGGCGCGTAGCCCAGCGAGCGGGCCGCCTCCGCCGCGGCGCGGCAGAGCGCCCGGACGCTGCCCGTGACCGCCGTCTCCACGTTGTCGAGGGTCTTGGGCGTCTCCGCCGCGAGCAGGGCGCGGGTCTCCGCGTCGAGCCGCAGCGCGTATTTGTCCGCGACGGCCAGCGCCTGGGCCGCGGTGGAGCTGTCCGGGCACGCCGGGCCCGAGGCGATCATGTCCACCGGGTCGCCGACGATGTCGCTGAGGATGATCGTAAAAACATGCGCCGGCGCGCAGTGCAGCGCGAACCGCCCGCCTTTGACCGCGGAGAGCCGCTTGCGGATCGTGTTGATCTCCACGATATCCGCCCCGCAGGCCAGGAGCTGATCGGTGACGTCCCGCAGCGTGTCGCCCGGGATCAGCGGCGATTCAAACAGAGCGCTGCCTCCGCCGGAGAGCAGGAAGAGGACCGTGTCGTCCCCGCGGAGGCCCTCCGTCAGCGAGAGCGCCGCACGGGTGGCGGCAAAGGAGTTCTCGTCCGGCACCGGATGGCCCGCCTCAAAGCATCGCAGGCCCGGCAGCGGTCCCATCACGTGGCCGTATTTGGTGATGACCGCGCCGCCGTCGAGTCTCCCCAGCGTGTCCGCCGCGGCGGCGGCCATGCGCCAGGCGGCCTTGCCCGCCGCCACCAGGAACACCCGCCCCGGGAACGCGCGTCCCCGCAGCGCGGTCTTCACCGCCGCGTCAGGCAGCACCGCCTCGATCGAGCGGCGGATGATCGCGTCCGCGTGGGAGTATAAGGTCTTATACGCCGCGGTCACTTGTTCACCACGTTCTCCGGCGCGCCGGCCAGGAACGACTTCACGTTGGAGACCGTGCAGTCCATGATCCGCTGGCGGCTCTCCTTCGCTGCCCAGGAGATGTGCGGCGTGATGATGCAGTTCTTCGCCTTCAAAAGCGGGTTGTCCGCGCGGATCGGCTCGGTGGACACCACGTCCAGGCCCGCCGCCGCCACCTTACCCGAGTTGAGCGCGTCGGCCAGGTCCTGCTCCACGACCATCTGGCCGCGGCTGTTGTTGATGATGATGACGCCGTCCTTCATTTTGGCGATGTTCTCTTTGTTGATGATGCCCGTGTTGAAGGGCAGCAGCGGCATCTGCAGACCCAGGACGTCCGAGCGCGCGAACAGCTCGTCGAGGGAGACATACTCCACGCCCAGCGCCAGGGCCGCTTCGGTCTGCCGGGCGTCGTAGGCGATCACGTGCATGCCCATGGCAGCGGCGATGGCCGCCGTGTGGATGCCGATGTTGCCGCAGCCGAGCAGCCCGTAGGTCTTGCCCTCGAGCTCGATGAGGGGATAGTCCCAGTAGCACCACTCCGGGCTGTCGGCCCACTTGCCCGCGCGGACCGTGTCGCTGTGGTGGCCGATATGGTGGCAGACCTCCAGCAGGAGCGCGATGGCGAACTGACTCACCGAGAAGGTGCCGTAGACCGGCACGTTCATCACCGGGATCCCCTTCTCCTTCGCGCAGGCGATGTCCACCACGTTGTAGCCCGTGGCCAGCACCGCGATGGCCTTGACATTGGAGCATTTGTCCAGGGTCTGGCGGGAGATGGGGGTCTTGTTCATCACGACGATGTCCGCGTCGCCGATCCGCTCGGCGATCAGGGGGGATTCCTCGTAGGAGGTGCGGTCATAGACCGTCAGCTCGCCAAATGCAGCCAGCCCCTCCCAGCTCAGGTCCCCGGGGTTCTCCGTGTAGCCGTCGAGCACCACGATTTTCATTTCTCATTCCTCCTTGTTCGGCAGGTTTTTTCTTATTCGTCTTCGATCTGTGCCGGCAAATCCACGAACACCGGCTCATGGCCCGCGGCGCGGACATAGCGGAACATGTCCTCCCGGGAGAGCCGCAAGGTGGAGGTGGAAAAGCCGGGGTGGCCGCTGATGGTTTCGTCTTCGAGCAGGTCCCTGTCGATGACCAGCTGCACACGGTTTTCCGGGTCAAAGAGCAGCTCCAGCGCCGATACCGAGCCGGGGATCGTGCGCAGGTACGCCTCCATGTGGCCCGCATCGGCAAAGGACAGCCGGGCGCAGCCGAGCTGGGAAGACAGGAATTTTGTCTTGAAGGGCTTGTCCCCGGGCATCATCAGCAGATAGAAGGCCGTCTGCTGCCGGTTGCACAAAAACAGGTTCTTGCAGATCTTCCCTCCCAGCACCGACTCGATGAGCAGACAGTCCTCCATGGTATCGGCGTGCTCGTGGTCCACCCGGTCAAAGGGGATCGCCAGCTCGTCGAGCTTGTCATAGATGGCGTCCTCCTGGGCCGAGCGGCTCTCGTCGGGCCGGCCGGCGTATCGCTTCGGATCGATGTACATGGTTTCCCTCCCCTCAGGTAAAGGCCAGGCGGCGGCAGGCCGCGGCCAGCTCCTGCAGCGTGCTGCAGGAAATCATCGTGCACAGCTCCGCCATGGTCTGGACGGAATTCAGGTATTTCCATTTCCGCTCCGGGATCGGGTTGAGCCAGAACACCCTGCCCGCCCGGCTCCGGGCGCGCAGCAGCTCCTGCACCGCCCCGGACATGTTGACGGTCTTGGCGTCGGAGACGATCAGCAGCATCGTGGCCGGGGAGAACACCGGCGGCTTTTCCTCGTTGAGCTTTTTCAGCGCCGCGCCCAGGTCGGTGCCCCGGCCGTAGACGCCGGACCGGCGCACGTAGTCCCGGAACAGATCCATGTTCTGCAGATGGAACGCGTCCGCCTCCCGGAGCTCCTCGGAGAAGAGGAACACCCGCGAGCTGTCGGAGGCCTGGTTGAGCGACTGGATGAACCGCAGCACGAACTCGGAAAACTGCACCATGGAGCCGGACACGTCGCAGAGCACCACGAGCTGCTTCCTCCGGGCCCGCCGCCTCCGGTAGGCCAGTCGGTAAAAGCTGCCGCCGGTCTCAAGTCCCCGGCGGATCGTGCGCCGGAAATCCAGCGCGCTGGTCCGGCCGGAGTGCTTTCGCCTCTGGGTCAGCTCGCCGTTGATGCGCTTGGCGATGTCCTGGATGTAATAGACCGCCTTGGGGATCTCGCTGTCCTCGAACTGGGAGATGTCCCGGAAAAGCAGGCCGATCTCCGGATCGATGGCGTAGGGATTGCCCAGCGCCGCGTCCTCCATCATCATCTGCTGCTCCATCAGCGAGCGGGCGAACACCGAGTGGATCATATTGGCGTAGAGCTCCGGATTGCGGGAATCGGGACCCATGAACCGGTCCTTCATATTCTGCAGACGCTGCCGCTCCTCCTCGGAGAGCGAGGCGTATGCCTCCCGCTGGGCTTCGTTGTAAAAGAGTGACTCCGTCTCGCCCCGGAGCTCCTGCTGGGCCTGCTCCAGCGCCTGGGCATGGGAGAGCTCCTGCTGTGTATGCTTTTTGTCCAGCGCCCGGATGGCGTCCTCGCTCAGGAAAAAGCTGTCGAAGATCCTGTCGAAGCGGAGCTGTTCGTCCCGGGATTTGGCGTAGACCGTCCGCAGCGCCGTTTTGACCACCGTGCGGTCGTCAAACCCCACCTCCAGAAGGATGCGCACCGCGTCGGCGGTCTCGTTGGGCGTGATGTCCAGTCCCTCCTGGCGCAGGATGCGCCCGAACAGCGAGAGCTTTTCCAGATAGACTTCCGTATCAGCCATGGTGATGATGGTGCTCGTGGGAGTGACCGCAGTCCTCATGGTCCCCCGTGCATTCGGCGCCGTCGCATTCCCCGTTGAGGATCTCGTCGATCAGGTCGATGTCCTCGTTGTTTTTGAGCACGAAGCCCACGGTGCCCCGCAGGATCTCCGGCGTCAGCTCCCGCACGCCCAGGGCGTCCAGCGCCTGGGCCCAGTCGAGGGTCTCGGCCACGGAGGGCTTTTTCAATATCGCCTCGCTGGAGCGGAATTTCTGCACCGCAGAGACCACCTGCACCGCCAGCCGGTCGTCCACATGGGGCAGCCGTGCGCGCAGGATCGCCAGCTCCTTGTCCATATCCGGGTACTCGATGTAGAGATAGGCGCAGCGGCGGCGCAGAGCGTCGGAGATGGGCCGCGCCCGGTTGGAGGTCAGCACCACAAAGGGGATGGAGGTCGCTTTGACCGTGCCGATCTCCGGGATGGAGACCTGCATGTCGGAGAGCAGCTCCAGCAGGAAGGCCTCGAACTCCTCGTCGGATTTGTCGATCTCGTCGATGAGCAGCACCACCGGCTCCGGGGAGCGGATGGATCGGAGCAGCGGCCGTTCGAGCAGGTATTCGTCGCTGAAGAGCGAGCGGGTCAGCTCGTCCTCGTCCCGGCGGCCCATGTTCACCTGGATGGACAAAAGCTGCTTCTGATAGTTCCACTCGTAGAGAGACTTGCTCTCGTCGAGCCCCTCGTAGCACTGCAGACGCACCAGCTCCCGGTCCAGCGCGGCGGCCATGACCTTGGCGATCTCGGTCTTGCCCACGCCGGCGGCACCCTCGATGAGCAGCGGCCGGTTGAGCCGCAGCGCCACGTACAGCACGGTGATGAGCGTCTCGTCATAGATGTAGTGCGCCTCGTCCATCTTCTGTTTCAAAGTCTCAAGATCCATGTTCTCCCCCAAGTGCTCCCGCCCTTCGGCGGGGATATTTATCAACGGTATTCTACCGGAAAACCTGCGGAAAGTCAACGAGTACGGCCGAGGCGCCCACAGGGGGGAATAAAGCGCCGACCGACGGGAAAAAATGTGTTTTGCACTGTTTTTTCACAGGAGGCGCCATATGGAGCTGTATATCCCGATCGATGAGCTGGATCGTTACGCCGAAGAAAAGGCCGGTGAACTGCGGCGCGCGGGCACGGTGCCGGGAAAGACCGCGGCACGGGCCGTCCGGCAGTCCCTGCAGGCCCTGCGCCGGGCCAGGGACGAGCGCGCCGCCCGGAAGGGATCGGATCCCGCCGGGCGCTGGCTGCTGGGCAACTTCTATCTCGCCGCCGAGGCGGCAGAAGACGCCGTCCGGGCCTTTTCCCGGGTGAAGCGTCTGGACGCCGCCGGACGCGCGCCGCTGATCCTCCGGGTCTGCGATGCGCTGCTCGCCTCGGGCGACGGGGATCTGGACAGCGAGCGCATCGAGGTCTTTCTCGCGGGGTTCCAGCGGCACACGCCGCTCTCCTGCCGGGAGCTGGAGCTCGTTCCCGCCGCGCTGCGCGCATCGCTGCTCGCCTCGCTCGCAGAGGTCTTCGCTTCCCCGGACACCGGGGAGAAGCGCTGCGCCGTGCTGTTCACCGCGCTGCGCCGTCTGGCCGTCACGGAGCTGGGGGCGCTGCTGGAGCGGGTCAATCAAGTTGACATAATCCTTCAAAACGATCCGGCGGGGATCTACGCCCGCATGGATGAGCTCTCCCGGCGCGATTACCGGCGGAGGGCGGCCCGGCTGGCGCGGCTCCGCCGGATCACCGAGACGTAGGCGGCCGCGCGGGCGGTGGAGCTGGCGCAGACCGGCGCGGCCGAGCGCACGCGGCACGTGGGCTATTATCTCTTCGACCGGCCTCTGGGCCGTCCGGTCCGGCGTCCCACCGGGCTGGTATATATCACGGCGATCGGCGCGGTCACGCTCTTCCTCTCCGTCCTTGCCGCGCTCGCCGCCGGGTCCGTTTCGACGGGCTTTTTGTGTTTTCTCCCCTTTTCGGAGCTGGTCAAACGCCTGGCGGATCGGCGGATCCTCGCCCGGACGCGGCCGCGGCGTCTCCCCCGTCTGGCGCTGGCGGAGGGCATTCCGCCGGAGGGGCGGACGCTGTGCGCTGTTTTTGTCCTGCTCACCGGACGGGAGAGCGCCAAACGGGCCGTTCGGCGGCTGGAGGAGTTTCGCATGGCCTCGCGGGACTGCGGGGAAAACCTGCTGTTCGCGCTGGTCTGCGATCTGCCGGAGAGCCGGGAGATCCTCTCTGCAGAGGACCGGGAGCTGCTCGAAACAACGGCCCGGGCCGTGGAGGAGCTCAACGAGCGCCGCGGCGGAGGCTTTTTCCTTTTTTGCCGGGAACGGCGCTGGGATGCCGACATGAAGCGCTTCCTCCCCTGGGAGCGCAAGCGCGGCGCCACGCTGGAGCTGTGCCGGTATCTGGCCGGGGAAAAGACCCGGATGGAGCTGCGCGCAGGGGAATTGTCCGCCCTGCGGCAGGTGCGCTATATCCTGTCGCTGGACTCCGACACCCGGCTCGAGCCGGAATGCGCCCGGGAGCTGATCGGCACCGCCCTCCACCCGCTCAACCGGCCCCTCACCGATCTGAAGCGCGGGATCGTGGTCCGGGGCCACGGCGTACTGCAGCCGCGTCTCGCCGTGGGGCTGCGCGCCGCCTGCCGGACGGATTTCACCCGGTCCTTCGCCCTGTCCGGCGGCGCCGACCCCTACGGCGCCAGCGCGGGAGAGGTCTATATGGACCGTTACCGGAGCGGGGGCTTTTCCGGGAAGGGGCTCATCCACATCCGGGCCTATCTCGACTGCATGGGGGAGCGGATCCCGCCGCACTGGGTGCTCAGCCATGACGCGCTGGAGGGAGCCTATCTGCGCGGCGGTCTGGTCAACGACGTGGAGCTCACCGACGGCTTTCCCGCGTCGCCCCTGAGCTGGGCCGCCCGGGAGCACCGCTGGATCCGCGGGGACTGGCAGAACCTGCCCTGGCTGTTCTCCGCCGGGCGCGGTCTGCCGCTGATCGAGCGCTGGCGGCTGTTCGACTCGCTGCGCCGGTCGCTGCTGCCTCCCACGCTGCTCGCGGGACTGACGGCATGTCTGTTCGCGCCGGGCGCGTGGTCCTTCACGGCCGCCGCGGTCTCCGCCGCCGTGCTGCTGCCCTTCGGACGGCAGCCCCGCCGGGCGGCCTGGCGCGGCGCGGGGCTGCGGCTCATGCTGCTCCCCTTTGAGGCCTGGAACTGTCTGAGCGCCGTTTTTCTCGCCCTGTGGCGCATGAGCGTATCCGGCCACGCCCTGCTCCAGTGGCAGACCGCCGAACAGAGCGAGGCCGCCGTCTCCGGCGTCGTCCGGCATTACCGGCAGATGTGGCCCTGCGCCGTCTTGGGCGCGCTGCTGCTGGCCGTGACGCCGCTGATCGCCGGCGCGGCGGCGGGGATCGTGTGGATGGCCGCGCCGGCCGTCGCCCGGGCCGCGGGGCAGATCCGTTCCGCGCCCAGGCCGCTGCCGCAGGCGGACCGTGATTTCCTGCTGCGGCAGGCTGCGCAGATGTGGCGCTATTTCCGGGACAACTGCAGGCCCGAGACCCACTTCCTGCCGCCGGACAATCTGCAGGACACGCCGCCCGCGGCGGCCGCGGACAGAGTCAGCCCCACCAATCTGGGGCTGGCTCTCCTTGCCGCGCTCTGCGCCGGAAAGCTGGGGCTTGCCGAGACGCACGAGGTGCTCGGCCTGTGTGAAAACCTGCTCGGCACGGCGGAACGGCTGGAAAAATGGCACGGCCACCTCTACAACTGGTACGACACCCGTTCTCTGCGGCCGCTGGAGCCCGCTTACGTCTCCACGGTGGACAGCGGCAATCTGGCCGGCTGTCTGATCGCCGCCTCGGCGGCGCTCAGGGAGCTCGGCGGCGACGAGCTGGCCGCCCGGGCGCGGATGCTCTGTCGGGCCATGGATCTCACGGCGCTCTATGACGAGGAGCGGCGTCTTTTTGTCGTGGGGCTCTCCCCGGCGTCCGGGGTCCCGGCCTCCGGCTGGTATGACCTTCTCGAGAGCGAGGAGCGGCTGACCGGGTATATCGCGGTCGCCTCCGGCCAGGCGCCCAGGAGGCACTGGCGGCAGCTCAGCCGCGCCCGGACGTCCTTCCGCGGCCGCAGCGGCATGGTGAGCTGGTCGGGCACGATGTTTGAGTATCTGATGCCCGAGCTGTTCCTGCCGCTGTACAACAACTCCCACCTGTGGTCCAGCGCCCGGTTCGCCGTATGGGTCCAGCGCCGGACGACCGCCGGGCGGGACCGCCTCTGGGGGGTGTCCGAGAGCGCCTTCTTCTCCCTGGACGCCTCCAATCACTACCGCTACAAGGCCCACGGCGTGCCGGCGCTGGCGCTGTGCCGGGGAATGGGGCGCGATCTGGTGATCTCCCCGTACAGCAGCTATCTCGCGCTGGCTGTATGCCCCCGGGCCGCCGCGGAAAACCTGCGGCGGATGGACCGTCCCGGGCTGTCCGGCCCCTACGGGCTGTGGGAGGCCGTGGACTATACCCTTTCCCGCAGCCCCGAGGGTCAGGCCGTGCGCTGCGTCATGGCCCACCACCTGGGCATGAGCATCGCCGCGGTGACCAACGCGCTGTGCGCCGGGGCCGTGCGGCGATGGTTCCTCTCCGACCCCGCCATGGCGGCTTATACCGGGCTGCTGCAGGAGAAGATCCCCCACGGCGGCCGCGTGACGAAGCTCCGCCGGGAGAAGTCCCCCCGCGGGCGCTCCGGTGTGCCCGCGCTGCCGACAAGACAGGGAGTTGGCATAGATTATGTCAACCCGCAGACCGCGGCGCTCTCCAACGGCGCCTACCATCTGTTCGCGGACGAGCGCGGCGTCAGCCGCTCGTCCTGCGGTGGGATCCTGCCCTACCGGCCGCGGCTGTACGCCTGGGAGGGCTGTCACGGGCTGGAGCTCTGGCTGCGGCGGGACGGCAGGCTGATTTCGCTGCTGCCCGAGCCCGGACAGGCGGCGGAGTGGACATGGGAATTCACGGGCGCCCGGGCCGCGCTCGCCGGGAAACGGGACGGCGCGGACTGGACCGTATCCGCCGGGACCTCCGCCTCCCTGCCCGGGGAATGGCGGCAGATCGTTCTGCGCCGTCCTGCCGATCCTCCGGCGGAGGAGCTTTATCTGGGACTGGAACCGGTGCTGATGGATTCGAAGGATTACCGCGCCCACCCGTCCTTTGCGCGGCTGGGCGTTTTTACCCGTTCCGAAAACGGGGTGCTGTGCGTGCGCCGTCTGCCCCGGAACGGCCGAAAGGAGCTGTTTCTGGCCCTGGCGGCCGACCGGGAGGCGGAGTTTTCCTCGGATTTCCGACAGTTCCCCGGCCGCGGCGGGGACGGTGTTTTCGTCCCCAACGAGGGCTGGCAGAGCGAGTGCTTCGCCGCCGCGCGCGTCATGCTGCCCGCGGGAGAGACGCAGAGCCGGATCCGTTTCGGGCTGTGCATGTCCGGGGACGCGGACAGCGCCGCGGCGGGCGCGCGTGCTCTGTGCGGGGAGGAGACCGGCGGCGCTCATGCGGCTCTGGCCGCGGCCCGCCTCGGTCTGGACGGACAGGAGGCAACGAACGCGCTGTGTCTGCTCCCGGCGCTGACGTCGCCCTTCGTGCCGCCGGAGGCGGCGGCGCTGCATGCCGGGGCGCGGGATGCGCTGTGGAAGCTGGGTCTTTCCGGCGACCGGCCGTTCATCGCCGCGGAATGCGAGGGCGAACAGTCCGTGCCCGCGGCGCTGAGCGTCCTGCGCCGGTGCGGACTGCTGCTCGCGTGCGGCGCCGACTTCGATCTGGTGTTCCTCACCGGAGACGAGGGCGATTATCACCGCCGCTGCCGCTCCGCCGTCGAGGAGGCGGCCGGTAAGCTGGACATTGCCCGGGAGCACATCTTTTTCGCCTCTCTGCGGCAGGACGGCGACGCTCTGCGCGCCGCGGCCTCCGTCTGGATCGGCCGGAACGGCGCGGTCCTGCCGGAGCGCTGCGCCGACCGGCGGTACGTGCTGCCCGTACCGGACCGGGCTCCCTCCGGTCAGCCGGAGGGCCGGTTCGACGCCGACGGCAGCTACACGTTTTCCCCGGGGGCTTCCCTGCCGCCCCGGTGCTGGGGACTGCCCCTGTACGGCGGGGAGCTGGGCTGGTTCGCCGCCGACGCCGGCACGGGCGCGCTCTGGTACAAAAACGCCCGGGAATGCCCGCTGATCCCCTGGACCGGGGACCCTTTGTCCGTCTGCGGCCCGGAGCGGCTCTGCGCCGAGATCGGCGGCCGTGCGGTCAGCTTTTTCTGCGCGCCGGGAGATCGCCGCGGGAGCGTCTCCTTCCGTTTCGGAGAGGCTGTCTGGGAAAAGACCGCCGGCGGCGTCACGCTGCGCCTCACCGCCTTTATCCCGCCGGACCGGAGCGTCCGGGTGTTCCTGCTGGAAAGCAGCGCGCGCGTGAAGGTGCGCTGGTGCGCCCCGCTGCAGATGGCCGCGGAGCCGGAGGATGCTCCGGAATGTTATGTTAACTATGATGACGGCGTGCTGCGGGCCGAAAACCCCCGCTGCGCCTATGACGGTCTGCGCTTGACCGCCCGCTGTTCCGCTCCCTGGGAGGAGACCGGCACGAACGCGCTCGCCTTTGCCTTTTCCGTGCCGTATCCCGCGCCCCGCAGCGGCGCTCCCGCCCTGTGCGGCAGCTTCACGCTGGAGGGAAAGGCCGTGCTGCTGTGCGGGATCGAGGACGCGCCGGAGCTGCTTGATCTCGCCGCTGCCGAGGCGGCGCGGGAGGACGCCCGCCGTTGGTGGCGCCGACGGGTCTGCCGTCTTCACGCGGAGGGCGCGCAGGATGTTTTTTCCGGCCTGCTCAACGGCTGGAGCGCCTACGCCGCCCTGTGCTGCCGGGTGCTGGGCCGTTCCACGGTGTACCAGAGCGGCGGCGCCATAGGCTTCCGCGATCAGCTTCAAGATTATGTAAACTTACTGTGGGCCGATCCCGAAGCCTGCCGCCGGCACATCCTTTGCTGCTGCGCCCATCAGTTCACCGAGGGGGACGTGCAGCACTGGTGGCACCCGGGGAACGGCGAGACCGACCGGGGCGTGCGTACCCGCTGCAGCGACGACCTGCTGTGGCTGCCCTGGGCCGTGTGCGATTACGTGCAGACTGTCGGCGACAGCGCCCTTCTGCGCGAGACGTCGCCGTATATCACCTCCCCGGCTCTCTCCGAAGGAGAAAAGAGCCGCTATGAGCTCCCGACGCTCTCCGGAGAGACGGGGACCGTGCTCGACCATTGCCGCAGGAGTATTATGTTAACTTTAGACCGGGGCGTCGGTGCCCACGGTCTGCTGCTGACGGGGGGCGGGGACTGGAACGACGGTTTTGACGGCATGGGGCCGGGCGCGGAGAGCGTGTGGCTGACCTGGTTTGCCTCCGCAGTGTGCCATCGATTCTCTCGCCTGCTGTCGTCTCTCGGCGAGCCGGACGCGGACCGGTTCGCACAGGTATCCCGGAATCTGGGAGAAGCCGCCGACGACGCCTGGGACACGGACCATTATCTGCGCGGGTATTACGGCGACGGCACGCCCCTGGGCGCCCGGAACGCCCGGGCCTGCCGGGTGGACAGCGTAGCCCAGAGCTTCGCGGCCTTCTGCCCCCACGCCGACCCGGCAAGGGTGGACACGGCGCTGGACACGGCGCTGCAAACGCTCTTCGACAGGGACAGCGGCCGGGTGCTGCTGTATACGCCGCCCTTTGCTCCGGAAGACCGCGCGCCGGGGTATGTGGCCGCCTACGGGCCCGGCTTCCGGGAAAACGGCGGGCAGTATACCCACGCCGCCGTCTGGCTGGCCCGGGCATGCTTTCGGCGGGGACGGCGCGCCGACGGCGCGGCGATCCTCCGGGCCCTGGCACAGGCCGCCGCCCGGCCGGAATACGGCGCCGAGCCCTTCGTTCTTGCCGCGGACGTGTACGCCGCGCCGGGCAGAGAGGGCCGGGCGGGCTGGAGCTGGTACACCGGCGCCGCCGGGTGGTGGTACCGCGTCGCCTGGGAGGATATGCTGGGCTTTCGGATGAAAGGCGGCGCCGCATCCTTTGCCCCGGTGCCGGAGACGGCCGCGGAGGGCCTGCATCTCACGTACACGGCCCCCGACGGCAGCATCCTGTGTTCCGGCGGAGAAAAATAGCGCGATTGCGGCCACATTCCGCATTTTCAATCTATCAATCCCCGGAAATCGGTGGTATACTGTAGAAAAATCACTTATTGAGGTCAAAAGGCATGGAGTATTATCGTCGGGAGCTGGCTCCCTGTGTATGGCTGACCGCCCTGCGGGACGAAAAATTCAAGACCGGCTGTCTGAGCGCCTCGCTGCTCACCCAGCTCGACCGGGCCACGGCGGCGTCCAACGCGGTACTGCCCAGCGTGCTGCGCCGGGGCACCGCGTCGCTGGGCGATCTGCGGGCGATCGCCTCCCGGCTGGACGGGATGTACGGGGCGGAGATAGAGCCCCGGGTGCGCAAGCTCGGCGAGATCCAGGCGCTGGGCTTCGCCGCGGACTTCTCCGACGACCGCTTCCTGCCCGCCGGCTCCGCCGTGCTCGAGGGAGTCGTCCGGCTTCTGGGCGAGCTGTGGCTCTCCCCCAACACCCGCGGCGGGCTGCTGCTGCCGGATTATGTGGAGAGCGAGCGCGGCAAGCTGCTCGAACGGCTGGAGAGCATGCGCAACGACCGGCGGAGCTGGGCGCTCCGGCGGCTCATCGAGAACATGTGCTCCTGCGAGCCCTACGCGGTCAGCGCCTACGGCGGCGTCCAGGAGGCGGAGAGCATCCACTATGTGAAGTTGACCAAGGATTACCGGTCGCTGCTGGCCTCCTCGCCGATGGAGTTCTTCTACTACGGCAGCCGCAGCGGCGAGGAAGTGGCGGAAATGCTGGAAAACGCGATGCTCCTCCTGCCCCGGGGGGCCATCGATCTTGAGCTGGGCACCGACGTGCGCATGAACGCCGTCGAGGCCGAGCCGCGGTACTTCACCGAGACGATGAATGTGACCCAGGGCAACCTGGCCGTGGGCTTCCGGCTGGGCGCCTGCATGGCCGATCCGGATGAGGCGGCCATCCGCGTGTTCAACGCCGTCTACGGCGGCTGTGTGACCTCCAAGCTCTTTACCCATGTGCGCGAGAGGCTCTCGCTGTGCTATTACGCCAGCTCCTCCCTGGATCTGCTCAAGGGCATCATGACCGTCAGCTCCGGGATCGATTTCGACAAATACGACGCCGCTCTCTCCGAGATCCTGGCGCAGCTGGAGCATGTGCGCGCGGGAGACATCACGCCCGAGGAGCTCGCCGGGGCCAGGAAGGCCGTCGCCAACAATCTGCGGGCCATGCATGACAGTCCCTTCTCTCTGGAGGACTTTTATCTGCGCCAGGCAGTGACGGGACTCGACGCCTCCCCCGCCGACATGGCCGCCCTGGTGGAGGACGTGACCGCCGACGAGGTGGCCGCCGTCGCCCGGGGCGTGGAAACGGACGCCGTATATTTTCTGAAGGGAGAGGACGCCTGATGGAGAGAACAGAATATCCCGCTCTGGGCGAAACGGTCTTTTCCCACACGCTCGGAAACGGCCTGCGGATCATCGCGGTCCCGAAGCCCGGCTTCATGCGTTCCCACGCCATCTTCGCCGCCCATTACGGCGGCGCCGACCGCCGGTTCAGGCTCGGCGGCGAGTGGATCGACACGCCGGCGGGGGTGGCGCATTTCCTGGAGCACAAAATGTTCGACATGCCCGACGGGAGCAACGTGCTCGCCGAGCTCTCCTCCCGCGGCGCGTCCCCCAACGCCTTCACCTCCAGCGATGTGACGGCCTATCATTTCACCTGCACCGACGGCTTTTCGCAGAATCTGGAAACGCTGCTCACTTATGTCTCGACCCCGTTTTTCACGGAGGAGAGCGTGCGCAAGGAACAGGGCATCATCTCTCAGGAGATCCGCATGTACGAAAACTCTCCGGACGCGGTGGGTTATTACGAGATGATGGGCGCGCTCTATGCCCGCCATCCGGTGCGCGAGAACGTGGTCGGAACGGTGGAGAGCATCGCCGAAATCACGCCCGAGACGCTTTACAACTGTCACAAGGTGTTTTATAATCCTTCCAACATGGTCCTGTGCTGCGTGGGCGACGTGGACCCGGAGGCCGTCGCGGAGACGGCGGAGCGTATCCTGCCCGCGGACCCCGGTCCCATCCCCGAGAGAGACTACGGCCCCGCGGAGGACCCGCTGCCGGCCGGCAGCCGCGCCGGGCGCGCGATGGAGGTCTCCGCGCCGCTCTTTTTCGCCGGCGCCAAGGTGTGCGCGCCCGCGTCCGGCAGCGAGCGTCTCCGTGTCCGGCTGCTGGGCGAGCTGGCGCTGGATTACCTGGTCGGCCCCTCCTCGGCGTTCTATACGGAGCTCTACGCCCGCGGTCTTCTCGACCGCACCTTCGGCTGCGAGCTCGACGACGCCGCCGGCGCCATGACGGTGCTCATGGGCGGACAGAGCCGGGATCCCGAGGCCGTGATGACCGCGCTGGAAGAGCGCATCGGACTCATCGCACGCCGGGGCGTGGACGGAGCCGCCTTTGACCGGTGCCGCCGTGCGCGCTACGGCCTGCAGCTGGGCAGTCTGGACCGGTTCAGCGAATACGCGGGACTGCTGTTCCGCGGCTGCATGCGCGGCTGGAACCCGCTGGACATCTTTTCCATGCTCGGGGAAATCACCCCGGAGGACGCCGCCGCGTTCCTGTGCGAGAACCTGCGCGCCGAGCGGACGGCCATGTCCGTGATCCGGCCCGAGAACGGCTGAGCAACTGCAAAGGAGGGCTTTTCATGCCCGAGGCATTCCCTGATGCTGTCATTTCCTTTCCCATGCTGGGCGAGAGCTTTGCCCTCGACCCGGCCCGGACATACACGCTTTTCGGCCACACCTTCTACTGGTACGGCGTCATCATCGGACTGGGCTTCCTGCTGGGCGTGATCTTCTGCTTCCGCCGCGGGCCCCGGGATTTCGGCGTGAGCACGGACACGCTCACGGATGTGATCCTGATCGGCATGCCCGCGATGCTCATCGGCTCGCGCATCCTCTACTGCCTCTGCCACTACGAGCAGTACATGGGGCAGACGCCGGGCGAAACGGTCTGGAACTGGTGCCGGATCTGGGAGGGCGGCTCCGCCATCGCCGGCGGTATCGTGCTCACCGCCGCGTGCGTATGGATCTACTCGCTCATCAAGAAGATCCCCGTCGGCGCTATCGCGGACGCCTCGGTATTCGGCCTGATGCTCGGCCTGATCGTAGGCCGCTGGTCCAATTTCATCAACCGGGAATACCTCGGCACGGAGACGACCGTGTTCTGCCGCATGGGTCTGTCCGCCGGCGGGAACACCATTTACGTCCATCCCCTGTTCCTCTATGAGTCGCTGGCGGTGCTCGCCGCCTTCATCGCGCTCTATCTCTGGAACAGGAAGGGCCTGCGCCAGTTCGACGGCGAGATCACGCTGATGTTCATGTTGGGCTACAGCCTGCTGCGGATGCTGCTCGAGCCCCTCTGCTTCTCGCCGCTGGTGATCCCGGGCTCGGAGATGCTCGCCACGCAGCTTGTCATGGCGGGCGTGTTCTCCGGCTCGGCGTGCCTGTACTTCAAGACCATAGGCGAGCGGAAGACGAAGGAACAGCTTTATGTAAACCAAGTGAGGTCTGCCGTCTCTGCCGAAGCGGAAGCGCCCGCGCCGGATGCCGCCCCGGCTGCGGCGCAGGCCGCGCTCCCGGAGACGTCCGCCGGGTCCGAAGCTCCCGCGGAACCTGCCGATACGGAAACAACATAAAAGAAAACTATTTATAGGAGGTTATCATCATGGCATTCAAATTCGATCAGATCAAAGGGCTGTTTGCCTCCCTCAAGGAGAAGGGTACCGAGCTGGCCGGCGTCGCCGCCGACAAGAGCAAGGACGCCGCCCGTCTGGCCAAGCTGACGGTGGATCTGAACACCGAGAAGGGCAACCTGGAAAAGGCGTATCTGGAGCTGGGCAAGGCCTTCTATGAGGAGAGCCGTGACAGCGCCCAGGGTCTTGCCGCGCAGCTGTGCGCCGAGATCGCCGCCGTCAACGACCGCATCGGGAACATGGAGAGCGAGATCGAGGGTCTGAAAAATGCCTTCAAGAGCGCCGAGGGGCCCGCCTTTGAGGACGTCGTCGACGCCGCCGAGCCGGATATCACCGTCGAAGTCACCGAGGAAGCCTGCTGCTGCGAGGGCGAAAAAAAGGAAGACGACGCGTGCTGCTGTGAGGATGAGAAGAAGGAAGACGGCGAGTGCTGCTGTGAGGATGAGAAAAAGGAAGACGGCGAGTGCTGCTGTGAGGATGAGAAAAAGGAAGACGGCGAGTGCTGCTGTGAGGGTGAAAAGAAGGAAGATGACGGCTGCTGCGAAGAGCCCAAGAAGACCGTCAAGGAAGTGGTAGAGAACGCCGTCGAGAAGGTGGAAGAAGTCGTCGAGGCCATCAAGGACGCGATCGATTGATCCGCCGGACCGATCCGGATACACACAGCGGCGGCCTTTCGGCCGCCGCTGTGTGTTTTCTGCGCGCCGGTTTTTCCATTTTTCGTATTGACAAAAGGTCGATTCTTTGCTATTATAACGCCTGCTGGATTTCCTGCTGGTGTAGCTCAGCCGGTAGAGCAGCTGATTTGTAATCAGCAGGTCGGGGGTTCGAATCCGTCCACCAGCTCCATCGCCGCCTGCGGCGATTTACAGCAAGCTCAGGCCCTCTTTTTCTCACGGCAAAACGGGTCCGTTTCGGAGAGGAAGAGCAGCGGAAAGCGGGCTTACGGCTTCGGCCGGAAGCGTATCGATCCGGAGCTTGCGACAACATGGGGGTGTTCCCGAGTGGCCAAAGGGGACAGACTGTAAATCTGCTGGCAATGCCTACGGTGGTTCGAATCCACCCGCCCCCACCATGATAAATGCCGGATTTGTCTACCAGACAAATCCGGCATTTATCGCATTTATGAAGCAAAAAACCCTTTTTCTCCTGTTATTTCAACGAAAAATCGCTCCTGCTGGATCGCGCTGGTCTGGCAGGAGCTCTTTTTTGCCTATTTCGGCTTATAAAACCGGACACCTTTTGGTTCAAAACAGCTCTGCACAATGCTCGCTTAAAGTAACAGGTGGAAGGCTTCGAACCTCAAACGCGCATAAAAGTTGACAGTCATTAAAAATGACTAATATTTACAGCAACCTTTGATAATGATATTATAACGGCAAGAAGTGTTGAAAAAGAAGGTTGATCAAATGACTATCACTTACAACAAGCTTGTCCGCGATCGCAGTCCGGAGATCATTCGGTCATCCCGGGAAAAAGTGTTCAACATAGACTCTTTCAGATGAAGAGTATTTGAAACTGGTGGATGCCAAGCTTGATGAAGAATTGGCCGAGCATCATATGCAGCGGGTGACACGGTATATTACGATGGTGTCAGGACTGTGATCGATCGGTTCAAGCCGGACATCATCATCACAAACGCCTGTGACGCAAGAGGAAAAAACGGCAGGCTGATAATGAATGCCGACGATGTAAAAAAGACCTGCGATTGCAAACCGGACAGTATTGTAATTACCAGCCATTTGGATGCGGTGAGTCATGCCCACCTGAGCCGTGAACAGCTGAAGAAGGAACTGGCTGGTACTCGGTATGCCGGGCAGGTGCGGATCCCGGAAGATGGGGAACGCATAGCAATCAAGTTGACATAATCCTATGCATTGCTGCAGACACCTTTTGGTAGTAATTAGCTCTGCAGTAAGATGATCGAATTATAGAATAGATCGTCTTTTCTGGTGTACTTTTGGTAGTAAACCTGAAAATTCCCTGAGAGATCTTAACTCCTTGTGTTCGGACTTCTTAGGGGTGTTTTACATGTCTCGGAAACAATAAAACTTGCCGAGACATATGGTTCGATAAGCCGAAAGGTCTGATCCGTTAAAAAGCTTGACAGAAAAGCACCTATATAGTAGAATACAAACAACTATTATATAGGAGTTTTTGATATGAATACAAATGGAGGTTTTTTGGTCACAAAGGTGAAGCAGCTGAGTGACCGGGTTTTTGAGAAGATCCTCAATGAAAAGAAAATCGACGCTTTCAATGGTGCGCAGGGGCGCATTTTGTATGTGCTCTGGCAAAAGGACGGTATTTCGATCAAGACCCTGTCGGAGCAGTGCGGGTTGGCTATTACATCTCTGACCTCCATGCTGGAGCGCATGGAAAAGCAGGGGCTGATCACCCGCGTGCAGGATGAAAAGGACAAGCGGAAGACCTTGCTGTTTCTGACGGATACGGCCCGAGGACTGAAGCGGGATTATGACGAGGTTTCCGGGCAGATGGGGCAGATCTTCTACCGTGATTTTTCCGATGAAGATATCGAGCGTTTTGAAAGCTATCTCAACCGCATCCGGACGAACCTGGAACGATGGCGTCCCAAAACGGCTGCGCCCCGGGATGACCGCAACGCGATGATGCGGGAATTCTGGCGTCGGCGTTTTCTGGAACTGGATCAGGAAGAACTGATCCGTCGATTCAGCCTGGAGTCAGACGCCGGACAAATCCGCATCTCCTATTACGGCCGGCATTACGCCGTGGACCGGGCAACCGGGAGCATTCTGTCCTGTGACGCTCCGCAGGAGACCGTCGAATTCGGGCCGCTGATGGCTATTTACCATCTGTTCTGGTACTCCAAACCCGACGCCGCCAACACCGGCCGTTTTGTCCCTTTCAGAGAACTCAAAAACGCTTCACAGTTTTCCTCCGCGTTTGAAAAAACCGTCGCTACGGAACTTGCCACGCCCTTTGACGGGCATCTGGAGGCGCTGCACAGGGCTTGTGAGGCGCTCTCCGGTGAGCCGATCGAGCAGGGAGACGCGGGATATGTTTTCCATGCTTTCGACTGTATGCCGGTTATGATGGTCTTCTGGAACGGTGACGAGGAGTTCTCCGCCCAGGCCAATCTGCTTTTTGACGTCAGCATCACCGATTTCACCCATGTGGAAACGGTCTGCGCCGTCGCAGGCGATCTGATGCGGCGTCTGCGGGAGCTGGCCGGGCTGGCATGACCGGCAAATGCAGAAAGATTCGAGCTGCGGCGTACCGGCCATCCCGGAGGAAGAAAACCCGGTTCAGGAACTCCCGGAACCGTTCAACAAGGTGTTGGAGGAACAGAAAGCATGGCGCAAATGATGATGGACGGCATTTTGATCGGAGAGGTCGAAACCAAAGATATCATGACCAAATCCAGCCTGCCGGTAGGCGGCTATTCGGTCAATCCCTATGTGGGCTGCACGCACGCTTGCAGGTATTGCTACGCAAGCTTCATGAAGCGCTTCACCGGACATACGGAGGAATGGGGCACGTTTTTAGACGTCAAGCACTGGCCGGAGATCAAGAATCCTCGGAAATACGCCGGACAGCGCGTGGTGATCGGCTCTGTCACCGATGGCTACAATCCCCAGGAGGAGGTCTTTCAGAATACCAGAAAGCTTCTGGAACAGCTTCGCGGCAGC
>JAFXYJ010000116.1 GCA_017541825.1 Oscillospiraceae bacterium | reverse complement strand
TCAAGGCTGTGTTTTTGGAAGGAGGAGCAGCGAAATGAATGAGCTTTCGAGCCTGCGAGGAAGCGAACGATATGCAGCTTGCGACGACGCGGTGGCGCGGCCGGCGACGCAGCAGCCTTTTGAGTGATAGACCTAAGAGGCTTCCGCCTGCAGTCCTGCACCGAGCCTTTTCTTTCTTGCGTATCTTTCTTTTGGGCTTTTCAAAAGAAAGATACGCAAAGAAAAATGCGTATTACCTCGGTCAAGCACCGACAATGGAGCTGAATGCTCCAAACCCCGGTCAAAGAATTACCTGTAAACCAGCATTTCAATGGAGCAGAACCGGCCCACCCCGGTCACGGATAAAAGCATCTGCCGAAGAATGATATCCTTCCTTATATAAAACAACGACCGGGGCTGTTTGCGGCAACCCCGGTCGTTGTTTTGTACAGATTCGGCCTCAGACGGTCCAGGCGGGCAGCCAGTAGTGACTGCCGTAAATATCCGTGAGACGCCAGGTCACACTGAAGTCCGCGTTGTCGAGGGTGAGGTACTCCAGGTTCAGCCCGTCGGCGCCGACCGTCAGCGGCTCGCCGATCCGCCAGGCGCTGTCGAACTCCCCGTCGTAGGTGTAGTAATCGCACAGGAACTCGAGCACGTCGCCCTTGCCGATCCGGATGTCGCCCTTGGCGACGGTGTCGGTCTCGCTGTCGGCGTACATCGGACGGGCGCCGGTGACAACGGCCTCATCGCCGTCAAACACCACGTCGAGGTATACGAACTGCGTGACCGTCACGCCCTGGGAGGACTCCCCGCCCTCGCCGGCCAGGGGCAGCTCCGCGGGCAGCGTCTGTGTCAGCCGCGCGGGGATATGCCCGGTTGTCAGATCCTCGTCGGCAGCGTCCATGTAGAATGCCGCCGCATGGCCGTTGACGGTCAGCCAGGTGCCGTCCCAGTCGAGGAGCGCCGAGCTGTCGTCCGCCCACGTCACCACGTTGTCCAGGCCGAGGTCAAGGAAGCCCTCGCCGTCGTTCACGTAGACGTTGAGCTCCAGAGTGTCGACCAGCGCCCACTGCTCATCGGTAAGGGTGAGCACGCGGCTGCCGTCGGGCCGGATCGTCACGAACAGCTCGCCGGGGTCGAGATAGTGCGAGGCGACATACTCGGCGTTGTCGGCGACGACGTCGGTGTCCAGCCAGTCCATGTCGGCGGGCATGCTGCGTCCGCCGGCCAGCGCGCTGATGAGCTGCATCATCGTGTCCGCGCCGACGGAGGAGCCGGCGGCCGCCTGGCCGGAGCTGTTGGGGACGCCGCCCAGCAGGGCGCCCAACAGGGAGTTGGCGGAGCCGTAGCTGCCGGAGTTGCTGTAGGACGACGAGCCGTCCGCGGCGGAGCCCAGATAGGAGCCCAGCAGAGAGCCGATATCCATACCGCCGCCGTAGGACCCGGCCGCGGAGCCGAGCTGGCCGCTGCTGGCCAGGCTGGCAAAGCTGGAGATGCACTTGGTATATGCCTCGTCCATGCCCACCTGGTTATAGGTGTTGATCGCGGTCTTGACCGCATTGACGCTCTCGTAGGGGAAGTAGATCGACAGGCCGTAGGCCTTGCTGATCGTGGACTTGTTGTACTTGATGCAGTTCGCCAGAGCGCGGATCAGATCCTGGCCCTGCGAGGTGCCCATGCGGCTGGCGAAGTCCGCCAGGTCGATCTGGTTGATGCGGCTCGACTGGGCGAACTGCCGCGTCCCCGCGCGGGCCGTGGACACGGCGGCATAGTCGCCGCCGCTGATCCGGTTGACCAGATCGGTGGCGAAGCCGTTGAAGGCCGCGGGCACCGCGCCCTGCATCTCGGCCAGATCCACCAGCGAGAGGGTGACCTTGGCGCTGGAGGAGGCGGCGGTGCTGGTGGAGACGAAATCGTCGATGAGCTGCTTTGCCAGGGACTCGGTGTCGATGGCCGTATTCCGGCTGAGCATGGTCAGCCAATTGGTGTAATACCAGCCGGTGCCGGGCTCTGACTCCTCGGAGGCGATCATGTAATCGGCGTAGTCGTTGCAGACCAGCGCGGTCTCCAGCGTGGCCATCAGGCACGCGTCGAAGCCGATCCAGTCAAAGGTGGCGCCCGCCGCCTTGAGAGCCTTGCTGATCTCGGCCAGATCCATGGAGCCGGCGCTCTTGAACAGCTCGTCATAGCCGTAGCCGGAGATCGAGCCGCCGCCGTGGTCCCAGAAGATCAGGATGTTCCGCTCGGCGGGGTAGTTCTGCCGGCAGAACTGGATGAACTCGGTCAGCGTGTCGGTGTTGACCATGGGCTTAGCGCCCACGTTGCCGTTGATCAGGCGCACGCCGCCGGTCTCCACCTTGTAGATCTGGTTGGTGGAGGCGGAGACGATCCTGTTTTTCCACAGCTTGCAGCCGCCGGTCTCCACGATGACGTTGACGTTGCTGCCGATGGTGGCGCTGGCCATTTCCTGCAGGTCGCTGGTGGCCATGCCGTAGCTGGACTCCAGGTCCGTGCCGCACATGTATACCATCACGGTTACGCTGTCGCCGGACTTGGGCGTGTAGCGCTTGGCGCGGGCGTTGGCGGACACCGCGGCGGGCTTGGGCGTCGCCGTCGGCTTCGGGGCCTGGGTGGCGACGGGAGCCTGCGTGACGACGGGGGCCTGGGTGACGATCGCGGTCTGCTCGCCGCCGGAGGAACTCTCCGGAAATAGTCCGCCCGCGCCGCCGGACCCGCAGCTTCGCAGAAGCAGGAACGCCAGCACGAGCAGCAGCAGGGAGCTGCCGCCGCCGGCCGCGCGTTTCGCCGCGCGGTTCGACCCGCCGGAGGGGCGGACCGGTCCGCCGCCCGCCGCCGGGCGCTTGCCGGAGCCGACCTGCTGGCCGCCGGTGTCGACCTTTTCCGTCTTATTGACGCTGACAGAGCCCTGCCCGACCTTCTTGCCGTGGCCGGAGGGCCGTTTGCCTGTTTCCATGGATCAAGACCTCTTTTCGGGTAGAAATCGGAGAATCAGGTATCTCCCAGGAGGTTGAACAGCGCGCTGAGCAGGCCGCTGGTGCCGGACTGCTGGGGCTGCTGGACCGGCTGAGACTGTACGCTGCTGCCGTTGAGCAGGTCGAGCAGACCGCTCTGCTGCACCTGCTGCGCCTGCGTCTGCTGCTGGGCCGGGCTGCCCATCAGGGAGCTGAGCAGAGCGGAGGTGGAGTTGTTGGAATAAGTCTGCTGCTGCGGCTGAGCGCCCAGCAGGCTGCTGAACAGGGACGGCTGCTGCTGGACCGGCTGGGGCTGGCTGCCGCCGAGCAGGGCGCCGAGCAGAGAGGCGGGCTGCTGCTGGGCCTGTCCGCCGCCGAGCAGAGCGCTGAGCAGACCGCCGCCGGCGGACTGCTGCTGGCCGCCGCCCATCATCGCCATCAGCAGAGGCAGCATCATGCTCATGTTGGAGCCGGCGCCGGCCGCGTTGGACGAGCCGCTGCTGAAAAGATACTTGAGCAGGAAGGGAGCCGCAAGCATCAGGATCGTGCCGGTCTTGCCGCGCTCCACACCGGTGGCGTCGGCGATATCGGCCACGACGGCGTCCTTGTCGTCGTCGAGCAGACTCACCAGCTCGCCCTGGGAGTTGGCGGTGCGGGCGGGGGCGTGCTCCCGATCGGTCAGGTTGTTCAGCACGGCGTTGACGTCCGCCTCGCTGATGCCGGAGGCCTTCGCGTCGGCAAGGATGGCGTCCATGGTCTGCTGGTCGAGAATATCGGTGATTTCCATTGGCTTTCTCCTTTATCGTGTTTTTGTTTTTTGTTTATAGCTTTTCCATTATATTTTACTATCCCGCCTTTGAATTTTCAATATCATATTTCTTGTGTCTTTTGATTATTCCCCCTACAAGTTCTTGTGTTTTTTGAAAGGGCCTGCTATAATATAGGCACATTTATCCGAGGGAACGGGAAAAGGAGGATTTTGCCATGGCAACCAACAAACCTGCCGGGGACAAGGCCCCCGCCGAGAAGAAGAAACCCACTTCCGCTACCTTGATGGCCGCCGCCGCTCAGCTGGAAGAGCAGGAGACCGGAGAGAAGAAAAACACGGTGATCCTGCGCGTCGGCGCGTTCGTGCTCTGGGCGCTGGCTGCCGTGGCCATGTATCTGCCGCAGATCGGCAACACGAACCTGCCCTTCGGCGCGGTCCGCATGCTCTTCATGAACGCCGTTACCGAGTGCGTCGTGGATATCATCGTGGCGGGCGTGCTTGTGATCCTTGCCGCGCAGCTCTGGAAGAAGGCCAACCACATCCACCCCACCAAGTCCCACAGCCCTGTGGTACAGTTCCTGTGGAACCAGCTGGGCGTGATCATGGCGGGCATCATTTTCGCGCCGCTGGCCATCATCCTGATCCGCAACAACGAAAAGCTCGACGAGCGCACAAAGAAGATCGTCGCCGCCGTGCTGGCCGTCGTGTTCATCGGCGCCTCCGCCGCTTCCGCGGACTACCACCCCGTCACGCAGGACGCGGTGGACGAGGTGCTCCAGGAGGCCGAGGAGAACGGCTGGACCTCCTCCGATCTGGTATATTTCACCAAGTACGGCTACAAGTACCACTACTATGAGGACTGCCAGGCGCTCAAGAACTCCAACACCGTGTCCTCCGGCGCACTCGAAGAGGTCGCCGAGGGCCATCACACCGATCCCTGCAGCTTCTGCGTGGCCCGGGCGGCCCGGGAGGCCGGAGACAAGGGCGACGTCACCGACGCGGCGGAGGCCATAGAAGAAGCATTGGAACCGGCAGCATAACGCAAAGCGTCAAGTCCCCGCGGGTACATCCCGCGGGGGCTTTTTTATAGAGATTTCGCTTTTTCCTTTGACCGGGGTTTGGCGCATCCAGCTCCATTGTCGGTGGTTATCCGGGGTAATGCGCTCTTTTCCGTGCCCGGGGGTTATACCATTCAGCTCCATTGTCGGTACTTGTCCGGGGTAATGCGCTTTTTCCGTGACCGGGGTTATACCATTCAGCTCCATTGTCGGTACTATTCTCAGGTAATGCGCATTTTTCTTTGCGTATCTTTCTTTTGAAAAGCCCAAAAGAAAGATACGCGAGAAAGAAAAGGCTTGGTGCAGGACTGCAGGTGGAAACCTCTTAAGTCTATCACTCAAAAGGCGGGCGCGTCGCCGGCCGCGCCACCCCGCTTACGCTCCGGCGCTTGGCGGGCAGTAAATTAAGGCGCCAGCGTCTCACTCTGCTGCCGCGGGTGCATATACTTGCCGAGGTACCGTTTAGCCGTAGGGGCGCTGCTTGAAGCGCCTGTTTCTGGGCGTTTAGTTTGCTGTTATTCCGAACGCAGCGAGGAATTCCTTGGTTTATGGCAGCTACTTCGGACCGGGAGATCCCCCGCTTCGCTCGGGATGACAATAATAGGGGCGTGCACTCTGAGGGCCTGCATCGTAAACTCACGCACAGCACAGCGCCGGAAGCCCCATAATTCCTCCCACGCAGCGCCGGAGCGAAGCGGGGTGGCGCGGATATGGTTGCTGGAACCCATTCAGTTTCGCACCGAGTCAAAACGCAAACGTTTTCAATCTTAGGGGGGTCCAGGGGGACACATTTGCAGTGTCCCCCTGGCTGTCTTTTCTCATGCATGGTCTTTTCTGCAGCACAGAAAAGACCTGCAAAAAAGCGAATTTCGTATAATCTAGTATTTCAATGGAGCAAAAGCGCCAAACCTAAGTCCCGGAAAAAGCGCATTACCCCGGATAACCACCGACAATGGAGCTGGATGCGCCAAACCCCGGTAAACGGACAAAAAGCGAATTTCGCAAAAGCGCCGGCTGCGGACAGGCATTGAAGGCTTTTATGCGCAGAGAGCCCGCGGGGCATACCCGCGGGCTCTCGCTTATGGTCTTGCAGGGACTTACTTCTGCGCTCCGGCGATCCGGATCGCGACGCGCAGGATGTTGGCGGCGTTGAACTGCAGGTCGCCCAGGGTGATGCGGTAGCCGTCGACCTCTTCGCCGGTCTTGACGGCTTTGACGATATCGTCCACATTCTGCTGGCAGCCGGGCATCTGCAGATCGTTGCCCGCGGCGATGCAGCCCGAGGAGGCCGAGATCGGGTACGGCGAGCGGTTGGGGCCGGTGAGCATCGGCACGTACTGGGAGGTGGTCCAGTCGGTCATGATCACGCCCTTGAAGCCCCACTCGTCCCGGCAGGCCGCCTGGATCAGATCGTAGCTGTTGGCGGTGTGGATGCCGTTGAGCAGGTTGTAGGAGGTCATGATCGACAGGGGCTGCGACTCCTTGACGGTGATCTCAAAGCCCTTGAGATAGATCTCGCGGATGGCCCGCTCGTTGATGCGGGAGTTGGTGAAATACCGGTTGTCCTCCTGACTGTTGGCGGCAAAGTGCTTGATCGTGGTGCCCTTGCCGGGGTGGGCCTGCACGCCCAGGGTGATGGCCGCGGCGGCCTTGCCGCTGACGACGGGGTCCTCGGAGTAGTACTCGAAGTTCCGGCCGCACAGCGGGTTGCGGTGGATGTTCATGGCCGGAGCCAGCCACAGATCCACGCCGAAGATCTCCATCTCGGTGCCGATCATGGACCCGATCTGCTCCAGCAGCGGCATGTTCCAGGACTGAGCCAGAGCCCAGCCGATGGGGATGGCCGTGCAGTACTGATAGTATGTGTCGGAGTTCTCGTCGGTGTATTTGGGATCGAAGGGCTCGACCATGTCGCCGAGGATGCTGCCGCCGGGGAGCAGGTTGCCCTCCTTGTCGGTCTTGAAGACCGGCGTCAGCCGCAGGCCCGCGGGGCCGTCGGCCAGGATCATGTTGATGATGCCCCGGTCTGCCTTGTGGATGGAGCTGGTGTCGCCGGCGGCGCCGGGAACGGTGTAGGACGAGCCGCCCAGCACGCCGCCGTCGCCCATGCGGGCGGTGCCGACGCAGTACTCGGCCAGATCCTCCACGCTGAGCTGGGCGACGAGCTCCTCCACGGTCGCTCTGCCGGCGATCACATCCGCGGCGGTGATGGGCTCGGTCTTGTCGGTGGTATAGGCCGCGCGCTCGCCGGAATACGTGATCTCCCGGGTGGGGACCTCGCCGGTCAACAGGAACAGCACCGGCGCGTCAAAGGTCTCCGGCTCGGCGGGTCTCGGCGGGGTGATCTCCCTGACCTCCGCGTCGACGGGGAACAGGTTCTTTGCCTTCTCGGTGATCACGGTGCCGGTCAGCCGCACCACCGCAGCGATCCTGGTGTCCCGGGAGCTGCTGCCGACCCGGATCCGGTAATCGCCGGGCTCCAGGACCCAGGCGGCCCTGGCCGGGTCATAGGAGGCCATCTGCCGGGCCTTGAAGGTGAGCGTCAGCTTCTGGCTGGCGCCGGGGGACAGATGGTCGGTCTTGGCGAAGCAGATCAGCTCCTGATAAGGCTTGGGCAGATCCACCGTGGGGGCGGAGACGTAGAGCTGTACGACCTCCTTGCCGGTGACCATGCCGGTGTTCGTCACCGTGACGTCGACGCTCACGGTCTCGCCGTCCAGCCGCACCGCGCCGGGAGTGACGGCGAAGGTGGTGTAGGACCGCCCGAAGCCGAAGGGATAGATCGGCTCTACGCCGAAGGTGTCGAAATAGCGGTAGCCGACGTAGATCCCTTCGGTGTAGTACTCGTCGATATCGTTGCCGTCGTTGTGGCTGAAGCCCGCGGAGGAGGGATAGTCCTCATACCGCCTGGCCCAGGTGTCGGTGAGCTTGCCGGAGGGATTGGCGCGGCCGGTGAGCACGTCGGCGATCACGTCGCCGCCGATATTGCCCAGCTGGCTCATGAGCACGACGGCGTTGATCCCCTTGATGGAGAGCAGCTCGGTCATGTCCATGACGCCGCCGACGTTGAGCACCACGATCAGCTTTTTGAAGCGTTCGCCCAGGAGCTCGAGCTGCGCTTTTTCTTCCTCAAAGAGCAGATAGTCGCCCCGCTTGTTCCAGCGGTCGGCGCCCTCGCCCGCGGTCCTGGCGATGACGTAGATCGCGGTGTCGGAGTCCGCCGCGGCCAGATCCTCTTCGGTGATGTCCGCCGGAGGCGGGACCTGGAAGGGATGGGAGAAGGCGATGAACAGCTCCGTCACGTCCAGCCGCTTGGCCTCCTCGGGGATCCAGGCGGCGAAATCGAGCTTTGCCTGGGCGCGCTTGGTGTCCTGCCGGTCCATCCAGGCCTTGGTGGTCAGCGTGAAGCCCGCGTTTTCCAGGCCCTGTTCGATGTTCACGTCGCTGCGGGTGTTCACGTCGCCGGAGCCGGTGCCGCCGCGGACCGTATGGCGCGCGCCGTTGCCGAACAGCGCGAGCTTCCCGCCTGCCGGGAGGGGCAGCGTGCCGTCGTTTTCCAGCAGCACGACGCATTCGCTGGCCAGCGAACGGGACAGCGCCCGGTGGGCCAGCTCACGCGGGGTGATAGCGGGATCTTTGGTCGCAAAAATCTTGTTTGCCATGGATTCTCCTCCTGTCATTGATAATCGCCGGTATTCAACGGTTCCGCGGCCCTCTCTCTTCACGGGGCCGTCTTTTTCGGGAAATTGGTCTTTATTGATTTTACCCTATTCGAGTATAGCACACGAAATTGAATCTGTACAGTATCGACAAATGCTATTTTATGAAGTTGACAAAGCAAAAATCAATGGGTAAAGTACACATTACATATCTTTATTTCGTTAAAGAAATCGACTGATCCGGGAGGAAGCGGCGAAAATGGATAAACCGAATGAACTCACCTACAAGATCAATGAGATCATCGACCGTATCCGCGAGCTGCGCCAGATCGAGGGTCTGACCGAGGCCGACATGGCCTCGAAGCTCGGCATGTCCGAGGACGACTACATCGATTATGCAAGCGGCCGGGAGGAGCTGAACTTCGGCTTCCTGTACACGGTATCCAAGATCTTCGCCGTAGACGTGGGAGAGCTGATCGAGGGCGTGTCCCCCCGGCTGAGCTCCTATATCCTCACCCGCTCCGGCGAGGGCCGCGTCATCGACAACGCCCACGGCATGACCTATTACGCCCTGGCGGACAAGTTCCGGGACCGCGTGTCCGAGCCGCTGTTTGTCCACAGCGTTTTCGATCCCGAGGCGCAGCTCCGCCCGGTGGAGACCTCCACCCACGAGGGCCAGGAGCTGGACATCGTCATCCGCGGCCACCTGAAGGTGCAGCTGGGCAGCTATACCGAGATCCTCGGTCCCGGCGACACGATCTACTACGACTCCTCCACGCCTCACGGCCTGCTGGCCACCAACGGGGAGGACTGCGATTTTTACGCCATCGTCCTCAATCCCGGCGGCGAAAAGCGCGCGGTCCCCGAGCTGGCGCCGGTCATCACCACCAGCCGCGTCACCGGCGAGCACCGGATCTGGGAGAACTTCATCAGCGTCTCCGAGGACGGCAGCGGCAATCTCAAGGAGATCTCCTTCAAAAACGAGGAGAGCTTCAACTTCGCCTTCGACGTGGTGGACCGTCTCGGCCGCGAAAAGCCGGACAAGCTGGCTCTGCTCCACATCGGCCGGGACAAGACCGAGACGCGCATGACCTTCGAGGACATGAAAAAGAAGAGCGGCCGCGTGGCCAACTATCTGCGCGCCCTGGGCATCGGCAAGGGCGACCACGTCATGCTCGTGCTGCGGCGCAACTGGCAGTTCTGGCCCATTCTGCTGGGTCTGGAAAAGCTCGGCGCGGTGGCCATTCCCGCGGTGGATCAGCTCTCCGAGAAGGACTATCTCTACCGGTTCGAGGCGGCTGACATCAAGGCCATCCTCTGCTCCTGCGACGGCGTGGGCATCCCCAACGCCAGCCCCGCCATCGAGCAGTACGGAAAGATCGACGTCAAGATCGCCGTCAACGGCAGGGCCGAGGGCTGGCACTGCTTCGATGAGGAATACACGATGTATTCCAGCCACTTTGTCCGCACCGACGACGCCATCGCCGGCGACGACATGATGATGGCCATCTTCACCTCCGGCTCCACCGGCTACCCTAAGCTGGCCACCCACAACTGCAAGTACCCCCTGGGCCACTTCGCCACGGCCCGCTACTGGCACTGCGTGGACCCAGACGGCCTGCACCTGACCATCTCCGACACCGGCTGGGCCAAGGCCATGTGGGGCAAGATCTTCGGCCAGTGGCTGTGCGAGGCCGCGGTGTTCGTCTACGACTTCGACCGCTTCGACGCCGACGACATCATGCCGCTGTTCAAGAAATACGGCATCACCACCTTCTGCGCGCCGCCGACGATGTACCGGTTCTTCATCAAGCAGGACCTGAGCCGCTACGACCTGAGCTCGATCAAGCACGCATCCACTGCCGGCGAGGCCATGAACCCCGAGGTGTTCAGCCGCTTCCGGGAGGCCACCGGCCTGTCGGTCATGGAGGGCTTCGGCCAGACCGAGACCACGCTGGTGCTGGGCAACTTCGTGGGCATGAAGCCGAAGGTCGGCTCCATGGGCAAGCCCAACCCCCTCTACCGGGTGGAGCTGCTGGAGCACGACGGCAGCCCGGCGCCCACCGGCGAGCCCGGCGAGGTCTGCATCTATGTGGGCGACGGCGCCCCCTGCGGTCTGTTCACCGGCTACTATCACGATCCCGAGAGCACCGACGCGGTCTGGCACGACGGGTATTACCACACCGGCGACCTGGCCTGGCGGGACGAGGACGGCTACTTCTGGTACATCGGCCGGGCCGACGACCTCATCAAATCCTCCGGCTACCGCATCGGGCCCTTCGAGATCGAGAGTGTGCTCATGGAGCTGCCCTATGTGCTCGAGTGCGGCGTCTCGCCGTCCCCCGACCCGGTCCGCGGCCAGGTGGTCAAGGCCAGCATCGTGCTGGTGCAGGGCACCGAACCCACCGAGGCGCTCAAAAAGGAGATCCAGGATTACGTCAAAAAGCGCACCGCGCCCTACAAATACCCGCGGATCGTCGTCTTCCGGGACGAGCTGCCCAAGACCACCAGCGGCAAGATCATCCGCAGCGAACTGTAAAGCAAACGCTTTCAAATGAGAAGCGCTTCGCTGGGCTCTCATTTGAGGGGAATGCAGCCCGCTGCAGCGCACGCATTGTCCGCTTTCAGCGTCCAATTCGCACGTTTGCGGGCCGAGAAGAGTTTTTTCCGAGGCACATGTCCCCGGAAAAAACAGATTTACAGTTTATTTGCGCCTGCGGGCGCATACTCTGCGAGGCTTTTTGACAAGCTGAAACGCCTGTACCCGTTTTTTCGGGTACAGGCGTTTTTCGTACGCCGGCTTTTTTCCCGCACCCCGAGGGCGCGGCAGCAGGGTGAGAGCGCCAAACCTGAACTAATCTCCAACCAAGCGCCGGAGCGCAAGCGGATTTGAAATAATACCTTGTTCCAAAAAGAAGGGGGCCTACGGGGGGAACATGGTGGCCCGCCATATACCCGGTGGGTCTGCCGGCCGAGAGCACCTTGCTCGGCCGGCTCCCACCCGGAAATCGCGCCGGCGGCAGCCGGTTTTCAGACTTCCGCAGAAGTCTGTGCGATTGGAAAGATACGCAAAGAAAAAAGCGCATTACTTAAGAATGGTACCAACAATGGAGCTGGATGGTTCAACCCGGGCACGGATAAAACGCATTGCCTAAGATAACCACCGACAATGCAGCCGGATGCCTGACCCCCTTCGGGGACGCCCGCCGGCTCAGTATTCAAACTCGCCGTCGTAGACCTTCGTCACGCTGCCGGTGAGCAGGACGCGCTCGCGGGTGTAATTGACGGTCAGCTCGCCGCCGAGGACCGTGACCCTCACGTCCACGCCCGCGTCGCACAGGCCGTTTTCCACCGCCGCAGCCACCGCGGCGCAGGCGCCGGTGCCGCAGGCGAGGGTCTCGCCGCTGCCGCGCTCCCAGACCCGCATCCGCAGGTCGTGGCGGTTCACGACGCGCACGAACTCGGTGTTGACCCGGGCGGGGAAGATCTCCGCGTACTCGAACTGCGGGCCCAGGGACTCCAGCTCCAGGCCGTCGATGGCGTCGAGGAACACCACGCAGTGGGGGTTGCCCATGGACAGACAGGTGACTTCGTATTCCCGGCCGCCGATCCGCACCGGCTCGCGGAGCATCCGCCCGCCGTCGAACCGCACGGGCACCGCCGCCGGGGCGAAGTCCGCCCGGCCCATGTCGGCGGTGACGGAGCTGACCTTGCCGTCGCGGATGTAGAGCCGCAGCCGCTTCACGCCGCTGGCCGTCTCGACCGTCATCTGCTCGGCGCGGATGTAGCCCCTGTCGTACATGTACTTTGCCACACAGCGGATGTTGTTGCCTGCCATCATGCCCTCGCTGCCGTCGCGGTTGAAGCTGCGCATCTTGACGTCCGCGGTCTCGGAGCGCTCCATGAGCACCACGCCGTCGCCGCCGATGCCGTAATGCGCCCGGCACAGGCTCACGCACAGCGACTCGGGGCAGGTGATGCTGCCGTCGAAGTTCTCGATGAAGATATAGTCGTTGCCGCAGGAGTGCATTTTCGTGAAGCGGATCGTCTGGCGCCACTGGCGCAGGCGGGTGATGTCCACGAGCTCGGTGTTGCTCTGGGTGAAACGGCTCTCGATGATATCGGCCAGGGCGTTGGCCGTGTCCAGCGAGGTCAGGCAGGGGATGCCGAGCTGCATGGCGCGGCGGTGCAGGGCGATGTAATCGCCCATCGTGGCGTCCTTGACCGCGCCGGTATAGACGATGTAGCCGACGGCGCCCTGCTCCATCAGCGCGCGCAGCTCCCCGCTCTCGGTGGCGTTGGGCACGGAGGTGACCTCGATGCCCAGGGAGGCGATGGCGGCGGCCGTGCCGCTGGTGGCGTAGAGCTTCAGCCCGAGCTGATAGAACCGCCGGGCCAGGGACAGGATCTCCTGGTAATCCCCTGTCTCCACGCTCAGCAGCACGCCGGCCCCGGCGGTCCGCTGTCCGGCGGGGACCAGCCCCGCGGCGGTCAGGCCCTTGAAGAGCGCCTCGGCCAGCGTGCGCCCCAGCCCCAGCACCTCGCCGGTGGATTTCATCTCCGGGCCGAGGATGGAGTTGGCGTCGCTGAGCTTTTCGAAGGAGAACACCGGCACCTTGACCGCGTAGTAGGGCGGCGTGCGGTACAGTCCGGCGCCGTAGCCCAGATCCCGCAGTCTGCCGCCGAGCATGATCCGCGCGGCCAGGTCCACCATGGGCACATTGGTCACCTTGCTGATGTACGGCACGGTGCGGGAGGCCCGGGGGTTGACCTCGATGACATAGAGCTCGTTTTCGTAGATCAGATACTGGATGTTCACGAGGCCCCGGGTGCCCAGCGCCAGCGCGAGCTTCTCCGACACGGAGCAGATGCGCTCCAGAAACCGGTCGGAGAGGTTGTAGGGCGGGTAGACGGCGATGGAGTCGCCGCTGTGGACGCCGGCGCGCTCGATGTGCTCCATGATGCCGGGGATCAGCACGTCCTCCCCGTCGGAGATCACGTCCACCTCCAGCTCGGTGCCGGGCATGTACTTGTCCACCAGCACCGGGTTTTCGATGCCGCCGGCCAGGATGCCGCGCATATAGGTCTCGGTGGCGGCCGCGTCCCGGGAGATCGTCATGTTCTGCCCGCCGATGACGTAGCTGGGCCGCAGCAGCACGGGGTAGCCCAGCTCCTCCGCGGCGGCGAGAGCCTCCTCGACGGAGTTGACGCCCCGACCCCGGGGACGGCGGATGCCGAAGGTCTCCAGCAGCGCGTCGAACCGCGCCCGGTCCTCTGCCACGTCGATGCCGTCGGCGGAGGTCCCGAGGATGCGCACGCCCCGGCGGTCAAGGAACTTGGTCAGCTTGATGGCGGTCTGGCCGCCGAAGGCGACCACGACGCCCACGGGCTTTTCCAGCTGTACGATGTTCCACACGTCCTCGGGACACAGGGGCTCGAAGTACAGCCGGTCGGCGGTGTCGTAGTCGGTGGAGACCGTCTCCGGGTTGTTGTTGACGATGACCACGTCGTAGCCCATCTCCCGCAGCGTCCAGACGCAGTGGACCGAGCTGTAGTCGAACTCGATGCCCTGACCGATCCGGATAGGGCCGGAGCCGAGCACCATCACCACCGGCCGTCCGCTGCGCGCAAAGCTCCGGCTCTCGCACACGTCCTCGAAGCAGGAGTAGAAATAGGGCGTCTCCGCGTCGAATTCCGCCGCGCAGGTGTCGACCATCTTATAGCTCATGGCGCGGCCGGGGACGCTCCCGAGACCGCACAGGCGGCACAGCGCCTCGTCGGTGTAGCCGAGCTTTTTGGCCCGCAGGTAATCGTCGCCGTCCAGACCGTCGGCGATGATATGGTTTTCAAAGACGGCCAGATCCTGCAGCTTGTACAGAAACCATCGGTCGATCTTTGTGATCGCGTGGATCTGTTCGGCGTCCCACCCGGCCTTGAAGGCCTCGAACACCGTGAAGATCCGCTGGTCGTCCTGGGCCGCGAGCCTGTCAGCCAGCGGCGCGTCGGACAGCGGCGGAGCGTTGAGGGTGTCCAGGCCGATCTCCACGCCGCGCACGGCCTTCATCAGCGCCATCTCAAAGCCCGGCGCGATGGCCATGACCTCACCGGTGGCCTTCATCTGCGTGCCCAGGCGCCGGCTGGCGCCGTTGAATTTGTCGAAGGGCCACTTGGGCACCTTGACCACCACGTAGTCCAGCGCCGGCTCAAAACAGGCGCAGGTCTTGCCGGTGATGTCGTTTTTGATCTCGTCGAGGGTGTAGCCCAGGGCGATGCGGGTGCTGATCTTGGCGATGGGGTAGCCCGTGGCCTTGGAGGCCAGGGCGGAGGAGCGGCTCACCCGGGGGTTGACCTCGATGACCGCGTATTCAAAGCTTTCGGGATCCAGGGCGAACTGGCAGTTGCACCCGCCGACGATGCCGATCTCCGTGATGATGTCCAGCGCCGCGGAGCGGAGCATCTGGTATTCCTTGTCGGAGAGCGTCAGCGCCGGGGCCACCACGACGGAGTCGCCGGTGTGGACGCCCACAGGGTCCACGTTTTCCATGGAGCACACGGCGATCACGTTGCCGGCAGCGTCGCGCATGGTCTCGAACTCGATCTCCTTCCAGCCGGCGATGCTCTTTTCCACGAGGATCTGGGTGATCGGCGAGAGATCCAGGCCCGTTTTGGCGATGGAGCGCAGCTCGGTCTCGTTGGCGGCGATGCCGCCGCCGGTGCCGCCGAGGGTGTAGGCCGGGCGCACGATCACCGGGTAGCCGATCCGCTCCGCGATCGCGAGCGCGGAGGCCAGATCCTCCGCGGTGTCCGAGGGGACCACCGGCTGGCCCATGTCCTGCAGCGTCCGGCGGAACAGCTCCCGGTCCTCGGCCCGCTCGATGGCGCCGATGTCCGAGCCGAGGAGCCGCACGCCGTACTTCTCCAGCGTGCCGTCCCGGCTCAGCTGCATGGCGACGGTCAGGCCCGTCTGCCCGCCCAGCCCGGCCAGCAGGCCGTCGGGCCGCTCCCGGGCGATGATCCGGGCCACGGTCTCGGCGGTCAGCGGCTCGAGATAGATCGCGTCGGCCAGATGCTTGTCGGTCATGATCGTGGCCGGGTTGGAGTTGACCAGCACAGTGGTCACGCCCTCCTGGCGCAGCACGCGGCAGGCCTGGGCCCCGGCGTAGTCGAACTCCGCGGCCTGGCCGATGACGATGGGCCCCGAGCCGATGACGAGGACCTTTTGTATGCTCTTATCTCTGGGCATTGTCGTCGCCTCCCATCATGGCGATGAACCGGTCGAAGAGGAAACCGGTGTCCCGCGGGCCGGAGCAGGCCTCGGGATGGAACTGCACGGTGAAGCAGTGCCGTCCGGGGTAGTCAAGGCCCTCGCAGCTCATATCGTTGGCGTTGACCCAGCTGAGCTCGGCGATCGAGCGCATGCTCTCTGACACGACGGCGTAGCCGTGGTTCTGGCTGGTGATGAAGGTGCGCCCGTCGGCGAGGCGCCGGACGGGCTGATTGCCGCCCCGGTGGCCGTACTTGAGCTTCACGGTCCGGCCGCCCATGGCCAGGGCGGCCAGCTGATGGCCCAGACAGATGCCGAACACCGGCACAGCGCCGATCAGCTTTGTCAGCTCGGCGATCTCCCGGACGTTTTCCGCCGGGTCCCCGGGGCCGTTGGAGAGCATGATCCCGTCGGGCCGCAGAGAGAGCACGTCCGCCGCGGAGGCGTCGTGGGGCAGCGCGGTGACCCGGCAGCCCCGCCGGGTCAGACTGCGGATGATGTTGCGCTTGGCGCCGTAGTCGAGGAGCGCCACATGAAAGCGCTCCGGGCCCTCGGCGGGGAATTCCTCCGGGGCGCGGCGCCCGGCCAGGGCGACGGCGCCGGTGACGGCGTAGTCCCGGATCTCCGACAGATCGGCCGGGACCTCCGCGCAGATGCGCGCGTTCATCACGCCCTCCTCCCGGATGATCCGGGTGACGGCGCGGGTGTCCACCCCGCAGATGCCCGCGATGCCCTGCCCGGTCAAAAACCGATCCAGGGCATCCTCGCTGCGGAAATTGGAGGGCCGGCCGCAGAGCTCCCGCACCACGTAGCCGCGGGCACGGCATTCGCCCTCAAAATCCTCGGGGATCAGGCCGTAGTTGCCGATGAGCGGGAAGGTCTGCATGATGATCTGCCCGGCGTAGCTGGGGTCGGTCAGCGTTTCGAGATAGCCGACCATGCCGGTGGTGAAAACCAGCTCGCCGGTGGTCTCCCCGGCCGCGCCGATGCGCTCGCCGGGGAAGACCATGCCGTTGGACAGTACAAGATAGGCTTTTTCCATGAGATGATCTCCAGAACGGCTGTTCCGAACCGCGGGCACAGCCCGGCAGAGCGGACGTGCGGGCAAAAGGCGGAACAGCGGAGTGAGTGAGCTCTGCCGCCTGCGGTCAGAGCGAGGGATGCGAAGCCTGCGGCAGCGTGGCCGCCATGACGGCCTTGATCGTGTGCATCCGGTTTTCGGCCTCGTCGAACACGATGGAGCGCGGCCCCTCGAAGACCTCGTCGGTTACCTCCATGCAGTCGATGCCGAACTTTTCGTAGACGGCCGCGCCGTTGGCGGTCTCCAGGTCGTGGTAGGCCGGCAGACAGTGCATGAACCGGCACTGCTCCCCGGCGGCGTCCATCAGCGCGGCGGTGACCCGATAGGGAGTCAGATCGCCGATGCGCTCGGCCCAGACGTCATCGCTCTCGCCCATGGACACCCAAACGTCGGTGTATATCACGTCCGCGCCCTTCACGGCGGCGGCGGGATCGGTCTCAAAGGACAGCTCGGCCCCGGTCCGGGCGGCGACGGCGCGGCACTTTTCCGTCAGCGCGGCGTTGGGGAAGTATTTTTCCGGCGCGCCGGCGACGAAGTGCAGCCCCATTTTGGCGCAGCCGACCATGAGGGAGTTGGCCATGTTGTAGCGGGCGTCGCCGAGAAAGACGAGCTTTTTGCCCCGAAGACCGCCGAAATGCTCCCGGATCGTCATCAGATCGGCCAGCACCTGGGTGGGGTGGAACTCATTGGTCAGCCCGTTCCACACGGGCACGCCGGCGTACTTCGCCAGCGCCTCTACCCGCTCCTGACCGAAGCCCCGGTACTCGATGCCGTCGAACATCCGGCCCAGCACCCGGGCCGTGTCCGCGATGCTCTCCTTTTTGCCGAGCTGGGAGCTGACCGGGTCGAGATAGACCGGGTGCATGCCCAGATCCGCGGCGGCTACCTCAAAGGCGCAGCGGGTCCGGGTGCTGGTCTTCTCGAAGATCAGCGCCACGCTCTTGCCCTCGTGGAGCCGGTGGTGGATCCCCGCCTTTTTCTTTGCCTTCAGCTCCGCGGCAAGGGCCAGCAGCGCGTCGATCTCCTCGGGGGTATAGTCGAGGAGCGTTAGAAAGCTCCTGCCTTGAAAATCCATCGTCACACCTCATTCACAGGCGGCCCTGATGACCGCTACGGCTTTTTCGAGCAGCTCCGTCGGGATGTTCAGCGCCGGCAGCAGCCGGACCCGGTCCTTGGCCGTCAGGCACAGCACGCCGTTTTCCCGGCAGCGGGCCACGACCTCGGCGGCGGGCTTCACGGTCTTGACGCCGATCATCAGCCCCATGCCGCTGACGCTTTCGACGCCGGGAGCGCCGGTGAGCGCAGAGAAGATATAATCGCTCTTTTCCCGCACCGAGGCGAGGAGCGCGTCGTCGATGCGTCCGAGCACGTTCAGCGCGCCGGCGCAGCACACCGGGTTCCCGCCGAAGGTGGAGCCGTGGTCGCCGGGACCGAAGGTGTCCCTGACCTTTTCGCCCAGCAGCACCGCGCCCAGGGGCAGCCCGCCGCCCAGGCCCTTGGCCGTGGAGACGATGTCGGGCATGACGCCGAAATTCATATAGGCGTACAGCGCCCCGGTGCGGCCGTTGCCGGTCTGCACCTCGTCCACGATCAGCAGGATGTCCTCCTGCGCGCAGAGCTCGGCGATGCGCCGGACAAAGTCCGCCTCCAGCGGGAGGACGCCGCCCTCGCCCTGAACGCATTCGATCATGACGGCCGCGGCCTTGTTTTCCAGGGCCAGGGCCTTGAGATCGTCGAAGTTGTTGGCCTCGGCGTGGACGAAGCCCGGGGTCAGCGGCTGAAACAGCTTGTGATAGTGGTCCTGACCGGTGGCGGCCAGGGCCGTGATCGTGCGGCCGTGGAAGCTGTTGCGCAGCGTGACGATCGTAAAGTGGTCGGCGCCCTTCTTCTCCGCGGCGTATTTGCGGGCGGCCTTGATCGCGCCCTCGTTGGCCTCGGCGCCGGAGTTGGCAAAGAACACCTTTTTCATGCCGGTGCGCAGGCAGAGCTGCTCCGCCAGCAGGGCGCAGGGGCCGGTGTAATACAGGTTGGAGGCGTGCTGCAGCTCCCCGAGCTGGGCCGTGACGGCCGCGCGCCACTCGTCGTCGGCGATGCCGAAGGCGTTGACGGCGATGCCGCTGCCCAGGTCGATGTACTCCTTTCCTTCGTCGTCCCAGAGCAGCGAGCCCTTCCCGCGGACGAGCTGCACCGGGAAGCGGGCGTAGGTGTTGGCCACATATTCTTTATCGATGGCTTTGATGTCGGACATTGTCATTCTCCTTTTAGGATTCACAGCAAAACAGGTTTCGCAGCGGACAAAAACGGATAAAAAGCCTCGCAGAGTTTGCGCTCGCAAGCGCAAATAGAATGTGGGCACATTTTTCCCGGCGGCGTGTACGTCGGGAAAAATACCGCTCAGAGCGCAAACGTGTGAGCGTAAGCGAGTGCGCTGCAGCGCTCTGCAGCCTTCTCAAATGAGAGCCCAGCGAAGCGGGTCTCATTTGACTACCATGGTGCCGGCGCCCTCGTCGGTCAGCAGCTCCATGAGGATGGAATGGGGCACCCGCCCGTCCATGATGATGGCGCTGTCCACGCCGCGCAGCAGCGCGTCGATGCAGCACTCCACCTTGGGGATCATCCCCCCGGCGATGATGTCCTGCCGGAACAGCTCCACGGCCTCGTCGATGGTCAGCTTGGGGATCAGCGTGGAGGGGTCGGACTTGTCGCGCAGCACCCCGGCGATATCGGTCATCATGATGAGACGGTCGGCGCCCAGCGCCCCGGCGATGCACGCCGCGGCGGTGTCGGCGTTGATGTTG
>JAFXYJ010000115.1 GCA_017541825.1 Oscillospiraceae bacterium | reverse complement strand
GGACCGAGGCGGCGCTCCCCGCCTCTGCCGGGAGCGCCGGGCCCGGGACGGCCATCCAGAAAAGAAAACGCGCGGCTACCGCCGCCGCGCAGAACGCACTCCACCTGCGAGACATGGTGATCCCCCTCCCGGTGAGCATCGTATGCTCCCGGCAGGGGGATCATGCCGTTTTATTTCACCGCTTCACCAGGCCCTCCGGTGTGAGCTCGTACACGGCGGTACAGACCTCGGCGAGATATTTCCGGTCGTGGGACACGCTGATGATCGCCCCGCCGAAGGCGCGCAGCGCCTCGCGCACCACCGGCGCGGACAGCGGGGAAAAATTCCGCGTGGGCTCATCGAGCAGCAGCACGTCCGCGCGCCGCAGCACCATGTCGAGGAACAGCAGTTTGGCCCGCTGGCCGCCGCTGAGGGCAGCGATGGGACCGTTCATCTCCTCAAAGGTGAAGCGCATGCTGGCCAGGCGGTTGTGGATGAGCACCGACTCCTCCCTGGAGCCGCTGCGCGTCAGGAACCCGATCGGCGTTTTGTCGAAGGGCAGCGCCCGGGCGTAGTCCTGCGGCATCCACGCCGCGGTGATGTCCCGGCGGGCGCGCAGCTCCTCCCAGAGGAGCTCGAGCAGCGTGGATTTGCCCGCGCCGGTGGGGCCGATGATGCCCACCGGCTCGCCTCCGGTGACGCTTAGCCGGATGTTCCTGGCCAGCTCCCGATCTCCGACGGCGAGCCGGCCGAGGGAGAAGTCCAGCACCGATTTGCCCGCGGGCAGACGGATATCCTCGTCGAAGCGGGTCAGGATAGCCTCCTCCTGATGGGCGAAATCGGTAAAGTCCTCGGCGGCCCGTTCCAGTCTGCGCCCCGTGGCCTGCACCGAGCGCATCTTCTTTTTCAGCAGCCGCCCGCCGTGTGGATCGCCCCGGGAGATCGTCTGCTGCTCGTGCTCGACCCGGTCGTGGATCTGCCGCCAGCGCTGCATCTGCCTGTCATAGTCGGCGCGCTGCTTGAAGGCCACCTGGTTCTGGTGCTCGAAGAGGCGGCCCCGACGCCGGAGATATTCCCGGTAAGGCGCGCGGGTCACCGTGATCTTCGTCTCCCGCTTGTGCAGGAGCTGCTCGATATGGATGATCACGTTGGCGGTGTTCTCAATGAGCGTCTCGTCGTGGGAGATGAACAGCACCGGCTGGCGGGCCGTGTTCAAAAACCGTTCCAGCCACTCGAGGGTGGGGATGTCCAGGTCGTTGGTGGGTTCGTCCAGCAGCAGCACGTCCGGGTCGTCCATCAGCATACGCGCCAGCTGCGCGCGCACCTTCTCCCCGCCGGAGAGGGTGCCCAGCTTCCGATCGGAGGACAGGAAGTCTGTGTCTATCCCGAGCTCGCCGAGGACGCCGAGGTGATCGTAATACGCGGCCGAGCCGAAATACTCCGCCGCCGTCAGCTCCCGCAGGGCGTCGGGCATGCTCTGCGGCAGGTATCCGACGGGCCCGGAGGCGGAGACCCGGCCGGAGCACTCGCAGTAGGCCTCCACGGAGCCGGGGTCGACGATGTACCGGAGCAGCGTGGATTTACCGTTGCCCTCCTCGCCGATGAGCACGGCCCGGTCGCCCCGGGAGAGCGTGAAGGAAAAGCCCTCGGTCAGCGTCCGGTCGTCCGCACGCAGCCGCAGGGTGATGTCACTCAGTTCCAGCATAGGCGCCGCCTCCTCTCACCGTTGAGAATAACCCAGCCGCGGCGTCTGTGTCAATAAACCGCAGGTGTTGCTTTTTGCCTGCCGCCATGATAAGATTTAGCCGATCGAAAGGCGCCCCTGCGGGCGCAGACAGGACGGTATTATGGATTACAGTACTCTGCAGAACGGCAGCGATATCCGGGGCGTGGCGCTGGCCGGCATCCCCGGCGAGGACGTGACGCTTACCGAGGACGCGGTGCGGCATATCGCCCGGGGCTTTTTCCGATGGCTTTCCGACCGCCGCGCGCCCGGCGCCGCGCTGCGCCTGGCCGTCGGCCGGGACTCCCGGCTCTCGGGGGAGACGATCGCCGGCTGGCTGGCCTCCGAGCTTGCCGCCGCCGGCGCGGCGGTGACCGACATGGGCCTGTGCACCACGCCGGCCATGTTCATGACGACTGTCACGCCCGGATTCCTCTTTGACGGAGCCGTGATGATCACGGCCAGCCATCTGCCATGGAACCGGAACGGACTCAAATTCTTCACCGCCTCCGGCGGTGCGGAGAGCGCCGATATAAAGCGGATCCTCGCGCTGGGAACGGAGCCTCTCGGGGAACGGCCCGGCGGGAGCGTGGAACGCGGCGCCTTCCTCGACGTATACGCCGCGCAGCTCCGGGACAAGATCGTCTCCGCCGCCGGCCGGGAAGCGCCGCTGGCCGGATACAGGATCGTCGTGGACGCGGGCAACGGCGCGGGCGGCTTCTTTGCCGAAAAGGTGCTCGCCCCCCTCGGGGCGGACGTGAGCGGCAGCCTGTACCTGGAGCCGGACGGGCGCTTCCCCAACCACGTGCCCAACCCGGAGCTGCCCGAGGCCATGGAGAGCATCCGCGCCGCGGTTCTGGCCAGCCATGCCGATCTGGGCGTGATCTTCGACACCGACGTGGATCGGGCCGGCGCCGTCCTGGCCGACGGCGGGGAGCTCAACCGCAACCGGCTCATCGCCCTGATGTCCGCCATCGTCCTGCGGGAGCACCCGGGCACGGCCGTCGTCACAGACTCGATCACCTCCACGGGCCTGGCCGCTTTCATCGCCCGCCGCGGCGGCGTACACCGGCGTTTCAAGCGCGGCTACCGCAACGTGATCAATGAGGCGCTGCGCCTCAACGCCGAGGGGCAGGACTGCCAGCTGGCCATGGAGACCTCCGGTCACGGCGCCATGAAGGAGAACTGGTTCCTCGACGACGGAGCGTATCTGATCACGAAAATGCTCATCGAGCTCGCCTGCGGCCGTCGGCTGGAGACGCTGCTGGAGGGGCTGCCCGAGCCCGCCGAGAGCCGGGAATTCCGCATGCGCGTAACCGCGCCGGACTTCCGCTCCGCGGGGGAGACCGTGCTCGCGGCGCTGGACCGGTATGCGGCCGCCCGGCCCGGCTGGGCGATCGAGCCGGAGAATTACGAGGGTGTGCGCGTGTCCCTGGATGCGAAGCACGGCGACGGCTGGTTTTTGCTGCGCCTGTCGCTCCATGACCCGATCCTGCCGCTGAACATTGAGAGCGACCGCGCCGGCGGCGTGCGCGCGATCGCCCGGGAGCTGGCGCCCTTCCTCGCGGGATGCGAGGGCATCGACGCCGCGCCGCTGCTCGAGTACGCGGTGGACGGCTCGGCGGGCAAAGACCGATGAACGCGGCAACGGAGGAACACATATGAACGTATTTGTCACCGGCGGCACCGGCTATATCGGCAGCCACACCTGCGTGGAGCTGCTCGAGGCGGGCCACAGCGTGGTCGTGGCCGACAACCTCGTCAATTCCAGCGCGGAGAGCCTGCGCCGGGTCGAGCGCATCACCGGCCGCGCGGTCGAGTTCATCGAGTGCGATCTGCGGGAATCGGCCGCGGTGGACGCCGTCTTCGCGTCCCACCGCTTCGACTGCGTGCTCCACTTCGCCGGGCTCAAGGCCGTGGGCGAGAGCGTGGCCAAGCCGCTGCTGTACTTTGAAAACAACCTCAATTCCACAATCAATCTCTGCCGCGCCATGGCCGAGCACGGCGTGAAGAAAATCATATTTTCCTCCTCCGCCACGGTCTACTCCCCGGACAACGTCATGCCCGTCAATGAGGAGTCCCGCACCGGCGGGTGCACCAACCCCTACGGCTGGACCAAATTCATGTGCGAGCAGATCCTGCGCGCCGAGGCCGAGGCCCGGGGCGACTGGTCGGTGATCCTGCTGCGGTATTTCAATCCCGTGGGCGCCCATCCCAGCGGCCTCATCGGCGAGGATCCCCGGGGCATCCCCAACAACCTGATGCCCTTCATCTCCCAGACCGCCGCCGGGCGGCGGGACCATCTGAACATCTTCGGCAACGACTACGACACGCCCGACGGCACCGGCATCCGGGATTACATCCACGTCGTGGACCTCGCCCGCGGCCATGTGGCGGCCATGAACTATATGGAAAAGGTCACCGGCACCGAGGTGTTCAACCTCGGCACCGGCGCGCCCTGCAGCGTTCTGGAAATGGTCCGTGCCTTTGAAAAGGCCACCGGCGTGAAGATCCCCTTCCGGATCGCCCCCCGGCGGCCGGGCGATGTGGCGCGGGTTTACGCCGACCCGTCCAAAAGTCTGCGGCTGCTGGGCTGGAAGTCGGAGCTGTCTCTGGAGGACATGTGCCGCGACACCTGGAACTGGCAGAGCAAAAATCCCGACGGTTACGGAGGCGATCTCTGAGATGGAAAAACCGACGCTCATCATCATGGCCGCGGGCCTCGGCAGCCGTTTCGGCGGGCTCAAGCAGATGGAGCCCGTGGGCGACCGGGGCGAGATCATCATGGATTACTCGCTGTATGACGCCTGGCGCGCCGGCTTCGGCGCGGCGGTGTTCGTGGTCAAGGAGGAAAACGAATCCGCCCTGCGGGACATCGTGGAGCCCCGCGTGGGCGGACGGATGCGTACGGCCTTCGCCGTCCAGTCCCTCGACGACCTGCCCGAGGGCTTTGCGGTCCCGGCGGGCCGGGTCAAGCCCTGGGGTACCGCCCACGCGGTGCGGTCCTGCCGCAGGCTCATCGACGGCCCCTTCGCGGTCATCAACGCCGACGATTTCTACGGTCCCACGGCTTTTCAGGCTCTGAGCGGCTTCCTGACCTCCGGCGCGCCGGAGGACGAGCACGCCATGGTGGGCTACCGTCTGCGCAACACGGTCACGGAATTCGGCAGCGTGGCCCGGGGGATCTGTGAGGAAAAGGACGGCTTCATGACCTCCATCACCGAGCGTACCCGGGTGGAAAAGCGCGGCGCCGACGCGGCCTTCACCGAGGACGGGGAGCATTGGACGCCCCTGTCCGGCGATACACTGGTGAGCATGAATTTCTGGGGCTTCCAACGGGGCATGATGGACGCCATCGACCGCCGTTTCGAGGCTTTTCTGCGTAACGACATGCCCAAAAGCCCCGAAAAGGCCGAGTATTTCCTGCCCGGCGTGGCGGACGCGGAGATGCGGGAGCACGGCGCCAGGATCCGGCTGCTGCCCTGCGAAGAGACCTGGCACGGCGTGACCTACCGGGAGGATCTGCCCTCTGTGCGCGCGGCCCTCTCCCAGCTGAAGGCAGACGGCACATACCCCGCATGTCTGTGGGAGGGCTGAAATGCTCGAGCTGAAGTATTCCTACCTTCCCTGCCGGTCCTGCGTGGGAAAAATGCACTGTCAGCAGTGCGCCGACGATATCTGCCGGATGCTGACGGGCCGTCCGGAAGTCGTCTCCGCCCGGGGCAAGGCGAACAAGGAGGAGAAAATCCTCTATATCGAGCTCGCCCCCGGCGCCGACGAGGACGCGGTCCTGGACGCCTTGGACGTGATCGGCGTTTTCGTTTGAGCGAACAACTGAAATTATCCGTTTATCGGCAAAAGCGCCTGCCGGTCGTCCGACCGAAGCAGGCGCTTTTGCTCCGGCGGCAATACCGGCATGGAGAATTTGTATTTTCCCGTTGCCGGGGTTTTAAGCATCCAGCTCCATTGTGGGCGGTTATCCGAGGTAATGCGCATTTTTCCATGGGAATCCCTTTTGCTCGGATCAGCTGCGTTTCCGACGTTATATCGCATTTTTGCGGGTCTTTTCGCGTCCTCGCAAGCTGCGTATCGTTCGCTTCCTCGCAGGCTCGAAAGCTCATTCACTCCGCTGCTCGTCCTTTCAAAAACACAGCCGCGCCGACGCTGCGGGCCTCGTCGACAACTTCGGCCCTCCGCTGTGCGGCTGTGTTTTTGTGAACGGGGAATTCATGCATGAGAAAAGACAGCCAGGGCGCGACGCGTTAAGCAATTGCGCCGGGGGCGCATTTGTAGCCAAAGCGGGGAGCGATCTATGATCGCGACCTGGGGAGC
>JAFXYJ010000013.1 GCA_017541825.1 Oscillospiraceae bacterium | reverse complement strand
TCCGCGTCTACAAGATGAAGCCCAAGAAGAACTATCGGCGTACCCAGGGCCATCGTCAGCCCTACACCAAGGTCACCATCAACGCCATCAACGCGTAAAGTCCCATACTATTTGACAACTGGAGGTGTAATGCAAAATGGCACATAAAAAAGGCATGGGCAGCACCCGGAACGGCCGCGACAGCAAGTCCAAGCGTCTGGGCGCCAAGCGGGCCGACGGTCAGTTCGTTCTGGCCGGCAACATCCTTGTCAGACAGCGCGGGACAAAGATTCACCCCGGCACCAACGTGGGCATCGGCGGAGACGACACTCTGTTTGCTCTCGTGGACGGCACCGTGAAGTTCGAGCGCATGGGCAAGGACCGCAAGAAGGTCTCTGTTTACGAAGAGATCGCGCAGTAAACAGCCAGAGGGGACGGACAAGGCAGTCGGTCCCCTCTTTTCTTATCTGAACAGGTGAATTGTAATGAGCAACGGTTTTGTGGATAAGGTCAGCATCACGGTCCGCGCCGGCAAGGGCGGCGACGGCGCCGTCAGCTTCCACCGGGAGAAGTTCGTCGCTGCGGGCGGTCCCGACGGCGGCGACGGCGGCCGCGGCGGCGATGTGATCATCGTCGTGGACGATCACATGTCCACGCTGATGGACTTCCGCTACAAGCGCAAGTTCACCGCCGGCGACGGCGCCAACGGCCAGAACAAGCGCTGTTCCGGCAGGGACGGCGAGTCTGTCACGATCCGGGTCCCCCGGGGCACGCTGGTGCGCGACAGGGAGACCGGCGGCATCATGGCCGACATGTCCGGGAACGAGCCCTTCGTCGCCGCCAGGGGCGGGCGCGGCGGCTGGGGCAACCAGCATTTTGCCACGCCGACCAGGCAGGTGCCGCGCTTCGCCAAGCCCGGCATCGCCGGGGAGAGCCGGGAGCTGATCCTGGAGCTCAAGCTGCTGGCTGACGTGGGGCTCGTGGGCTTTCCCAACGTGGGCAAATCCACGCTGCTCTCCTCGGTCTCCCGCGCCCGGCCCAAGATCGCGGATTACCACTTCACGACTCTCTCCCCCAACCTGGGCGTGGTCTATGTGGCCGAAGGCGCGTCCTTCGTGCTGGCCGACATCCCCGGCATCATCGAGGGCGCCAGCGAGGGCGTAGGTCTGGGCCACGACTTTCTGCGGCATATCGACCGCTGCCGTCTGCTCATCCATGTCGTGGACGCGGCGGGCAGCGAGGGCCGCGATCCGGTGGAGGATTTTGAGACAATCAACCGGGAGCTGGCCGAATACTCTCCGGAGCTGGCTTCGCGGCCGATGATCGTGGCCGCCAACAAGTGCGATCTGCTCGGCGATGACCACGAAGGGCTGGAACGGCTGAAAAAACACGTCACGGAACTGGGCTACGAGTTTTATGAGCTCTCGGCAGCCACGACGGCGGGCACCAGGGAGCTGATGCAGCGCGCCGCCGCGCTGCTGGCCACGCTGCCGCCCATCACGGTCTATGAGCCGGACTACGTCCCGCCCGAGCCGGATCTCGGCAGCGCTGAGGATCTGGAGATCTACGAGGACGACGGCGTCTGGTACGCCGAGGGGCCCTGGATGGACCGTCTGGTGTCCACGGTCAACTTCGGAGATTATGAAAGCCGCATGTTCTTCGACCGCATCCTGCGGGAAAACGGCGTGTATGAGCACATGGAAAGTCTGGGCATCCGGGACGGAGACACGATCTCCATCTGCGGCATGACCTTTGAGTATCAATCGTGATGCTTACGGAACAAAAGAGCTCTGAGTTCGATCTCAGAGCTCTTTTTCTTTGGGTCTCTCCCCGAAGCCGATGTGCAGCGCCGCCGTCGGGCAGGCGCGGACGCAGTCGCCGCAGCGGATACACTCGCTGCTGTTGGGCGCACGCGAAGGGTCCACGCACATCCGGCAGGCCTCGGCGCAGGCCCCGCAGCCTATGCATTTTGCCGCATCCAGCCGCATCCTGTGGAGCGACACCCGGTTGAAGAAGCCGTAGATCGCGCCCAGCGGACACAGATACTTGCAGAACGGCCGCCACACGATCAGGCTGCCGAGCACGATCAGCGCGAGGACGGCGCATTTCCACAGGAAGATCCCGCCGAGCTGCGCGCGCACGAGCCCGTCGCGCAGCGCCAGCAGCAATCCGGCGGCCGTCCCCGCGGGGCAGACGTATTTGCAGAAGAAGGGCGTCAGCGCCGCGCACAGGGGCAGGACGATCACGAGCAGGACCAGCACGGCGTATTTGAGCGCGCGGAGGGGCCTGTCGGCGGCGAACCGGTCGGTTTTCTTTACGAAAGGGATCCTGTGCAAAAGCTCCTGCAGCAGACCGAAGGGACACAGAAACCCGCATACCGTCCTGCCCAGCAGCGCGCCGAAAAAGAGAAGGAGCCCCAGCACATAATACGGGAACCGGAATCTGACGGCGCCGAGAAAGCTCTGCAGCGAGCCGATGGGGCACGCGCCCACCGCCCCCGGGCAGGAATAGCAGTTCAGTCCGGGGACGCATACGGATTTGAGGGGGCCCTGATAGATCTTCCCCGAAAAAAAGCCTTTGAAATTCGCGTTCTGCAGCAGCGCCGCCGCGGCCTGTATGCCTGTTCTTTTCCTATCCAATGCCCACACACTCCAGACATATGCGCGCGGCCTTGGCCAGCACGGCAGCGGGCTGTCCCAGCCAGATCCCCGCGCCGATCAGCGCGGCGCCGGCGATCGCGAGCCAAAGGGCCGCAGCGTTCGTTTTCACAGCAGTCCCTCGACGATCTCCGCCCAGCCCTCAAAGGAATTGGAGCCGATATACAGCGACCCGTCCGCGGCGTTCCCCTCCCCGACGACATGCCCTTCCCGATCCACGAAGACCGTGGTGGGGACATATCCCGAGCGGAAGACGTCGAACGCCTCCGAATAGCGCAGGATCGGATAGGTCACGCCCGCGTCGGCGAGCACGGCGTCCACGTCCCGCTCCATGTCCGTGCTCTCATACACGCCCAGGATCAGCAGTCCCCGGTCGGCATATTCCTCATAGAGGCGCTCCAGGTCGGGCAGCTCCCTCACGCAGGGCCCGCACCAGGGCTCCCAGAAATTGATCATCGTGAGGCTGTGGGCGGCGAAAACGCTCTCATCCCATGTGTTCCCCTCCCGGTCCGCCGCGGTAAAGGCGACGTCCGGGGCCCCGTCAGTCTCCGTCTCCGGTAGCGCAGAGACCGTCGGCGCCTTCTCGGATGCCGGCTCCGACGGCTGTGCGCCGCAGCACGACAAGCCCAGCGCTAGGATAAGAAGGAGCGCCGTGCAGGTTTTTCTCATATTCCCGTCCTCCCGGATAATGCATCGGCCGTACTGTTTTGCCGGCCTGCCGATATGATAGCATATGCGGCCCGGACTTGTAAACAATCCCCCGGACGGGGACCTTCCGCGTGTCAAATATTGTTTTGTCAGTATATTGACAGCCCGGAATGACGGTGCTATAATTCGCACAAATCGACTCGGAAGGGAGTTTTCGCAGATGCGGAACGGCCGGCGCAGCATGACGGACGCGATGTGCATGTACAGGATGTGCATGTGCATGATGCGCTGTGCCGAAAAACGCCATTTGCGGACTGCTTTTTAAGAAACTGCCTGCGCTGCCGGAAACGGCTTCGCTGTTTGCTTGAAGCGGGATGCCAGATGGCAGTCCGCTTTTTTCTATGGTACGGTTGGGAGTTGTGGGAGATTGATAGAGCTTAAAAACATCGTCAAGGATTTCGGCACCGGAGAAGCCCAGGTCCATGCCCTGCACGGCATCACGCTGACTGTGCAGGACGGCGAGATCTTCGGCATCATCGGTCTGTCCGGCGCGGGCAAATCCACGCTGGTCCGATGCATCAACCTGCTGGAGCGTCCGACCTCCGGCACGGTCACCGTGGACGGCCGGGAACTCACGGCCATGAGCCGGAAGGAGCTGCTGCAGGTCCGCCGGTCCATCGGCATGATCTTCCAGGGCTTCAACCTGCTCGAACAGCGCACCGTGCTCGGGAACATCTGCTACCCGCTGGAGATCGCCGGCTGGAAGAGGAAGGATTCTCTCGAGCGCGCCGCGGAGCTGCTCTCGCTGGTGGGTCTGGCGGACAAGGCCGCTGCCTACCCCTCCCAGCTCTCCGGCGGACAGAAGCAGCGCGTCGCCAT
>JAFXYJ010000114.1 GCA_017541825.1 Oscillospiraceae bacterium | reverse complement strand
CCACCGCCTTCATGAACGGGATGCGGCGCCCGCCTTTGAAGTCTGCCCGGTCGGACCAGCTGGCGACCAGCGGGTCGGTGACCGCGTCGAAGACCCGGCCAACGGCCGTGATGATGCCGAAGAGCGTCAGGGACGCGATCAGCGGATTCTGGGAGATAAAGCGGGCGAATACGCCGTTGGTATCGCCCGCGTTGGCGGGCACGCCGGTGTACAGGTGGACCAGCCAGGTGGAGATGATGCCCGAGAGCAGGCTCCATCCGAACTGTCCGACGGCAAAGATCCACAGGACCTTGTTCGTGATCGGTTTTTTCTCCATTTTCCCTCTCCTGAGTGTTTTCATTTCACGGCCAGCTTGACGGCCTCGTAAGCGCCGTTGTAAATGCCCGCGGCGTTCGCGCGCAGGACGCCCTGACACAACATGGGCAGGATCTCGCCGCCGAAGGTGATCTCGTCGAGCATGGCCAGCACCTCGCCGGTCCTCTCGCACTCATATGTGCCATCGCCCAGCTCGGCGGTGCGGATCGCTCCCCAGGCCTCGTGTCCGCCCACCCGGTGGAGCATCAGCTTCGGCACCGGGTAATAGGCCAGCTCGCCGGGCTTGGTCAGCAGCACGTCGCAGCCGCGGAGCAGCAGGTTCGTCAGGTATACCGCCGCGAAAATCCCGTCGTCGCCGAATACCTGCACGCCGGGGAACTCGTCCGCTTCTATGAAGGCCTTCGCGGCGGCGTAGTCGTTGAAATGGGTCTGCGCCTCATCCCCCAGGGCAGGGATCTGCTTCACCAGAGATTCCCAAACGTCCTGGTGGTCCCCGACGTTGATGAGCAGCGCGGCCTTCCCGGCCTCCGCCTGGGGCAGCAGATGGCGGATGATGTCCTCGAAGAGCTTCTGCTGCGCGCCGGCGCCGCCCACGGAAAGGAGATACCGTCTCGGCTGTCCGGTCCTCATCCGTTCCAGGCGCTTTTCGCAGTCGGTCCCGATGTTTTTGACCAGCTCATCGTCGACGTAGTGGCCGGTATACACCACAGAGCCCTCCGGCATGGGTTTGAGTATGCGCTTTTTGTCCATGCCGCGGAGCATCTTGTAGCCGAGAAAGGCCGAGGGCGTCTGGACCGTATGGATGCTCCCCTCAGCCAGATGCAGCGCCATGGGCCAGTTGTCCGGGATCACGTTCACGACTCTCCGGAAGCCCGCATGGATCGCCGCCTGGGCGGGCCAGGCGTGCGTGGCCAGATACGGCACGTCCTTGGGCAGGTGCCGGAGCAGCGGCTCCATGAGCTCCGAGGCCTTCTGATCCGAGGCGTTGTAGGTCAGCTTGCGGAAGCCCTCGGAATTGAGCGGCTCCCACACCGCCGTGTTGAACAGCTTTGACTGCTGTGAGAGCCGGGAGCCCAGGGAGTACAGATCGTTCTGTTTGGAGATCAGCTTCGTGGCCGTGGATTCGGGGAACGCGTTGAGATCCAGCCAGCAGGGCGTGTACCCCAGGGCGTGGGCGGCCGAGGCAATGGCCGCGCTGATGCGGTAATGCCCGTATCCCATGCGGATATTGCCGACGATGACGGCGTTCTCCGGCAGCGCCGTGCCGGGCGCTTCGGAGAGCACGAGCTCCTGTACGCCGATATCCGCGAGCACCTCGTTGGGACGCGTCGTGAAATAGTAATCCGTCCCGCTGTCGTCACCGAGCTCTTTGCGATACTTTTCCTTCCCGTGCACGGCCTTCTGATAGTCCGCGTCGGAGATCACATTGCCGAAAATGACTCTTGACCGTTCCAATTGTTAAACCCTCCAATTTTTCTGTATGAAAAAAAAGACTGTCTGTCAAATACCGACAAACAGTCTATCATGTTTGCAGGAGTTCGTCAACGATGGATCGCACGTGATCCCCGTCTTCATCCGCCCTGCCCGTTGTTCCCCGGCGCGCCTGCGCAGCCCTCCGCGCCGGCGCCGCAGTCCCCGCAGCAGCCGGGACAGCAGCCCGTTCCGTTCTTCTTCGCCCGCAGCCGGCTGCGCACCGCCAGGATCACCGCAGCGGCAGTCAGCGCCAGAATCAGTATATCCCAGATATTCATCGCGTCACCCCACCCCCAGCATATGACAGATCAGCGTCGTGATGACCGAGGCGGCCCAGGCCAGCGCGCACTGCCAGACCGCGACGCCTGCGGCCCACCGCGCGCCGAGCTCCCGCCGGATCGCGGCGATCGACGCCACACACGGCGTGTAGAGCAGGCTGAACACCAGCAGCGAAGCCGCCGTTGCTGTGGAAATGGCGGTGCCAACGCTGCCGCCGAAGAGCACCTCCAGCGTGGCCACGACGCTCTCTTTGGCCATGAAGCCGCTGATCAGCGCCGTGACGACCCGCCAGTCCCCCAGTCCCGCGGGAATGAACAGCGGCACCAGCAGCCCCGCCACGAGGGCCAGGATGCTGTTTTGCGAGTCGCTCACCGGATTGAAGCGTATATCAAAGCTCTGCAGGAACCAGATGATCACCGAGGCGATCAGTATCACGGAGAAGGCCCGCTGCAGAAAGTCCCTGGCCTTCTCCCACAGCAGGCGCATCACGTTTTTCATGCCGGGGAGACGGTAGTTCGGCAGCTCCATCACGAAGGGCACAGCCTCGCCGCGGAAGAGCGTCCCCTTGTAGAGCAGCGCCGCCAGTATCCCCGCCGCCACGCCGAGCACGTAGAGCCCGGCCATGATGAGACCGCCGCGGCGCGGGAAAAAGGCGCTGACGAAGAACGCGTAGATCGGCAGCTTGGCCGTGCAGCTCATGAAGGGCGTGAGCAGGATCGTCATGCGCCGGTCCCGCTCGCTGGGCAGCGTGCGGGTAGCCATGACCGCCGGCACCGTGCAGCCGAAGCCGATCAGCATCGGCACGATGCTGCGGCCCGACAGGCCGATCCTGCGCAGCAGCTTGTCCATGAAGAACGCGACGCGGGCGATGTAGCCGCTGTCCTCCAGCATCGAGAGGAAGAAGAACAGCGTCACGATGATCGGCAGGAAGCTCAGCACGCTGCCCACACCGGTAAACACGCCGCTGATGACGAAATCGTGGATCGCCGCGTTGACCCCGGCGGCGGTCAGCGCGCCGTCGGCCAGCGCCGTCAGGGCGTCCACCCCCGCTTCCAGCAGTCCCTGCAGCCAGGCGCCGACCACGTTGAACGTCAGGTAGAAGACAAGCACCATGATGCCGATGAACATCGGTATGGCGGTATATTTGCCCGTGAGGATCCGGTCGATCCTCTGGCTGCGGGCGTGCTCCCGGCTCTCCGCCGGTTTCACAACGGTCGACGCGCAGACCTTTTCGATATACTCGAAGCGCATCTCCGCGATGGCCGCGCAGTGATCGAGCCCCCGCTCGGATTCCAGCTGTCTGATGATGTGGTCGAGCAGCTCCTGTTCGTTGTCGTCCAGGCCGAGCTGCTGCCGGACGATCCCGTCGCCCTCGATGAGCTTGCTGGCGGCAAAGCGCACCGGAAGGCCGGCGCGCCGGGCGTGGTCCTCGATCAGATGGACCACCGCGTGGATGCAGCGGTGTACCGCGCCGTTGTGGTCGCCGGCGCCGCAGAAGTCCCGGCGCACCGGTTTTTCCTGATAATGGGCCACGTGGACGGCGTGGCGCACAAGCTCGTCCACGCCCTGGTTTTTTGCCGCGGAGATCGGCACCACCGGCACGCCCAGCATTTCCTCCATGGCGCTCACGTCGATGCTGCCGCCGTTGGCGCTGACCTCGTCCATCATGTTCAGCGCCACCACCATGGGGATCTCCATCTCCAGGAGCTGCATGGTCAGATACAGGTTGCGCTCTATATTCGTGGCGTCCACGATGTTGATGATGGCATGGGGGTGGTCGTTGAGCACGAAATTGCGGGAGACGACCTCCTCGCTGCTGTAGGGCGACATGGAATAAATACCGGGCAGATCCGTGACGAGCGTGTTCGGATGATGCCGGATCGGCCCGCTTTTGCGGTCGATGGTCACGCCGGGAAAGTTGCCCACATGCTGGTTGGCCCCGGTGAGCTGATTGAACAGAGTCGTTTTACCGCAGTTCTGGTTGCCGACGAGGGCAAAGGACAGCACCGTGCCCTCCGGCAGCGGATCGCCGCTTCCCCTGGGATGAAAGCGTCCCTCCTCCCCCAGACCGGGATGGTCGCTGCCGCTCCTGCCGCGTCGGACAGGCTTTCTCTCCCGGGGCGCGTCGATGGGTTCGATCTCTATGCAGTCGGCGTCCGCCAGGCGCAGCGTGAGTTCATATCCGTGTATGCGCAGCTCCATCGGGTCTCCCATGGGAGCCAGCCGCACCGCGGTGACCTCGGCCCCGGGGATGACACCCATGTCCAGAAAATGCTGCCGCAGCGCCCCCTGACCGCCCACAGCGGCGATCACGGCGGACTTCCCGACAGCCAGTTCCTTCAGCGTCATTGCCTCTTCCCCCTTCTGCCGAAAAGCTGTTAATTAGCTTTCTCTAACATGGTTAGCGTACTCTAATTATCAGCATTTGTCAAGGCCCTGCCCGCAAAAAACTTCAAGTAACAAAAACGGCCGCGGCCGGGGCGCCGATATTTGTTCAGGCAGGACATACTACCGTGTCCGCGCCCTGTTTATAATCGTATTGTAAGCAGGAAGCCGTCATGTTTATTTTTGAGGAGGAATAAAAATGACAGAATTCTACGCGAAAAAATACGAGGAACGCAAGCTGCGCTGCGAAACAGCCGTGGCGAACAAGACTCCCGACCGGGTGCCCAATGTGCTGATGGTAGGCACCTACGCCATCAAGAAGGCCGGTCTGACCATGGCGGAGAGCATGATCGACCACGAGGCCGCCTGCCAGGCCATGCTGGACTTCTACACCAAGTACAGCTATACGGACACCGCCTCCGTGAGCACCTTCACTCCCGCGGCGAAGGTATTCGAGAACCTTGACCCGAAGAACGCCCGCTGGCCCGGCGACCCGAAGGGCCTCGATGTGAACAACACCTATCAGTTCATCGAATTCCCCACCCTGGAGGCCGACGAATACGACGAGTTCTTCGACCATCCGGCCGAATTCTGGCTGACCAAGCATCTGCCCCGGACCATGGGTGTGCTGGACTTCACCGCGAATCTGGACTACTACAATCTGGTCCTCGGCGGCGCCCAGGGCATGCTGACCTCCCCCCAGATGATCCCGGTCTACAAGCGTCTGCTGGCCGCCGCGGAGGAGCAGCAGCGCTTCAACGATGTCATCGCCAAATACAGCGCCAAGCTCGGAGAGCTGGGCTATTACTCCATCTCCGGCGGCGGCTCCGCCACGGCCTTCGACATGCTCGGCGATACGCTGCGCGGCACCTTCGGCATGATGCCCGACCTGATCGAGGAGCGGGACAACGTCAAGAAAGCGCTGGACCTGTTTGTCAAGTATCACATCAAAGGCACGCTGGACTTCTGCAGGATGACCGGCAGCAAGTACGGCTGGGTCATGCTCCACAAGGGCTTTGACAACTTTATCAGCGACGAGGATTACAGAGAGCTCTACTGGCCCTATCTGCAGCAGTGGATCCTCGCGCTGATCGACAACGGCATCACCCCGGTGGTCTATACCGAGGGTTCCTACAACACACGGCTCAAATACCTCAAGGAAGTGCCCGAGAACAAGGTGGTTTACCACTTCGAAAACGTGGACCTGGCGCTGGCCAAGAAGGAGCTGGGAGACATCGCCTGCCTGATGGGCGGCTTCCCCGTGTACACCGTGCGCTACGGCACCCCCGAGCGGATCCGTGAAGAGGTCAAAAAGACCCTCGACATCATGGCGCCGGGCGGCGGCTATCTCTTCACCACCGGCTACAGCATCGAGGACGCCCCCGTGGAGAACATGGAAGCGCTGCTCGAGTCCGTGGAGCTCTACGGCAAGTACTGATCCGTCGCATCCGCGGCAAAACAACCGAAAAACAGCCGTTCCGGAAAACCGGAACGGCTGTTGTATGTTTGGCGCGCATCAGCGCAGCATGGCTTGAAATTCTTCTTCCGTCAGGACCGGTACGCCCAGCGAACGCGCCTTCTCCAGCTTGCCGCCGGCGTTTTCACCGGCCACCACATAGCTGGTCTTTTTGCTCACGGAGCCCGTCGCCTTGCCGCCGTGGGCGAGGATCAGCTCCTCGATATCCTTGCGGCCGTAGTGCTCCAGAGTACCCGTGACCACGAAGGTCAGCCCCTGCAGCTTTGCCGAGAGCTGGATCGTCTCCGGCATGACCATGTTCACGCCCCGGTCGCGGAGCTTTCCGAGAATGATCCGGTCCTCCTCGTTGCGGAAGAAATCGTACAGGCACTGTGCCGTGGCGGGGCCGATGTCTTGCACGGCGGAGAGCTCGTCGATCCCGGCGGACGCGAGCGCGTCGATGGAGCCGAAGCGCTCCATCAGCGCTCTTGCCGTGGACTGGCCGACGTTGCGGATCCCGAGAGCCGTCAGCAGCCGGACCGGATCGTTCTGTTTGGAGCGCTCGATGTTTTCCAGCAGCTTGTCCGTGTTTTTCTCCCGGCCGATGATGCCCTTCTCGATCAGCTCGTCACGGTGTTCGGCCAGAGCGTAGATATCCGCGTAATCCTTCAGATAACCGCCGCCGACCAGCGCGTCGATCAGCGTCTCGCCCAGGCCCATGATATCCATGGCCGGCCGCGAGCAGAAATACGAAATGGTCCTCGTCAGCTGCGCCGGGCAGGCCGGGCTGACGCAGCGCACGTCGGCGGTGTCCTCCTCCCGGACCACCGGCTCACCGCAGATCGGGCACACCGCGGGGACGGTGAACAGCTCCGCGGGCTCGGCGACGACGTCCCCGAGCTTGGGAATGATGTCGCCGGACTTTTTGAGAAGGTATTTCCCCCCGACGCCCACATGCTTCTCGCGCATGTAGTCCTGGTTGTGGAGCGTGACGCGGCTCACGTTGGTGCCGCACAGCCGGGCCGGCCTGCCGGTCTCGGCGTCGGAGACGTGACCGATGAAGCCCAGCTTGCCGGTGCGGCCCACCGTGACCTCGATCTCGTCCATCGTGACGACCCGCTCCTCGGGCGGATACTTGTAGGCGATATGCCCGGGTGCGTACTTGCTGCCCGCGGGAAAATCGTCCCGCATCTGCACGTCGTCGAGCTTGACCACCGCGCCGTCGATATCATAGGGCAGCTCCTCGCGCATGTCACCGATCCGGCCGATGGCGGCGAGGACCTCCTGCACAGTTTCGCACATGGTGTGATAGACCACATGCACGCCCGCCGCGGCCAGGGCGTCCATGCCGGCGATATGGCTGGCCATGAAGGACCTCGGCCGGCAGTCCTGGATGTTGAAGACAAGCAGGCTCAGCCCCCGCTCCCGTGTGACGGAGGCATCCAGCTGCCGGAGAGTCCCGGCGGCCAGGTTGCGGGGGTTGGCTGCGGGCTTTTTCCCCGCCTCCTCCATGAGCTCGTTGTAGCGGAAAAAGGCCTCGTGGGTCATGTATACCTCGCCGCGGAGCTCCAGATACTCGCAGGGCAGATCCAGCTCCCGGCGCACGTCGGGAATGGTCAGCGCGTTGAGCGTCACATCCTCGCCGACGCGGCCGTCGCCCCGGGTCTCCGCCATCGTAAGCGTGAGCTTCCCCGTCTGTTCGGAGCGCCGGTAGCGCAGAGACATGGAAAGCCCGTCGATCTTCGTCTCCACGGAGAAGCGGCAGCCGGGATGGAGGGCGTGGACCTTTTCGACCCAGGCGGCCACGTCGTCGTAGGTGAACACGTCCTCGATGGACAGCATGGGCACGTTGTGCTCGACCTTGACGCCGGCCTCCCGCTTGGCCACGCCGCCGATGATCTGGGTCGGCGACTCGGGCGTGACCCACTCGGGGTGTTCGCGTTCGGCGGCCTTGAGCCGGCTCATGAGCTGGTCGTACTCATAGTCCGAGATCTCCGGCTCATCCTGATTGTAATAACGATCCATGTGGTATTTGATCGTTTTCTGCAGTTGGGCGTATTCGCTGCGATCCATATCGTATGACCTCTCTTTTTGTTATCCGAGCGTTACATAGGTCTCCGGCACCCGGCCGACGACGACGGTCTCGGCGATCAGCACCTCGGTGACGATCTGCGCCGAGCGGATGTCCCAGGGGAGCAGAACGTCCGCGTCCACCTGCACCACCAGCAGGAGCTGGTGCTTGGTCTGGTTGATCCCCGCGTCGGTGAGAACGTTGCGGTAATATACACGCGAGGACGTCAGCAGCGTGATGCGCACCGGGATCCGCGGCCCTCGGCCGAGGAAAAAGCTGCTGCCGAGCAGATCTCCCAGCGGCACGCGCAGGTCAAAGTCCCCGGCGTCCGAAGCGCGGACCACGGCGGTCAGCAGCTCGGAGGACAGGACGTTGATCCGCGCCGTGTCCGTCACGATGGCCGTGATCGCGCCGCCGGAATCCTTCTCGAAGGACACAAAGCCTCCGTTCTCCCGGGCGTCCAGTTCCTGCATCTTCTCCCCGACGATGTCGCTGACCGTGCGGGTGATCAGATCCGAGGCGTTGGAGACCGCCATGGAGCCGGTGAGCGTGCGGAAAAAACGCACCGCGGGGATCAGAAACACAATAAACGAAAGTGTCAGCAAGACCAGCGCGGCAGCGGTCTTCTGCCGCCGGGTCAGCGCACGGCGCCGTCTCGTTGTGCATCCGGACATACAGGGCCACCCCCTCCGTCTAAGTTTATGCGCGGAAGGCGGCATGTATGAGGGCTCAGCGCAGCATTTCCTCCAGCGCGGAGAGCACGCCGTATTTCCCGGCTTCGTAGGTGAGCCCGCCCTGCAGGAAGCCCAGGTACGGCTCGCGTACCGGGCCGTCGCAGGAGAGCTCCAGGCTGGCGCCCTGGATGAAGGTCCCCGCGGCCATGACCACCTGACTGTCATAGCCGGGCATATCTCCGGGCACCGGCGCGGCGAAGCTGTCCACCGGGGAGCCCTTCTGGATGCCCTGACAGAATCTCACCAGATTGTCGGCGGTTTTGAGGCGCACGGTCTGGATGATATCGCCCCGGCGCTCCCCGGCGGCGGGGAAGGTCTCGAAGCCCAGCGCTTCGAGCACGGCCGCGGCAAAGGCCATGGTTTTGAGCGCCTGCGACACCGTATGCGGCGCGAGGAAAAAGCCCTGGAACAGCAAGCGGCCGGTGTTCAGGGTCGCGCCGCACTCGCTGCCGATGCCGGGCAGGGTCAGCCGCTCGGCCGCGTATTCCACGAGGTCCGCCCGGCCGGCCACGTAGCCGCCCATGGGCGCGAGACCGCCGCCGGGGTTTTTGATCAGCGAGCCGGCGATCAGATCGGCGCCGACGGCGCAGGGCTCGCGTTCCTCCACGAACTCGCCGTAACAGTTGTCCACCACGACGGCCGTGTCGGGGCTGACGGACTTCACGACGTCGGCGGCTCGCCCGATCTCTTCCGTGTACAGGGCCCGCCGGTCGGCGTAGCCGCGGCTGCGCTGCAGATACACCACCGCGGGCCGCAGCGCCGCGGCCGCGGCGCGGATGTTCTCCCAGTCCGGCCCGCCGTCGGGCGAGAGCTCGAGCTGGCGGTAATGTACGCCGCAGGAGGCCAGGGACCCCCGGGCGGCGCCTGTGATCGCGGCGTGGAGAGTATCGTACGGCGCACCGGTGACAGACAGGATCGTGTCGCCGGGCCGCAGCGCTCCGTACAGGGCGCAGGCGATGGCGTGGGTCCCGTTGACGAAGGTCGTGCGCACCAGCGCGGACTCCGCGCCGAAGACTTTGGCATAGACCTTTTCCAGCGTCTCCCGGCCCAGATCGTCATAGCCGTAGCCCGTGGTGCCGGCAAAGCAGGCCTCCGAAACCCGGTATTCCCGGAACGCCCGGAGCACACGGGCGGTATTGATCTGCGCGGTGTGTTCAAAGCCGCGGAAAACGCTCTGCAGGCGGTCCTCAGCCTCTTGGGCCAGGGCGGCAAGTTTTTCAGTATCCACGGGCGGCTTCCTCCAGGACCATCCCGGCGAACACGGGCATAAGCTCAATGTCGCCGATCTTGCCCACGCTGGCCGGGGAATGGATGTTCCGCAGCGGCGCGGACACGGTCAGGACCGCCGCGCCGGCATCCCGGCGCTGGATCGCCGAGGCGTCCGTGCCGCCGGCGATGCGCCCCTTCGTCTGCCATGGGACGCCGCCGGCCTCCGCCAGGGCGGTGAAACGCTCATACACGGCGTGGTCGTAGATCGTTCCCTTGTCCATGAACGGGATCACGACCCCCCGGCCGAGGAAGCACACCTCCATGCCCTTCTCCACACCGCCGACGTCCGCGGCGGTGGTGCCCTCCAGGACCAGCGCAAAGCCCGGACGGACCCGGGAAGCCGCCACGGCGGCGCCGCGGCAGCCCACCTCCTCCTGCACCGTGAAAACGAACCAGGTGTCCGCCGGAAGCTCGCCCTCGAGCAGCTTGAGCATCGCGGCGCAGCCCACGCGGTCGTCCAGCGCCTTGGCCTTGAGAAAGCCGTCGCCGAACTCATAGATCGTATTGTCGAACACGCCCCGGTCGCCCGGACGCACCCGCTTCCGGGCGTCGGCGGCATCTTCCGCGCCGATGTCCACGCGGAGAGCGTCGAGCTTCGGAACGGCCGCGCGCTCGCCCGGATCCGTCAGATGGATCGGTTTGATCCCGATCACGCCGGGGACCGCCTGTGCGCCGATGAAAACGCGCTTGCCCAGCACGACGCGGCGGTCCACACCACCGCAGAAATCAAAACGGAGGCAGCCGTCTTCGTCGATCCCGGTGACGATGACGCCCACCTCGTCCATGTGGGCGCAGACCATCAGGGGCCGATCCGGCGACACGGCGCCTTTTTTGAAGATATAGATATTGCCCATGGGGTCGGTGGCCGTCTCATCGGCAAAGGGCAGCGCCCGCTCGAGGATGTAGTCCCTGACCTCGTCCTCCCAGCCGGACACGCCGGAGAGGGCGCAGAGTTTTTTCACCGTATCAAGCATGGCTCAGTCCTCCTCCCCGAAGCTCTCTATCCAGGCGGCGATCAATTCCGCCGCCGCCTCGGCGTCGCGCAGATCGATGATCTCCGTCGGCGTGTGCATATACCGGAGCGGCAGCGAGACCAGCCCCGTGGCGACGCCGCCGCGGGTGGTCTGTATCTCGTCGGCGTCCGTGCCGCTCCTGCCGCCCATGACCTCGAGCTGATAAGGGATCCCCCTTTTCTCCGCGACGGCGATCAGCTTGTCGGAGACCGTCCGAGCCGCCGCCGGACCGAGGCCGATCGCGGTCCCGCCGCCGAGCCGGCAGCTCCTGTCCGCCGGCGTGCCCGGGGCCGTGCCGAAGGTGACGTCCACGGCAAGCGCGTAATCCGGATCGACGCCCCAGGCGCCGGTCAGTGCGCCGCGGCCGCCGACCTCCTCCTGGGCGGCCAGATGGACCGCCACGTCCGCCGCCAGGGTCTTTCCATGCAGCTTCTGCATGGCCGCGATCAGGATCGCCGCGCAGCTGCGGTCGTCCAGGGACTTGCCCGCGAGAAGGTGTTCCCCCATGGCAAAGCAGGGCGTGGCATAGACCGCGGGAGTCCCTCTGGGCACGCGCTCGGCCGCCTGTTCGCCGTCGGAAAAGCCCGCGTCGATAAAGAGCTTTTCCATGGGCACGGGCTTTTCCCGTTCGCTCTCGGGGACCACATGGGGCGGCAGCGCGTCGATGACGCCGCGGATCGGCCCCTCCGGGGCCAGGAGCACGACCTCCGCCGCGGGCAGGATACGCTCGTCCACGCCGCCGATGCTGTCAAAGCGGAGGAACGCGCCCTCATATCCGGTCACGATGAGCCCGACCTCGTCCAGATGGGCGTCGAGCATCACCACGGGGGCCCCCTCGACCCCGCAGCGGCGTTTTCCGATCAGATTGCCGAGAACGTCGGTCTCCAGGTCGTCCACGAAGGGACGCAGAAGCTCCGCCGCCGTCTGATGCGCCCCCCGTTCAAAACCGGCGGGCGCTCTCTGGGAGGCAAGAGCCGCGATCATCTCACGCATTTCCATGGCGTTTACTCCATTTCCATCACGATCGAGCGGAAGAAATTCCCCCGCTCCTCGAAGTTTTTGAATTTGTCGAAGGACGCGCAGGCCGGGGACAGCAGCACGAGATCCCCCTCCTCTGCCGCCGCAGCGGCGGCGAGCACCGCCTCGCGGAAATCGTCGACGCGGTGGACCTGCAGTTTGTCCGGGTCATAGTCCGGGGAGGCAAACACCGCCGCGGCGATCTTGTCGGCGGTGAAGCCGGTCAGGAACAGCTCCTTGACGTGCCGGCAGATCTCGCCGCCCAGCTCGTCAAAGGGGATGTGCTTGTCGTAGCCGCCGGCGATCAGGATGGGCTTCTGCTTGAGTGCGTGGAGTCCCGCGATGGTACGCGTGGGACTCGAGGCGATGGAGTCGTTGCAGTAAGTCACGCCCCGCAGGGTCCGCAGCATCTCCAGCCGGTGGGCGACGCCCCGGAAGGACCCGGCCACCCGGCGGCAGGTCTCGTCGGAGACGAGTCCCCGGACCGCGGCGAAGGCCGCCATGTAGTTCTCCACGTTGTGGAGCCCGGGCAGCAGGATATCCGCGGCGTCGACGATCTTCACGTCTTCCCCCTCCCCGGCGCGCCAGATCGCGTCGTTGGCGAAGTAACAGCCATTCGATACTCTCTCCCGGCGGCTGAACAGGCGGACCTCACCGGGCGCCTCGTCGGCCATGGCGCGGGTGATGGCGTTGTCGGCGTTGAGGACAACGGCGTCGCCGGCGCCCTGCGCGCGGAAGATCTGTTTTTTTGCCTCCTGGTAGTCCTCATAGCTCGGATGGACGTCCAGATGGTTCGGGCTGACGTTGGTGATGACTGCCACGCCGGGACGGCAGTCCATGCTGTGGAGCTGGAAGGAGCTCAGCTCCAGCACGACCCGGTCCGCGGGCTTCATCTCCGGGACGCGGTCGAGCAGCGGCGTACCGATGTTGCCGCCCAGATGCACGGTATAGCCCTCCACCTTGAGAAGCTCCGAGATGATCGTCGTGGTCGTGGTCTTGCCGTCGGAACCGGTCACCGCGATGACCGGGCAGGGACACACGGCAAAAAACGCCTCCATCTCCGACGTGAGCACCGCGCCGCGTTCCTTCGCCGCGGCCAGCGCCGGCGTGAAGGGATGCAGCCCCGGCGTGCGGAAGATCACGTCCTCCGTGAGTTCGCCGAGATAGTCCTCCCCCAGCCGCAGCCGGCATCCTGCCTTTTCCAGCGCTGCCGCCGTTTCCTCCCCGAGAGCCTCCCGGGTGCGTTTGTCCCGCGCGCACACGCTGCAGCCGTGATCGAGCAGCAGTCCGATCAGCGGCCGGTTGCTCACGCCCACGCCCACCACGGCGATGCTTTTGCCTTTGAGTCCGTCTATATAGGAATCGAGTGTCATAGCAAGCCTCCCGATCGTTTCGGTCTTTGTGCGTACATTATATTCGCTCACAGCCGGAAATTCAATCCCAATCGGCGCCGATCGGTTGACAACCGCCGCCCCGGCGGGTACAATCATGCCTGTCGAGCAGGCCGAGCAGCCGCGCGTGACGGCCCAAAGGCCCCACGTGAGGAAAGTCCGGGCTCCGCAGGGCAAGGATAACGGGTAACGCCCGCCGGGGGTGACCCCAGGACAAGTGCAACAGAGATATACCGCCTCGTTTCTCTCTCAAACCAAAACCGGCAGAACGGTTTTGATTCTGAGAGTAAAAGAAGCATAGACGGTCCATACATCCGCGCCTGCGCGGACGCCGGACCATACGGTGCTTTTTTGACGAGGTAAGGGTGGAAAGGCGAGGTAAGAGCTCACCCACCGTCCGGAGACGGAACGGTGCTGTAAACTCTATCCGGAGCAACGCCGTGGAGGGACGTCAAGGCCGGCCCGGCCGTCCCGGGGAGGCGGCTTGAGCGCACGGGCGACCGTGCGTCGAGATAGATGGCTGCTTAAGACAGAACCCGGCTTACAGACCTGGTCGACTATGGAAAAACCCCGCCGATCTTTCGATCGGCGGGGCATTTTCATTTGGTTCTCGCTGTATTCAAAAAGTCTTACGATGCATTGACGATCCAGCCGTCCACGAAGTAGTCGCTGAGCGTGGTGCCGGAGAAAGCGCGGACCACATAGATGTAATCCTGTCCGTAGACCAGGTTCTTGGTGTCCTTGAAGGTCAGCGTCGTGGTGCCGTTGATGGTCTTGAGCAGAGTCCAGGAGCCGCCGGGCACCTTGCGGTAGACCTTGTAGCCCTTGGCGCCGGCAACGGGCTTCCACTTCACTGTGATGCTCTTGACACTGATGCCGTCAACGTCAACGTCGAACGAGTCGATCTGCGGCATCTGGACGAAGACGCAGCTCACGCCGGTCTTGTCGTAGAAGCTGATATTCTCACCGGAGCCGTCGCTGCAGCGTACGGTGTAGGTGTAGGTCTTGCCGGAATTGAGCGGGAGTATCGAGCCGTCGTCGTAGAACATCGTGCCATCGGGCGTGTAGGCGTCGAAGTCAGTGAGCAGGAGCTGCCACGAGCCGGTGCCTTCCTTACGGTAGATGTTGTAGTACTGGGAGCCGGTGACCTCTTCCCATTCAAGCTTGATCCGGCTGTAGTTGACGTCGGACTGGCCGAGCATCTTGGCGCTGATCAGCTTCGGGTTGGAATAGTAGGTGATCGCAAACGCCGCGTCATCCGTCTCCCAGCCGCTGGCGTAGTTGCCGTTGGGCGCCAGGCAGCGGACCGTGTATACATAAGTGCCGCTGTCCTTGAGACTGCCGTCCGTGTAGGTCGTTCCGTTGACGGTGGCCACGACGTCCCAGGTGGTGCCGCCCCATTCCTTGCGGAACAGACGGTAGCTGGTAACGCCCTTGACCGCGTTCCAGGTGACCTTCACGCCGCTGGCCGTGACGGCAAGGGCGAGACGCGCGGGCGCCTCGTAGGGCTTGCAGCCCAGGCCGGTCTTGTTGTAGGTGCTGATGTCGGCGCCGCCGCCGTTCTCGGCGCAGGCGACGGAATAGTAGTACTGCACGCCGTTGATATAATTCTTGTCGATGTATTCGCCCACCCCGCTGGCGAGATCAATGTCCGAAGAACCGACAGCGTCGATGTTCACCCAGTTGCCGCTCTCTGTCCGGCGGTAGATGTTGTAATCCTCGATCGTGCCGACCAGGTTCCAACGGAACACGATGCCGTCGTTGTTCACCGAGGTGGAGACCATCGTCGGCTCGCCGACATAGAAGCCGGTGACGCCGGTATCATCATAGCCGCTGATGTAGGCGGTCTTCTTGCTGTTCATGACGCGCACCGTGTAGAAATACTCGATGCCGGAGGCCGCCTTCGTATCGGTGAAGGAGTTGGTCGTGGTGTCGCCCAGCTTGATCCAGGCGCCGCCGGCGACCTTGCGGAACACCCGGTAATTGGGCGCGCCGGGGACCTCGACCCAGCTGACGGTGATCGCGTTGTTCTCGATGACCGTCTCCGGATCCAGCGTCGGAGTCGCAAAGAATTCCGTGGACTTGCCGGCTGCGTCATAGCTGCCGACGATGTGCTTGTCTTCCAGCACGCTGATCTCGTCGTCGACGCCGATCACGCGGTAGGAATAGGTATGTCCGGAGGACACGTTCAGATCCGTGTACTCAAAGGCGCTGTTGTCCACGCAGTCAAGCTTGCCCCAATAGCCGTCGTCTTCCTTGACCTCGAGGTAGAACCAGGGGGCGCCGTTGTCATTCCACTCGAGCACGATGCCGTCGCCGGAGGCAGTCAGGGAGCACTCGACGTTCTTGAAGGCTACCTTCGGATAGTAGGTGGCCACCTGGGTGTCGAGCTCGCCCACATCATAATATGCGCTCTGCCGGGTTTTGCCGTTCGAGGAATAGCAGCTGACGGCGTAGATATAGGTGTTGCCGGGCTCGACGGAGACGTCGGTGTAATAGGTCTTGGTCGTGGTGCCGACTTTGAGCCACTGGGTGCCGTCCCAGCGGAACAGCTTGTATTTTGCCGCGCCGCTGACCTTGCCCCAGGTCACCTTCAGGCCCTTCGTCTCCGAGGTGATCTTGGTGATCTTGGGCGTTGCGCATTTCCAGTACTGGACATACAGGCCGGGATCGTCATAATCGCTGTCCCATGCACCCTTTTTGGTGATACATCTGACGGTATAATTGTACTCCTGGCCGTTTTTGACCTTCTTGTCCTTGAGACTCGTACCAGTGGTGTCGCCGACCTTTTTCCAGGTGGTGCCGCCGTCGGTGGAGCGGAAGACACGGTACTTGACCGCGCCGATGACCGGCTCCCAGGTGATTTTCACCGCGCTGCCGGATTTTTTAGCGCTGACCAACACGGGATCATCACACCAGGCTTTTGCCTCCGGCTCGGGCAGGAGGACTGCCACCATGACGATGCACAGCAGCATGGCCAGGCAGCGCACAAAGCTGTTGCGTTTGACTTTCATTCCCTATCGACTCCTTTACTATGTGAATAATGTTTTATAGTACGCCAGGATTCGGCTCTGATTATAGCGGAAACAAATGGAAAAAGCAAGTAATTTTTTGTTATTTTTTGAAAATGGCTCTGTAACGATATTATGTAAATCCACTGCGGTTTCTTCGTGTATGAAAACAACGCCGTCCCGCCGGAGGAGCCTTGAATCGGGACTGCCGGAAGGCAGGCCGCAGGCTCTGTCTGGCGCGGGACGGCGCCGGCAAAAACACCCGTCCGGTTCGATCCGGACCAGGAGCAGTCAGCCGCCGCTGTTCGCGGGGGACGCGGAGGCGGACGGAGAAGCGCTCCCCGGCATGGGGGACGCCGCGGGCCCGTCCGTGGACAGCACGCCGTCCTCATCCGTCGTGAACCCGTTTGCCGGGTCCGGCGAGACGATCATCGGCGAGGCGGAGACCCGATCTTCCCCCCTGTCCCGCATATCCCCGTCCGTCGTGCCGCAGCCGGCCAGAAGTCCGAAAACCAGCGGTAAAACCATTGTATTTACGATCATTTTCTTTGATTTCATTTTTTGACCTCCCTGTCATCTGTCGGGGATAGTATGACGCGCCGATGCATGATTATGAATTCCTGTGATCGGGAATAAATGGAAACAGCCCGGGTGCGTCCCGAGCTGTCAAAAATATGTATATTCATTCAAAGGGCTTATCTCCGGCGGCGGCCGTTCCCGCGCCGGTCGGCATAGAGTTTGTTGCCGCTCACCTTGCTGTCAGATTCCTGCATGAAGTGTTTGAGCTTGTCTTCGAAGCTCGCGTCGCCCGAGGGACCGATCAGCTCGCCCGTGGGAGGAGCGCGCCTTTCACCCGCATAGCGGTCCCGCGGGGGGCTGTAACTTTTTGTCGCAGTTTGAGTGTCTGTCCGGGCAGGCCGGGACACCGCCGCCCGGGGTGCCGGCGGGGCTGCCTGTTTTATGGACAGGTTGATCTTGCCGGCTTCATTGACGCCGATCACCTTGACGGTCACCGTGTCTCCCATGGAAAGATAATCGTTCACGTCGTTGACAAAGGCGTTGGCGATCTCCGAAATATGCACCAGTCCGCTGACGCCGCCGGGAAGCTGAACAAACGCCCCGAATTTTGTGATCCCGGTCACTTTTCCCTCCAGGATCGTTCCTATCTCCAGATCCATGCGTTTCCTTTCTCTTTTCTTTCAGTCGGTTTTTCTCTCGGGCGCAGCCGTCTCCCCGATCGCGGAGGCGAGCGCTTCGTTCTCCTCACGCAGCCGAAGGACGACGGCGTTGGCCTCCTCCAGCCGCCGGGAAGCATCCTGCAGGGTTTGCTGCACGGATACACAGCGGACCATGGCATAAGCCAGAAGCAAGGTCACCAGCAGTGTATAAATGATCCCGGTCATTTTTCGCATCAATATTCACCCTCACGATAATTGCAGCAGGAATCCGGAATCATCATACTGTGAAATACATTGTATACGATTTTTTGCCGTATGCAATCATTTTTTTCGATTTTTGAAAAGTTATGGCAAAAAAACCATAAACGCGGATTATTTTGCAGGATCTTTCATCCGAAAATGCAAAAAAGACCCGATTTTTGACAGCTTCTCCGTCATCAGCGGATGGCTGCTCCACAGATAGAAGCATATCCCTGCCGCGGCACCGCAGAGAAAACGCAGATCCATTCCCGCAAGCCGTCCGGTGAGCAGCAGCCAAAGCCCGCTCAGCGTAAGGAACAGGCCATCCGAGAGCAGCCGTCGGAAGGCGCCCGCCTGCCTGCGGAGCGGTCGGAGAAGATCGAATAGCAGACCCAGGCCGCCGCCCGCCGCCAGCGCCGCGGTCAGAGCGCGCGCCTGCTCGTATACGCTCACGGACATTTATCCGAAAAGCCGTGAGAGCCGTCCGCCCCGGACGGTCTTTTCCTCGTATTCCAGATCCGATATCGTTCCCGTGATCACCAGCTCGCCGTCGTCCACCGACAGCGTCTCCACATGCAGTCCCTCGCCCCGGACGAGCAGGTCCCCCAGAACGGTCCGCGCCCGCACGAAGGTGTCATCAAAGCCCGCGACCTCTTCTACGCCGGAAACGCTCAGCCGTTTGCGGTCCTCCAGGATCAGGTTCTGCGTTCTCACGCCGTGCTCCTCCCCCGCCATTCCATCGCCTCCCGTGCTATCATACGATGCCGGCGGCGGAAAATATGCTTTTTCTTGACAGAGAAAAAAACAAATGTTAGTTTTACTGGTGTCACGGGCCGGTGTGGCGGAATTGGCAGACGCACGGGACTTAAAATCCCGGGTTCGAGAGAGCGTACGGGTTCGACCCCCGTCACCGGCACCAGAAAAGCGCAGCCTCTTTTGAGGCCGTGCTTTTCTGCTTTTTGATTACAGGGGGTCGAACCCGAGGGCACTTGGCAACATGCCGGGGGCATGTTGCAACCCGAGGTGGCCTGCCCCGCAGGGCAGGTCGACCCCCGTCACCGGCACCACGTCAGAAGAACGCAGCTGCATTCCGTTTCTGCGGTTTCGTAAGCGCCGCGAAAACTGCATATCCGCTGCGTCCTTCTTCCTTTCCCAAACCGGACCCGCTTCGCTGGGCTCCGATTTGGTTTGCGATCGGAATGATTATTGCTTTGATGCGCCAGAAAAGCACAGCCTCTTTTGAGGCCGTGCTTTTCTGTTTTTTGAATACAGTCCCAAGCAGAGCTCTCACGTAAGGGCTCCGTTTCGGTTGCGGCGTGCGCTTCGGTGCTGCGGCCGATTATTCTCACCACCCCATTTACAAAAAGGATCGCGCCATAGTATAATCGTCGCAGGGCAACGCGGATCCGATCATTTCGACACTGTATAAGAGGAGGATACGGACATGGAGCAGCAGTACAACATCTGCCTGGATATCGGCGGCACGAAGGTCCTCGGGGCGATCTTTGACGAGAACCGGCAGATCGTTCACCGTTTGAAAAAGAAAACCAAAGAGGGCGGCGAGTCCACCGAAAACGTGGAACAGGTCATCATCAGCGTCGTGGAGGAGATGCTCGCGGCCTCCGGCATCAGGCGCGAGAGCATCAACGCCATCGCCGCTGCGGCGCCCGGGGTCATCAATCAGGCCGACGGCATCGTGCTCTTCTCTCCCAATCTGCCCTGGCGGGACTACGACATCAAGACCGCCGTGGAGCAGAAAACAGGCATCCCCTTCTATATCGGCAACGATGTGAACGTGGGCGTGCTGGGCGAGTACAAATACGGCGCGGCCCGCGGCTACAGCAATGTGGTCGGGTTTTTCGTCGGCACCGGCATGGGCGGCGGTCTCATTCTCGACGGCGAGCTGTTCACCGGTCACCTCTTCAAGGGCGCTGAGTACGGCCACATGATCCTCGATCCCGAAGGACCGCTGTGCTCCTGCGGTCAGCGGGGCTGTCTGGAGGCCTTTTCCAGCAAGAAGGGCATGTCCGCCTACATCCTGCAGCAGGCCTCCCGCGGCCGGGTCAGCTCACTGGCCGGGACCATCGAGAACGGCGTGTTCAAGAGCAAGAAGCTCAAGAAAGCCCTCATCGAAAGGGACACCGTGGCCATGGAGGCCGTGGACCGCGCCTGTCACTATCTGGCCGTGGCCACCGGCAATATGATCAACACCATCAGCCCCGACGTCGTGATCTACGGCGGCGGCGTCATCGAGGCCGTGGGCGATGTCTTCCTGCAGAAGATCCTCGCCGAGGTGGATAAATACTGCATGCCCTCGATCCGCTCGACCGTGGAGCTCAAAACGGCCGCGCTGGGCGACGATTCCGTGATCTACGGCGATCTGGCGATGATCGAGGAAGCCCGTTTCTGATAAGACTGCTTTATAGTTCCCCGGGCGCCCGGCGCCCGGGGCTGTTTTTCTTTGACGTCCCGGACCCTCCATGCGTCGAATTACCCATAGAGCCGAGCCTGAAACACAATATATTGTGTCGTTTGACAAACTTTCATCCGGGCATTGACAAACTGTTGTGTCCATCAATATAATAATATCTGTAAACATCCCCGGACTGTTTATACTCTGCTGACAGGATGTGGATCGATTGGCTTTTACCTGCATACAGCGCAAAAAGCTGTTTTTTATTCAAAGGCATCATTATACGCCCATGCCCATGATCGGATTGCGACCGGGCACGGGCTCGATTCTTTTTTGAGGAGGTACCGATGAAAAAAGTCGGAATCATCATGGGCAGCGACAGCGATCTGCCCGTTATCCGCAAGGCTGTCGAACAGCTCGAAGCGCTGGGCATCCCCTATGAGGTCCATGTCTATTCCGCCCACCGCACGCCGGTGCAGGCCCGGGACTTTGCCGTTGGCGCCCGGGAAAACGGCTTCGGCGTGCTCATCGCCGCGGCGGGCATGGCCGCCCATCTGGCCGGCGCCATCGCCGCGAACACCACGCTGCCCGTGATCGGCATCCCCTGCCGGAGCGCCGCTCTGGACGGCATGGACGCCCTGCTGGCCACCGTGATGATGCCCCGCGGCATCCCCGTGGCCACCGTCGCCATCGACGGCGGCGCCAACGCCGCGCTGCTGGCGGCCCAGATCCTCGCCGTGGAGGACGCCGCCCTGGCCGCGAAGCTGGACGACAAGCGCGCCTCCGACGCCGCCGCCGTTCTGCGCAAGGACGCGGAGATCATGCAGAACCTGTAAAAAACAAACTAACATAAAAAGGAGCGGTCCCCAATGGAAATGAAGCTTGTTTACACCGGTAAAACGAAAAACGTTTACGCGCTGCCCAACGGCAACTATCTGCTCAAGTTCAAGGATGACTGCACCGGCAAGGACGGTGTGTTCGATCCCGGCATGAACGAGGTCGGCCTGACCATCGAGGGCGTGGGCGACGTCAATCTGCGCATGTCCATCTATTTCTTCGAGAAGATCAACGCCGCCGGTATCCGCACCCATTTCGTCAGCGCCGATCTGAAGGACACCACCATGGAGGTCCTGCCCGCCAAAGTGTTCGGCAAGGGGCTGGAGGTCATCTGCCGCTACAAGGCCGTGGGCTCTTTCTACCGCCGCTACAGCGATTACATCGAGGAAGGCGCCGATCTGCCCGCCTATGTGGAGATGACCTTCAAGAACGACGCCAAAGGCGATCCTCTGGTGACCAAGGACGGCCTGATGGTGCTGGGCGTGATGACCGACGAGCAGTACGAGGACATCAAGACCATGACCCAGCAGATCACCCGGATCGTCGCCGACGAGATGAAGGCCCGCGGCATGGATCTCTATGACATCAAATTCGAGTACGGCTATGACGCCGACGGCAAGGTCATGCTCATCGACGAGATCGCGTCGGGCAACATGCGCGTTTACAAGGACGGCGAGTACATCGATCCGATGACGCTCTCCGGACTGTTTTTCGCCTGATGGGCGGTTTCTTCGGAGCGGTCAACCACCGCGACGTCGTGCTGGATGTGTTCTTCGGCGTGGACTATCACTCCCATCTGGGCACCCGCCGGGGAGGCATCATCATGTGTGACGACGGCCAGTTCCAGCGGCAGATCCACAACATCGAGAGCACTCCCTTCCGCACGAAATTCGAGGCGGACATCGAGAAGTTCCACGGCTGCAGCGGCATCGGCTGCATCAGTGACAGCGATCCCCAGCCTCTGCTGGTGCGCTCTCACATCGGTCTCTACGCCATCACCACCGTGGGCATCATCAACAACGCCGAGGCGTTGATCGCCAAGTATTTCTCCGACCACGGCCATCAGTTCATGGCCATGAGCTCCGGCAAGGTGAACACCACGGAGATGGTGGCCGCCCTCATCAACCAGAAGGAGAATCTGGTGGAGGGCATCCGCAACGCCCAGGCGCTGATCGACGGCTCCATGACCATCCTGCTCATGACTTCCGACGGCTGCATCATCGCGGCCCGTGACCGCTTCGGCAGGCTCCCGGTGCTGGTCGGCGCGGACAGGGACGGCCATTG
>JAFXYJ010000113.1 GCA_017541825.1 Oscillospiraceae bacterium | reverse complement strand
CTGCCAAGGATCCTTGCCTTCTTCCCTCTTACAAGTACATATCCCTTGTTTGACAAAGAACGCGGATATCCGTCCGCATACCCGACAGGCACTGTGGCTACCCTTGTCTTACCTGACGTTTTATATATACCGCCGTAGCTTATCTCTACGGAATCATAATTGATGATCCACTCCATGCGCGTTTCCTCCCTCGCGCCTCAAAAGGCAGTTCTTCAGTTTAGTTCTTGTCCAGCACCGCCGTCAGCTCGTAAAAGTCGCACGGATGCGCGGCCAGGCCGGAGACGCCCTTGCGGCTGATCATGCTCATGCGCAGGTGCGAGCAGAACACGTAGGCATTGTCGTCAAGGATCGTCTGCTGCATCTTAACGGCCAGCTCGCCGCGTTTTGCAGTATCAAACGTCTTTGCCATCTCGGCGGCGTATTTCTCAAGCTGGTCGCTGTGGTAATGACCGTTGTTCGCGGACGAGCTGTCAAGGCAGCAGCTCGTGAAGAAGTAAGCGGGATCGCCTGTCGGCGCCGTGACCATGGCGCTGGCGTACACGTCCCACAGCGTCGGGTCTTTGCGGATCCTGTTGGAATCGGCCGTGCAGTTGATGCTCACGTCAAAACCGATCGCTTTCAGCGTCGACTGGGCCGACTCGGCCAGAAGCGGCAGCTCCTGACGGCTGGGATAGGTCAGCCAGCGGATCGCCAGTTTTTTGCCGTCTTTTTCGCGCACGCCGTCACCGTCGGTGTCCTTCCAGCCGGCAGCTTCAAGCACCGCTTTGGCCGCTTCGGGATCGTACTTCTCGGTATGGACCGCGTCGCCGCCGAACGTGAAGCTGGCGGGGAAAACGCCTGTCGCCGGATAGCCCTTGCCTTCCAGCAGCACGCTGACAAAGCCTTCCTTGTCGATGCCGAGCGCGATCGCCTTTCTCACGGCGGGGTCAGTCGTCAGCGGGCTTTTGAAGTTCATCCAGGCAAAGAACGCGCGGCTCGTCGGTGTGCCGCTGATCGTGTAATCGTCGTTCTCAAACAGCGGGTAGCTGGCGTAGGGCATCCCATAGGCAGCATCGATCTCGCCTGACTGCAGCGCCATCGTCAGGGTATCACCGTCCGTAATGGTGCGCACGGTGACCTCGTCCAGCTTCACTTCGCCGTTCCAATAAGCGGGGTTCTTTTTCAGCCTGAGGTGGTCGCCCGAGTTGACCTCGACGGCGATGAAGGGACCGGTGCCGGATACGTTGCCGTCAGGCGTGATGCCGGCTTTCATGTCGATGATGCAGCCATAAGGGTCACTGAGGTAGTTCAGCAATGTCGGCACCGGCTTGGAAGTGACGATCGTGAGGACATTGCCGTTTGCTTCCATGCGCTCGATGTTCAGGTCGCCCTGCGCGCGCTTGTGCACGGAGACGAGGTGCTCGATACACTCCTTCACAGCCTGCGCGTCCATAGCGCGGCCGCTCGTGAACGTCACGCCGTTTCTCAGTGTGATCTTCCACGTTTTCTCGTCAATCCTCTCAAACGACTCGGCCAGCCACGGCTGGATCTCCATGCGGTCGGAGTAGCGGAACAGCGTCTCGCCCACGCCGTAGCGGATGCAGGCCCAGCCGGCATACGCCTCGTGCGGGTTGACGTTGGGCTCTTCGTTCTCGGGATTGAATGTCGTGTCGCCGAAGACAAAAGTTTTCGGCGCAGCCAGGGCAAGGCTTGCGGCACAGGCCAAAGCGACAGCCAGAAACAGGACTGACAGTTTCTTCCTCATTATAGACTCCTCTTTTCACAATGGATTTTTCTATCGGGAACGGCGCCGGCGCGGGTCCATGGCGTCCCGCACGGCGTCGCCTAACAGATTGAACAGGACCACGGTGACGAAGATCGCCGCGCCCGGTGACAGCACCACCCAGGGATACGTCTGAAGCATACTGCGGCCGGTGCTCATCATGCTTCCCCACTCAGCCGTCGGCGGCTGGGCGCCCAGTCCGAGGAACGACAGGCCGGCCAGTTCCATCATCATCGTGCCGATATCAAGCATGGCCGTTACCAGCAGAGGTCCGGCGATATTAGGCAGAATATGCGTAAAGATGATCGTTCCCGTTCCGCTGCCGGCCATGCGCGCGGCAGCGACGAACTCCATGTTCTTGACCACCAGCGTCTGGCTCCTGGCCACACGGGAATATTTTGGCCAGCTGATCACGGCAAGAGCGATCACGGCGTTTTCGACACCGCCGCGGAAAACGGCAGCGATCGCCAGCGCAAAGACCAGTCCCGGAAACGCCAGGCACACGTCGGATATTCGCATCAAAAGAGAATCGACCGCGCCGCCGACGTAACCGCAAAAGACACCGATGATCGTACCGCCGACCGAGATGATCGCGACCAGGACCAGCGTCGACAGCACGCTCGTCTTTGCCCCGGCGATCACGCGCGAAAGCATATCCCGACCATAACGGTCAGTTCCCAGAGGATGCTCACGGCTGGGACTTTTGAGCGACATCGACAGATTCTGCGCATCCGGCGGATACGGACAAAAATGCTCCGCAAACGCAGCTACGCCGATCAGGACCGCAACGAGGAGAAGGAAAACGCACAAACGCACGTGCGTGCGGTCGTGCACGATCTTCTGCGGACGTACCGTCACACGTGAAACAACGTCGCTTTTCATTTCTGTCCTCCCAGACGAATGCGCGGATCGAGGAAATGGTAGCTCAGGTCAGTGATCAGGTTGACGCCCACATAAATGATCGCCATCCACATCACATACGCCTGGATCATAGGATAGTCACGCATTTTG
>JAFXYJ010000112.1 GCA_017541825.1 Oscillospiraceae bacterium | reverse complement strand
GCCGATGACCGGGTCCATCTCATTGGACCGGGCGCGCTCCACCAGATCGGTGCCGTATTTGGTCAGCGCGTCGTAGGTGCTCTCCGGGTCGTCGCTGGTGACAGGAGCGGACTTGATCTTGGCCAGCTCCTGGGTAAACGCGCTCTTGGTGATGCCGTGATCGGCGAAAATGCGCTTGATGGCCGCCGTGGCCGCAGCGAAGACGCCGATCATCAGATGCTCCACGGAGACGTATTCGTCGCCCATGGACTGCGCGGCCTTTTCCGCCGCGCCGATGAGCCGGTCGGTCTCCGGCGAAAGATAGGCCTCCGTATCCGCGCCGACCTTGGGCAGCGCGGCAATGGCGGTGTCCAGCTCGGAGAGCACGGCGTCGCAGTCCGCGCCCATCCTGCCCAGAAGGGAGGGGATCAGCCCTCCGTCCTGGTCGACCAGCGCGTAGAGCAGATGCTCGGGCATGATATAGTTGTTGCGGTTCTCCCGGGCCATGGACTGGGCCGTACGGAGAGCTTCAAGGCTTTTTTGCGTGTAGTTCTGCATGTTCATCGCAGGTCCCTCCTTTATATGCGGATCGAAGTGTGTACAAGATAGGAATAGTAGGCCGCCTCCACCTCATGGGCGTCCATGGCGCCGTTGAGGTAGCCCTTGAGCAGCCGGTCAAAGAGCTGGACATACTCGCTGATGGCCTCGGCCAGCTCCTGGGTGGTGCAGTCCCGGTCGGGCACGGAGATGGAACGCAGGAACTTGCCCTCGTAGAGCGCATACTTCCGCGCCGCGCCGGAGACCGCCGACAGATGCGTGTCCTCGATGCGTTTCCACAGCCGGAAGAAAGCCGTCATGGCCTCGATGAGCCCCGCGGACTGGGTGCGGTAGGCCACCGTGAGCTGTCCCATGGAATCCTCGCCGCCCCGGTAGAGCTCCACCTCGTATTTGACGGTGGGGCGGTATTTGTATTCCAGGGAGCTCTTCATCGACATGGTCATGCTGTTGGGGGAGAAGAACGGCACCAGCTCCCGCGAGGGGCTGATAAGCTGTTCCATGGCGGTAAAGATATCGTTGATGCGCCTCTCCGGCGTGGTATAGTCCACATACTCCGCGAGGATCTGGTTGATCAGATTGGATCGGTTGGTGCCCATGCGGTGTGCCAGCGCGTCCACCTGGCGCACGACCTCCTCGTTGAGCATCAGACTGTAGAGCGTTTTTTTCATGGATGACCCGTCCTTTCAGTCTATCTGTGATCAGTATAACGCCGCAAATAAATTTGTCAAGTATTATATATAAAAATTAACACAAAATATATAAACGAGAAACGAAAAGTTCACAGATTCTTTGTCAAACCCTGTAAAACCTATTGCTTTCGTCTGCATAGTATGCTATGATTGAGTCAACCTGAATAAGGGTTGTAGGAATCCGTCGGCCGCGCGGTCACGCGTCCGGCCGAGGACAGAGTAGAAGCATTGCGTTAAGTGCCTGGGAATGGGAAGTTGTCCCCGGACGAAAACACAGTTATGTGTTGCGATAATGCTTCGCATCCGCTGCCACCCAAGGATGTATATCACCCTTTCGTGGCAACTGTCACGAGGGGGGGTTTTTATGTCCAAAATCAGCACGAAAAAGCTTATCACACTGGGCGTCCTGGTGGCCATGGACGTGGTCCTCACACGCTTCCTTTCCCTGAACGCCTGGAACACACGCATCGGCTTCGGCTTTGTGCCCATGGTCATCGCGGCGCTGGTCTACGGGCCTCTGAGCGCCGCCGTGGTGGGAGCGCTGGCGGATTTCCTCGGCGCCATTCTCTTCCCCACGGGACCGTACTTCCCGGGCTTTACCTTCTCCATGTTCCTGATGGGCCTGGTGTTCGGCTTCTTCCTGTATAAGAAAAGAAGTCTCTGGCGTGTGGCGGTCAGCGTACTGATCACCCAGTTCATCATCAGCCTGTTCCTCACCACCTACTGGATCCATGTGCTCTACGGCGCCAAGTATGTGCCGCTGCTGGCCACCCGGGTGGTCCAGTCCGCCATCATCTCCGCGGCGCAGATCATCGTCATCCCGCTGCTGATCCGGGCCACCGACCGGCTCGTCAAGGTGACCGGCGAGCGGGAGCCCGCCGGGGAGCCGGTGCGCATGACCGAACAGGAGGCCATCGACTATATCGAGAACTACACCTGGAGCGCCACGCGGCTGGGGCTCGAGCGGACGCAGGAGCTGCTGAAGCTGCTGGGCGATCCGCAGAACGAGCTGAAATTCATCCATGTCACCGGCAGCAACGGCAAGGGCAGCACCTGCGCCATGCTGGCCTCGATCCTCCAGCAGGCGGGATACAGGACGGGGCTGTACACCTCTCCCTATATCCAGGAGTTCCGCGAACGGATCCAGATCAACGGGGAGTACATCCCCGGCGCGGAGCTGGCGGCCCTCACCGCGGAGATCCGGGACCTGGCGGAGAGCATGACCGATCATCCCAGCCAGTTTGAGCTGGTGACGGCGCTGGCCATCGAATACTTCCGCCGGCAGAAATGCGACATCGTGGTCCTGGAGGTCGGCATGGGCGGCGCGCTGGACGCCACCAACGCCATCCCCGCTCCGGAGGCCGCGGTGATCACCAACGTGGGCCTGGAGCACACCGAGTATCTGGGAGATACGCTCGAGGCCATCGCGACGACAAAATCCGGCATCATCAAGCCGGGCTGCGCCGCCGTGTGCTACGACGGTGCGCCGGAGGTCACCGCCGTGGTGAAGGCGGTCTGCGCGGAGAAAAACGTCCCGCTGACCTGCCTGGACTTCACGCAGCTCCAGCCTGTCTCCGAGACGCTGGAGGGCCAGCGCTTCCTCTATAAAGGGCAGGAATACTTCATCCCGCTGCTGGGGCCCCATCAGGTTTATAACACCGCCGTTGCGCTGGAGACCGTGGACACCCTGCGGCAGCGCGGCTGGAACATCCCGGAAAAAAGCGTGCGCCTCGGCCTGAAGCTGACCCGCTGGCCCGCCCGCTTCGAGGTGATGGGCCGCGATCCGCTGATCATCCTCGACGGCGGCCACAATCCCCAGTGCGCCAAAGCGCTGACCGACAGTCTGGACAGGCTGCTGCCCGGGAAAAAGGCCGTGTTCCTCATGGGCATCCTCGGCGACAAGGACTACAGGCAGGTCATCGATCTGATCCTGCCCTACGCCAGCGAGTTCTATACCCTAACGCCGATCAATCCCCGGGCGCTGGCTTCGGAGGCCCTGGCGGAGGAGCTGCGCGCCCACGGGGCGAAGGCGGCGGCCTGTCAGCAGATCGACGAGGGCATCGACGCCGCCGTGAAAGCGGCCGGGCCCGACGGTCTCGTGGTGATCTTCGGGTCGCTGTATCTGGCCGGCGCCGTGCGCACCGCCATCCAGGCGAGGAAGAAATCCGCCAAGGCCGTGCAGCGGGCCAGGGGACGCGCCGCCCGCCGGGAGCTGACGGCGGAACAGAGAGCCGCCAAGAGCGCGGTGATCTGCCGGAAACTCACCGAGCTGCCGGAGATCCAGGACGCGAATACGATCTTCTCTTATCTGGCCATGCCCGAAGAGGTGAATCTGGCCGAGTTCCACGAATGGGCGGCTGCCCGGGGCAAGCGGGTCGCCTTCCCGCTGACCGGCCGGCACGGACAGATGGAGATCTACGTGCCCGGCCCTGACGGCGGCATGGTGAAGGACCGCTACGGGATCGCGGCTCCCGACCCGGCCAGGAGCACCAGAGTGGATCCGCGGGAGATCGATGCGGTGCTGGTGCCGCTGGTCGCCTTTGACGCGTCCAACGCCCGGCTGGGGCAGGGCGGCGGATATTACGACCGCTATCTGGTCCGCTGTCCGGAGGCTGAGCGCATCGCCGTGGCCTTCGCCGAGCAGCAGGTGGACAAGGTCGTCACTGACGCCTTCGACATGCCGATGGACATGGTGATCACAGACTGAAATAAAAAAACAAGGGCTGTTGAAGAAACAGCCCTTGTTTTTTCATGCTGTGAACGCTTCATGAGATCCGGATCTGGCAGCTGGCCATGGTCTCCAGCGCGGCGGCGTGCTTTTGCGGCGTGACGCCGGCGCAGCAGGCGGCGTCCAGCCGGATCGGCATCTCCGGCCAGGCGGCCTTGAGCAGCAGCGCGTTGGATACCACGCAGATATCCGTGCACAGGCCGACGATCTCCACGTTCACGTTCTCCTCACCCACCAGAGCGGCATATTCTCCCACCTGGGTGATCAGCGACAGGGAGCCGAAGGTCGGTTTGTCGATATAGATCGTGTCCGGCCCCAGAGCCTCCTCCACGGCGGCGTCGAGCTGCCATCCCGGGGTGCCGCGCACACAGTGCACCACGGGCAGAGTCCGCCCCTCCTGTGTCTCAAGATAATTCTCGCCGTGCGTATCCCGTGTGGCGATGATTACATCGCCCGCGGCGCGGTACTGCCGGATCTTCCCGGCCACGGCGGGCACGATGGCGACGGCCTCGGGAGTCCCCAGCGCGCCGTCCACAAAGTCCTTCTGCATGTCCACAACGATCAGGATGTTCATGGTTATTCCTCCCCGTAAAGCAGTATGAAGGTCTCGTAATGGTCTTCGGTGTAGTAGATCAGTCCGTCGTTGGAATATACGATCCGTTTGGCGCCGCGGCTGCGGGCACCCAGCGTATCGATGTCGCACTCGTGATACTCACGGCCCTTTTTGACGGGCAGCAGACCCTCGTAATTCCCGAAATAGCCGCCGCCGATGCACTTGCCCGGCGCGTAGGGCTCGAGCGAACCGCCCGGCCAGCCCAGCCGTTCCGCCTGCTTCTTCGTGATGAAGTTGGAGGGCAGATGCCTGAACAGGTGGATATAGAGCGCCACTTCGTCCCGGGAGGTGTATACGCCGTCCTCGGTGACCGGCGAGACCGTGGCCGTGGGTTTGGGCGTGTCTGTCGGGGCGGAGGAGGCTGCGGGCGTGTCTGTCGGCGTCTCGGGAAGCGCGGCGGCCGCCGTTTCGGCGGTTTCCGGTTCCGGGGTCAGCAGTGTCAGCTCCGGCAGCGGCTCGGCCGTCGGCACCGCCGTGACGTTCGCACTCTCCGGCGCCGGGGCCGGGGTACCGGCGGGCACACAGCTGCCCAGGAGCGCGAGCGTCAGGAACAAAATCACAAGCCGCGGCAGCGTTTTTCTTTTCATCCTCGGATCCCTCCTTGTGAGGTATCGATCACAGATTACCAGAAAACGCAGAAAAAAGCAACCGGTCCCAACCGGCTGCTTTTTATTTTCAGCCCGCGGCGGGCACCCCGGCGTTTGCCGAGAGCGTGCGGTAGATCAGCCATTGGCCCAGACGGGAAGGATGGATGCCGTCCTCGCCGACCAGGGGGAGGATGAGCTCCTGCTCCCGCGGGAAGGCGGAGCGCAGGTCGATGAGCGGCGCGCCCTCCGCCTCGGCGGCCTCGGCGGCCAGATCGGAGTAGCTCTCCTGCCAGCGGGCGATGCGCTGCGTGTCGCCGAGCCAGCGCCGGATGTTCTCCCGGCTCAGCCCCCCTCGGCAGACAAAACGCAGATAATTCTCCGAGTGGATCGGCGGCAGCGTCAGAACCACAGGAATCCGCCCGCCCCGGCGAACAAGGCCGATCGCCTCCCGATATAGCTCGAAAAACTGCTCCGGCGAAGTCTTCGGCGCATGCTCGCCATCCGGATCGACGGCGATCGCGGCCCAGTCGTGATCGCAGTCGTTCCCGCCCAGCTCCAGCACGGCAGGCTCTCCGGGTGCCGGGGAGACCTCCGCGTCGTGACGGATCACGGCCATCGCTTTCCGTATCGTGCAGCCGAACCGGGAGCGGTTGTTGATCGTACAGCCGAACCGTGAGGCAAACCGCCGCTCCCACTCATGATTCACAACGTATCTTCTGTCCTCCAGAAGAACACCCTTCAGAATAGAGTCGCCGTATACCGTGATTTCCACAACGCTTCGCCTCCATATCTAATAAGTAATATTAGATATTATATTACACATGATGCGCGCATCATGTCAACACCTTTCTTCAAATAAAAAAACGGACTGCCGGAAAGCAGTCCGTTGGATCGGTTGCGGGACGGATCATCCGCCGAGGTAAGCCTTCTGCACCTTTTCGCTGCGGATCAGCTCCTCGCCGGTGCCGGAGAGGGTGATGAGCCCGTTCTCGAGCACATAGGCCCGGTCTGCGACGGACAGGGCCATCTGGGCGTTCTGCTCCACGAGCAGGATCGTGGTCCCGGCCCTGTGCAGAGAGGAGATGATCTCAAAGACCTGCTCCACCAGGATCGGCGCCAGCCCCATGGAGGGCTCGTCAAGCATCATCAGCGCGGGCTTGGACATCAGCGCCCGTCCCATGGCCAGCATCTGCTGCTCGCCGCCGGAGAGCGTGCCCGCCACCTGACGCTGCCGCTCCTTCAGGCGGGGAAAGAGCTCGTAGACCTGCTCGAGCGACCCGGCGATCTCACTGTTGTCGCGGGTATAGGCGCCCATTTCCAGGTTTTCCTCAACGGTGAGTTGGGTAAAGACCCGCCGGCCCTCGGGGACCAGCGCCAGCCCCTCCTTGACCACCCTGTGCGCGGGCGTGTGGGCGATGCTCCGCCCCCGGAACTTCACGTCTCCGGTCTTGCTGCGCAGCAGTCCGGCGATGGTGTTGAGCGAGGTGGATTTGCCCGCGCCGTTGGCGCCGATGAGCGTGACGATCTCGCCCTCGTCCACATGGAAGGAGATGCCCTTGATGGCGTGGATCGCGCCGTAATACACGTTGATGTTTTCCACTTCCAGCAGCACGGCTCAGCCCTCCTTTTTCCGGCCGAGGTAGGCCTCGATGACGACGGGATTGGCCTGGATCTCCTCACTGGTGCCCTTTGCGATGATCCGGCCGAAGTTGAGCACGCAGATGCCCTCGCAGATGCCCATGACCAGGCGCATGTCGTGCTCGATGAGCAGCACGGCGATCTGGAAGGTGTCCCGGATCCTGACAATATGCTCCATGAGCTCCTCTGTCTCCGAGGGGTTCATGCCCGCGGCCGGCTCGTCGAGCAGCAGCAGGGAGGGATTGGTGGCCAGCGCGCGGACGATCTCCAGACGGCGCTGGGCGCCGTAGGGGAGGGAACCGGCACGGCTGTCGGCCAGATCCTGCATATCGAAAATGCTCAGCAGCTCCAGCGCGCGTTCGTGGGCGGCCTTTTCCTGCCGCCAGTATTTGGGAAGACGCAGGATGCCGGTGGCGACGGAGTAGGGCTCTTGATTATGCAGGCCGATCTTGACGTTGTCCTCTACGGACAGGTTGTCGAACAGGCGGATGTTCTGGAAGGTCCGGGCGATGCCCATGCGGTTGATCTGCTCCGTAGTCTTGCCGGCGGTGTCGTAGCCGTCGAGCATGATGATGCCGCGGGTGGGCTGATACACCTTGGTCAGCAGGTTGAACACCGTGGTCTTGCCCGCGCCGTTGGGGCCGATGAGGCCGGCGATCTCGGTGCGGCCGATGATCAGGTTGAAGTCGTCCACGGCCTTCAGACCGCCGAAGTCGATGCCCAGATGGCGGCATTCAAGGATCGGCGCCTTGTCCAGATCGCGCTCGGGAATGATCGCCGAGGTGGGCAGGGGGACCATTTTGCCCTTGACGAATTTCTCAGCCATTGACCTCTTCCCCCTTTTTCTTTCCGGGCATGAGCTTGCCGAGCAGCGTGCTGAGGTGCTCGTTGTTGGTGGCGAGCATGACCAGGATCAGCACGATGGCGTAAACCAGCATCCGATAATCGCTGAACGCGCGCAGGAGCTCCGGCAGAACGGTCAGCAGCGCCGCGGCGATGATCGAGCCCCGGATGTTGCCGATCCCGCCCAGGACCACAAATACCAGCACCAGAATGGAGGTGTCGAATTTGAACTTGGAAGCGGCCACCGTGGAGAAATTCAGGCCGTAGAGCGCTCCGGCCATTCCGGCCAGGACGGCGGCCGTGACGAAGGCGATCATTTTGTATTTCGTCACGGAGATCCCCATGCTCTCGGCGGCGATCCGGTTGTCACGGCTGGCCATGATGGCGCGGCCGGTCCGGCTGTCGATCAGATTGAGCACGACGATCAGCGTGAAAAGGATCAGTGCAAAGCCCACCGGAAAGCTGGCGATCTTCACGATGCCTGTGGCGCCGGCCGGGCCGTTCACCAGAATCTTGCCGGGAATGCTCGGATTGTTGAAGGAGACGTACAGTCGTTTCCCCTCCAAAGAAAAATACAGGCAGTTGAGGATATTCCGGATGATCTCGCCGAAGGCCAGCGTCACGATGGCAAGGTAGTCGCCGCGGAGCCGAAGCACCGGGATGCCGATAAGGAATCCGGCGACCCCGGCCAGGACCCCGCCGGCCAGCATGGCGATCAGCAGCCGGAGAAGGGCGTTTTCCATCTGCACGGCGCCGAGGAGCCAGGCAGACACGATGGCGCCGGTAAAAGCGCCGATGCTCATGAATCCGGCGTGACCGAGACTGAGCTCGCCGGAAATGCCCACGACGAGATTCAGCGAGACAGCCATAACGATATACACGCAGATGGGGATCATCTGCCCCCGCAGCGCCCGGGACATGGAACCGGAGGAGATCATCGCCTGACAGACCGCGAAGGCGGCGATCACGATCGCGTAGGTAATCAGATTCTGAAGTGTGCTTTTTTTCAGTTTCATGGCTTTTCCCTCAGACCTTTTCACTGACGGGCTTGCCCAGCAGCCCCGCGGGCTTGAACAGGAGCACGATGATCAGCACGCCGAACACCAGCGCGTCGCCCAGCTCCGTGGAAATATACGCTTTTCCGAGAATCTCGATGACGCCCAGCAGCAGACCGCCGATCATGGCGCCGGGGATCGAGCCGATGCCGCCGAACACTGCGGCGGTGAAGGCCTTGATGCCGGGCATGGAGCCGGTGGTGGGCATGAGCGTGTGATAGGTGGAGCACAGCAGTACGCCGGCGACGGCCGCCAAAGCGGAACCGATGGCAAAAGTCAGAGAAATGGTCCGGTTGACGTCGATGCCCATGAGCTGCGCGGCGCCCTTGTCTTCGGAGACGGCGCGCATGGCCTTGCCCGTTTTTGTCCGGCTGGTGAAGAGCGTCAGCGCGATCATAATGACGATGTTTGCGCAGATAGTGACGATCGCCTCGCTGGTGATGGACAGGGCGCCGCCGAAGAGCTGCAGAGCGCTGGAACCGAAAATGGAGGGGAAGACCTTCGGGTTGGAGCTCCAGATCAGCAGCGCGGAGTTCTGCAGAAAGTAACTGACGCCGATGGCGGTGATCAGCACCGCCAGCTTCGGCGCCTGGCGCAGAGGCTTATAGGCCAGGCCCTCGATCACAATGCCCAGCGCGGTGCATACGGCCATGGCCAGCAGCACCGCCAACAGCGGCGGCAGATCCAGATAAGAGATTGCGCAGAAGGAGATATAGGCGCCGACCATGATGATGTCGCCGTGAGCGAAGTTGAGCATTTTTGCAATGCCGTAAACCATCGTATAACCCAGCGCAATGATCGCGTAAACGCTGCCCAGGCTGATTCCGTTGATCAGAAAGCGCAAAAATGACACCATTGAGATCAACTCCTTTTATGTGGAATAAAGGCAATCAACGATTGCCGGCATGGGCTGCCGACAATCGTTCATTTCCCTTGTAGCGGTATTTTCGACGGCCCGGCTCCGGGAAAAGCCCGGAGCCGGGAAACAGGAAATATTACTCGCCGAAGGCGACGTAGGAGCCGTCTTTGATCACGTAGGCGGCGGGCATCTTGCTGACGCGGCCGTCGCTGGTCCAGGTCATTTCGCCGGTCAGACCGCTGTACTGCAGCGTCGCAAACTGCGCGATGAGCAGCTCGCAGGCCTCGTCATAGGGGGTGTCGCCGGTGATGCCGGCGGCCACGCTGGCGTTGTAAAGCGCGTAGATGGCGTCATAGGCGTCAGCGGCGAACTGATTGGGGGCGGAGCCGCTGGGATCCGCGGCCTGGTACTTGGCCACGAAGTCCACCGTGCGCGCGTCCTCGGAGAACGCGGAGAAGGGGGTCAGCAGGATGACGCCCTCGGCCAGAGAGGCGTCGAAGCCCTCCATGTCCAGAATGCCGTCCATGCCGTCCACGCCGAAGAAGATGGGAGCGTAGTCCATCGTCTTGGCGGTCTGCAGGATCATGGAAGCGGGGGTGTAGTAGATGGGCAGGAACACCAGATCGGCGCCGGCGTCCTTGGCCGCGGCGACCTGGACGCTGAAATCGGTGGTGTCGTCGGTGAAGGTGGTCTCAGAGACGATCTCCAGGCCCAGCTCGGCGCTCTTGGTCTTGAAGTTCTGGTAAATACCGGTGGAGTAGTCGTCGGCGTTGTTGTAGATCACCGCGACCTTGGTGCCGAGGGCGTTCTCAGCGATGATCTGCGCGGAGAACACGCCCATGGCGGGGTCCTCAAAGCAGACCTGATACATGTTGTCCTTGCCCTCGGGGACCTTGTTGGAGGAGGCGGAGGGGGTCAGCATGAACACGCGGTCCTCAAAGGCCTGGGCACTGACGGCCAGGCAGGGGCTGGTGGTGGTGGTGCCGGCGATCATCTGCGCGCCCTGGTCAAGAACGGTGTTGTAAGCGTTGACGGACTTCTCGGGATCGTGCTCGTCGTCCTCGCACAGCAGCTCGATCTGCATGCCGCCCAGAGCGTTGATCTCGTCGGCGGCGACCTGAGCGCCGTAGCGGCAGGCGTTGCCGTAGAGGGCCGCGGCGCCGGTGAAGGGGCCGATAACGGCGATCTTGAGCGGAGCGGCAGGCGCCTCGCTCCCGGCGGAGGCGGTGTCACTGGCAGCGGCGGCAGCGGGGGCGTCGGAGGAACCGGCGGGAGCGCTCTGGGCGGTCTCGGTCTTGGAAGAACCGCAGCCGGCGAGCATGCCGATCACCATGACGACCGCCAGCAGGATGCAAATGGTCTTTTTCATGTTTGTTTTCTCCTCTTTTCTCAGATTTAAAATAAAGCCCGACTTTTCCCGGCAGGGGAAGACAGGTTTATTTACCACACGTTTCTGCCCCATGCGGAAGGCAATGGGCATTCCGACGAAAAAGCAACGGACATCGCCGCAGCGATGCCCCGAAACCATTCAGACACAGACGGATCCCGCAGCAAAAGAGCCGTCGCCGCAGACGGCGCAGGCGCTGTACGCATAAGAAGAAAACGGACCCATTTGCGTGTCTCCAAACAAGATTTTTCTCATAATATCACGCAAAATGCCGCAGCGTCAATGGAGAATTTGCGGAGTCTTTCCCTCTGCGGCGGATCAATTTTGGGAGAATATACAAATTTAATAAGGTGTGACGGAAGATCGGGGCAAAAATCGGGCTTTTGCTATAGACGGGAGGCCGGAAAAATGATATATTCGGCAGTAGAAGAATGACCCTATCACAATATATGGAGGTATCGACATGCCTATTGTCACAACCAAAGAGATGTTTGCCAAGGCCTACAACGGGGGCTACGCCATCGGCGCCTTCAACGTCAACAACATGGAGATCGTCCAGGGCATCACCGAGGCGGCGGCCGAGCTGAGGGCTCCGGTCATCCTGCAGGTGTCCAAGGGCGCCCGCGCCTACGCCAACCACACCTATCTGATGAAGCTCGTGGAGGCCGCCGAGATCGAGACCGGCCTTCCCATCGTCCTGCATCTGGACCACGGAGACAGCTTCGAGCTGTGCAAGAGCTGTGTCGACGGCGGCTTCACCTCCGTCATGATCGATGCGAGCAGCCGCTCCTTCGAGGACAACATCGCCGTGACGCGGCAGGTGGTGGAATACGCCCACGACCACGGCGTGGTGGTGGAGGCCGAGCTCGGCACTCTCGCCGGCGTGGAGGACGAGGTCAACGTCTCCGCCGAGGACAGCTCCTACACCCGTCCCGAGGACGTGGAGGAGTTTGTCACCCGCACGGGCTGCGACTCGCTGGCCATCGCCATCGGCACCAGCCACGGCGCCTATAAGTTCAAGCCCGGCACCAAGCCCCAGCTTCGCTTCGACATCCTGGACGAGGTCGCCCGCCGTCTGCCCGGCTTCCCCATCGTGCTCCACGGCTCCTCCAGCGTGCCCCAGGAGTTCGTCGAGGCCATCAACGCCCACGGCGGCAACATGCCCGGGGCCATCGGCGTGCCCGAGGACATGCTCCGCGAGGCCGCCCGCCGCGCCGTGTGCAAGATCAACATCGACTCGGATCTGCGCCTGGCCATGACGGCCACGATCCGCGAGTATTTTGACGAGCATCCCGCGGACTTCGATCCCCGCGCCTATCTCAAGCCCGCCCGCGCCGCCATCAAGGCCATGGTGCGCCACAAGATCATCGACGTTCTCGGCTGCGACGGGAAAGCGTAAGGCGTCCACAGCGAGTATTTGCGGTCGTCTGCGGCAGCGTCCCGGGCAGCCATGCCCGGGGGGCTGCCGCAGTCTGTGTTTTTGAGGATACTATGACGAAAAGCGATTCTTTTTCCGGCTTCACTCCGGAGACCGGCGAATTCATCTGGGACCTGGCCTTTCACAACGAGCGCCCCTGGTTCAACGAAAACAAGGAGCGTTTCCTGCGCGTTTTGAAGGAGCCCTTCGACGCGCTGGGACGCGGGACGCTGGATCTCCTGCAGGCCCGGTATCCGGACCTGCCGCTGCAGCTGCACATCTCCCGCATTTACCGGGACGCCCGGCGGCTGTTCGGCCGCGGCCCCTACAAGGACCACCTGTGGTTCACGATCTGGAGCGGCGCGGAGCGGAGCGACGGCCCCGCCTTCTGGTTCGAGGTCTCCGGCGCCGGCTACGGTTACGGCGTGGGGTTCTGGGCCGCCTCGGCCGCGGAGATGGCGGCCTATCGCCGATACATCGCCGAGCACCCCGACGAGATGAAAAAGCTGGCCCGCCGGCTGGAGCGGCAGAGTGTTTTCGCCCTCGGCGGCGAGGACTTCAAGCGGCCGAAAGCGGACGTGGGCGCGCTGCTCAATCCCTGGTACAACAAGAAAAACGTCCACATCGGCGCGGAGTTCGATTTCGGCGGCGACCTGTTCACGCCGGAGCTGCCGCGGATCCTGGCTGACAGCTTTGAGTGGCTGATGCCGTATTATCAGCTGTTCCGGCGGTTCCGCGAAACCGGGGACGAAAACTTCTCCCATCGCGGCTGAGCTCAGCTCGTCCGCTCGAAGAACTTCCAGAGCACCCAGCGGTGGTCCCGCACGCTGTAGCGCAGCTCAAAAACGCGCTCCAGACCGCCGATCACCCCCGTGCACACGAAGCGGAAGGTCTCCACGCCCATATAGGGGACGAGCTCCTTGTCGCGGATGCGCCGGATGCGCACGACCATCTGCTCGCCGTCGTCGCCCTTTACCCGGAAGCGGGCGGGGGAGAGCTGCCCCTCGGGGCTGCACACGGCGATCATCTCCACGGGTCTGTTCAGAGCATTCATCGCAAAATTCTCCTGTTAAGCTAATAATATCATTTTAATTCGCTTTACAGGAGAATTCAAGAGGGAATTTTCGCTTATTAAGAGAAAATTCCCTTGCTTTTTTTGGAAGGTTCCTATATATTGTATACAGCGGAAAGAGGAGGTACAGCCTATGGAACACAGTTTCGGAAGCCGGCTGGCCGCCGCGCGGAAGGCGGCGGGACTCAACCAGACGGAGGTGGCCGCGCGCCTGACGGAGGCGGGGTTCCCGGTGCGGACCCAGGCGGTGAGCAAGTGGGAGACCGGCACGACCCAGCCCAGCGCCCGGCAGCTGGTGGAGCTGTGCCGCCTCTATTCGATCCGGGACGTCGTGGCGGCCTTCTCTCCGGAGGAGAAGCGCGGCCGCGTCCTGCCGCTCTACCGGCTGGCGGTGTCCGCGGGCACCGGCGAGCTGCTCGACGGCGACGGCTACGACTCCGTCGAGGTGGGGGAGGAGGTCTCCCCGCTGGCGGACTTCGGCGTGCGCATCGCCGGGGACAGCATGGAGCCCCGGTTCGTCCACGGCCAGATCGTCTGGGTCCGGCGGCAGGAGACGCTGCGCCGCGGCGAGATCGGCATTTTCCTCTACAACGGCGCGGGCTACTGCAAGCGTCTGGAGCGCCGGGAGGGCCGGGTGGAGCTCGTCTCGATCAACAGCGCCTATCCGCCCATCCGGGTCGGCGTCGGGGATGAACTGCGGGTCTTCGGAAAAGTGGTCGGCTGAACTTGCAATCCTGACGTACAGCCGTTATAATAAGCTTTCAAGAGGAGGCGACCGGGGTGTCCACCGCCGAGACGGTTTTTGCCATACTGATCAGCGCGTCGTCGGCCGCGGGGCTGCTGCTGGTCTCCCGCATCCTCGAGGGACCGGAGAAGCGGCGCCGGCAGCTGTTCGTGTACTACACCAACCTGTCCAACCTGGCGATGCTCGTGACCCACGTCCTGCTGCTCTTTCCCGGCCGCTGCCGCGAGCTGCTGCGCTCGCCCGCGGGCCGGTACGTGACCACGCTGTGCATCCTCGTTACCTTTGTGGTGTATTTCTTCGTGCTGACGCACTTCGGCCGCCCCCGGAGTGATCTGCTCCGCTCCCTGGGGGTCCGGCGCGTCTCCAACTTCCTGGTGCACTACCTGGTGCCCGCTCTGACGGTGCTCGAGTGGCTGTGCGTCGCGGACAAGCGGGGCCTGGGTCTGCGCGACGCGGTGCTCTGGCTGGCGGTCCCGCTGGCGTATTTCGTCTTTTTGCTCCTGCGCGCCCGCACCGGCGCCGTCATCACCGCCGTCGGGCGTCTCTGGCCGTACGGCTTTCTGGACCCGGACATACTCGGCACGCGGCGGTGGCTGCGGAACCTTGCCGCCACGCTGGTCGGATTCTTCATCCTGGGCCTGCTGCTCCTGGGGATCGGCAGGGTCCTTATATAAAACGATTCGGAGGACGTTCACATGCAGTTGACAGCCATCGCACTGTGGCTGAATACGGCCTTTGCCGGCTTTGACGAGAGCGTGGCCGTCGCGGTGCACAGGCTCTACGAGCTCGCGCCCGGCTTTTTCACACCGTTCCTGACTTTGATCACCTACATGGGCAAGGGAGGCGCTTTTCTGATCCTGCTGTCCATCGCGATGATGCTCTTCCGGCCCACCAGACGCTACGGCACGACGATGCTGCTGTGCCTGGCCATCGGCGCGCTCATCACCAACCTGACGGTGAAGCCGCTGGTCGCCCGCCCGCGGCCCTATTCCTGGGATGGCAGCGTCTACCAGCGGATATGGATCGAGATGGGAAGGCATACCGAGAGCGACAAGAGCTTCCCCTCCGGCCATATGACGGCGGCGATGGCGGCGTCCGCGGCGGTATTCCAGCGCGGCAACAGAAAATACAGCTGGACGGCGTTCATTTTCGCGTTCCTGATGGGCCTGTCGCGGATCTATCTGGGCGTACACTACACCACCGACGTGCTCGGCGGCGTGATCACCGGCGGTATCGGCGGCATCCTCGGCTACCGGCTCTCCAACCGCATCCCCGAGTGGTTTTTCCAGGGCGACGCCCGGAATCTGCTGCCCGGCTATCGGCAGACGGGACGCCATCAGAGCGCCAAATCCGCCGGAACGAGACAGATCGTCATCGACGGGGAGAATTTCAGCGACCTGCGCGGGTTTTACGCGGAGATCTCCAAGGCGCTGGGCGCCGGGGACGACCCGGTCCGCAACATGGACGCGCTCAACGACCGGCTGCGCGGCGGCTTTGCAGACAACGACGCCGGAGCGCTGGAGATCGTATGGAAAAACGCCGAAAAGAGCCGCGGGGATCTCGGCTATGAGGCCACGGCGGCCCATTATGAACGGCGCCTGGACAAGGTCCCCGAGGCCAACCGGGAGAAGCTGGAGCAGCGTATCCGGAACGCCAGAGAAGGCAGGGGACAGACCCTGTTCGATACGCTGTGCGGCATTCTGCGCGGCAGGGAAGAGGACGGACGTACTCTGACCCTGCGGTAACAACGGGCAATACCAATTGACAATATAAAACAAAGAGGAGGAGACAAGTACAAATGATGACACCCAGAGAAAACGTGATGGCCGTTTACAACCGTGAGCAGCCGGATTATTACGGCGACATCATGGCGGCCATGGCACTGCTTCCCGATCCGATCCTGATGGGCGGCTCCGCGCCTCAGGACGGTCTGCCCCATAAGAACATGTGGGGCGTGACCTACATCTGGAAGCCCGGTTCCCCCGGACAGCACCCCTACATCACCGACGAGAACAAGGTCATCAAGGACATCACCAAGTGGGAATCCCAGCTCAACGTTCCCTCGCTGGACGGCCTGGACTGGACCATGGCCAAACAGGTGGAGGCCACGGTGGACCGCAAGGAGAAGATGGTCTGCATCATGTTCGGCGGCGGCCTGTTCGAGATGTCCCACTTCCTGATGGGCATGGAGGACGCGCTGTGCAACTATCTTGACTACCCCGATGAAATGAAGGCGTTCCTGAGCGTCATCAAGGACTGGAAGATCGCCTACATCCGTCAGATGGCCGAAGAGGTCCACCCGGACATCATCTTCTACCACGACGACTGGGGCAACAAGAAGAGCGTGTTCCTGCCGCCTCCGGTGTGGCGCGACATCATCAAGCCGCTGCAGCAGGAGATCTCCGACGCGATCCATGAGTGCGGCATGATCTACATGCACCACGCCGACTGCATCTGCCAGCCCATCACGCCCGACATGGTCGATATCGGCGTGGATATCTGGCAGGGCGCCATCGCCCAGAACGACATCGTGGCCATCCAGGAAATGACCCAGGGCAAGCTGGCCATTTCCGGCGGTATCGACGGCCCGAAGATCGACGTCGAGAACATCACCGAGGAGGCTATCCGCGCCGAGGTCCGCCGGGCCATCGACACCTACTGCCCCCGCGGACGGTTCTATCCCGGCATCCCCCACGGCATCTGCTTCCGCGAGTGGAACAACTCCATCTTCATGGACGAGCTGCTCAAGTACGGCCGTCAGTATGCCCTGGAGCACCCGATCAACAAGTAACGCGCATTCAAAAAAGCGCGGTCCCGCCCGGGACCGCGCTTTTTGCGTACGGCCTCTTTTTTCAGTTGACTTTACAATTGCTCTATGCTAAAATGCAAAAGCTGTGAAAAAACGCTGGATTAGCTCAGCCGGTAGAGCACCTGATTCGTAATCATGAGGTCGCGAGTTCGAGTCTCGCATCCAGCTCCAGGGAAAAGACGACGCGGTCGGCCGCGCCGTCTTTTCTTTTGTCCGCACCGGGACGAAAAATAAACCATCCGTCGGCCCGTTTTTTCGTGGACAATCTCCGCAGACAGTGCTATTATTGAATCGGAAATGAATTATTATTTAAGGAGAGTGATTATTATGGCTGCTATTGCCGCGCTTTGCACCACCATCGTCGGAAAGATCCTGCTCTCGATCCTTGTCTACATCATCGGCAAAGCCGTGATCGGCAAGATCCTGCAGCTGGCGTCCAAAATCAAGAGTATCGAGGCGCTGGATCCCAACGTCCGCACCTTTACGGTCAGCGCCATCAAATGGATACTCTACGTGGTCCTCATCGTGTCCATTGTGGCCATCCTCGGCGTGCCCATGGCCAGCGTCATCACCGTCCTCGGCACTGCGGGCGCTGCGGTCGCCCTCGCTCTGCAGGGCTCGCTGTCGAACCTGGCCGGCGGCATCATGCTCGTCATCTTCAAGCCCTTCAAGGTCGGCGACTATGTGGAGACCTCCGGCGTCCAGGGCGTCGTGCGCTCGATCAACCTGTTCTATACGGTCCTGATCACCCTGGACAACAAGTGCATCACGGTGCCCAACGGCACGCTGATGAACGCCAACGTCATCGACTACTCCACGGAGCCCACCCGCCGTGTGGACCTGACCTTCCTCACCGCCCGCAGCGAGGAGCCCGCCCGCATCCAGGCGCTGATGAAGGAGGTCATGGCCGCCAACGACAAGGTGCTCGCGGACCCCGCGCCCTTTGCGCAGATCTCCGGCGGCACCAACGAGGCCCTGGAATTCACGGTCCGTGCCTGGTGCGCCACCGCGGACTACTGGGACGTGTACTTCGCGCTGATCCAGGAGATCTCCGAGAAGCTCGGCGCCAACAGCGTCCAGTCTCCGGCCGTGCGGATCATCACCGACAAGTAAGCGTTTTTTCCAAAGCGATAAAGGGACCGCTGCAAAGCGGCCCCTTTTTCCTTTCCGGCGCCGGTTGCGCTCCGCGCCGGATCGTGGCATAATGTACGCATGAACAGGGAGGTGGGACCATGGCCAGACCGATCATCCTCGCGCCGGCGGGCACCGCGGAGGCGGTGACGGCAGCGGTGCGCTGCGGCGCGGATGCCGTGTATCTGGGCGCGAAGAACTTCAACGCCCGGCGGAACGCGGAGAACTTTGACGCATTCTCGCTGGAATCCGCGGTCCGGTTCTGCCATCAGCGCGGTGCGCAGGTGTTCGTCACGGTGAACACCCTGGTCCGGGACGCGGAGCTGCCGGCGCTGGAGGCCGCCGCCGACGAGATCGCCGGCTGCGGCGCCGACGCGGTGATCGTGCAGGACATGGCGGCCATGGAGCTTTTCGCCCGGCGCTATCCCGACCTGCCCCGCCATGCCTCGACACAGACGGCCGTCCACGACCTCTGCGGCGCCCGGTATCTCGAGGATCTGGGATACCGCACCATCGTGCTGGCCCGGGAGCTGACACTCCGGGAAATGGAATACATCTGTTCGCATATCTCCGCCCGCGCCGAGGCCTTCGTCCACGGCGCGCATTGCATGAGCGTGTCGGGGATGTGCTATCTCTCCGCCATCCTCGGGGGCCGCAGCGGCAACCGCGGCCTGTGCGCCCAGCCCTGCCGGCTGGACTGGCAGTGCGGGGGAGACTACGCCCTCTCCCTCAAGGACATGTCGCTGATATCGCACCTGCGGGAGCTGGAGGACGCGGGCGTCGGGGTCTTCAAGATCGAAGGGCGCATGAAGCGTCCCGAGTACGTCGCCGCGGCGGTCACCGCCTGCCGGAAGGCCATGGCGGGGGAGCCCTACGACGCCGGGCAGCTCAAAAACGTTTTCTCCCGCAGCGGCTTTACCGACGGCTATCTGCGGGGCAAACGGAACGCGGACATGTTCGGACACCGCACCCGGGACGACGTCACCGGTGCGGACAGGGTGCTCCGGGAGCTCGGCGCGCTGTATGAAAAGGAGACGCCCCGGGTGGCCGTGACCATGGCGTTCACGATGGACGCCGGACACAGCCGCCTCACGGTCTCCGACGGGGCCCATACCGTCAGCGTCGAGGGGAGCCTGCCGGAGGCGGCGCGCAGCCGGCCCACCGACGCCGCCCTCGCGGAGAAAAACCTGACGAAGACCGGCGGCACGCCCTTTTATGCCGAACGCTGCGAATGCGATATCGCACCGGGACTGATGCTGCCCGCCTCGGCCCTCAACGCCATGCGCCGGGAGGCGCTGGACGGGCTGCTGGAACGCCGGGGGGCCCTGATCCCCTGGCCCCGGGCGCAGGAGACCGCGCCGTCTCCGGCGGCCCGGCGGACGGCGTCCGCGGAGCCGGCGCTCTGGGCGCGGTTCGGCGATCCGGCACAGATCCCCGCGCGGGAGGATTTTGCAAAGCTCATCCTGCCCGCGGAAAAGCTCACGCCCGCGCTGATCGAAAAATACGCCGACCGCCTCGTGGGCGAGCTGCCCGCGGTGCTCTGGCCGGAGGACGAGGAGACATTCGCCGCGTCCCTTGCCTCGCTGCGGGACGCCGGGCTGCGGGAGGTCTGGGGAGAGAACATCTATGCGATCCCTCTGGCGAAAAAGCTCGGCCTCGTCCTCCGCGGCGGCGCGGGACTCAACGTGCTCAACACGCCGGCCCGCCGGCATTACGAGGCCGCGGGACTTGCGAGCGTGACCGCCTCCTTCGAGATGAATATGCAGGACGTCAAAGCTCTCGGCGGGGAGCGTCCGCTGGGGATCGTCGCCTACGGTCGTCTGCCGCTGATGCGTTTCCGCAACTGCCCGCTGCGCTCGCGCCTCGGCTGCGGCAGGTGCGGCGGCAGGGGCGAGCTCACCGACCGCCGGGGCGTCGTCTTCCCGGTAGAGTGCGGGGAGAAAAAGTATTCCACGCTGCTCAACAGCGTGCCGCTGCATATCGCCGAGCGGGATCTGCGGGGGCTTGACTATCTGGTGCTTTGGTTCACACGGGAGAGCCCGGACGAGTGCGCGGCCGTCGCGGAGGATTTCCGGGAACACAGAAGATTTGACAGCGATCACACCGGCGGGTTATACTATCGGCGTCTGCTGTAGGGGAGGGAAGAACATGGCGAAAAAGGAACATGACTCCATGGAAGAGCTCGAGCAGCGCATCCTCGGCGACGAGGGAACGGCCGCAGGAGAGGACGAGTACGGGACCATCCACCATCCGAAAAAGCATCTGCTGACCGGGCTGCTGTACGCGCTGGCGCTGGCGGCGGTGATCGCCGGGGCGGCCCTTTTCACCCGGCTTTTCATCTGAAAAAACTCTTGACAGCGCCGCGCACGCGTGGCATTATATGTATATTCAATCGGCAGGATTGGTATTTTATACACACAGAGGGACAGCTTATGCGTTCTTTCGTCGCGATGATGGGCATGAAGATGTGCATGCGAATGAGCATGTGCATGCGTTTTGGCGCCCATGATCACGATGAGAACACCCTGTAAGGCGATCGGGAAGACGATCCTTGACGTTTATGACCGCGGGGCTCATCGGAGCACCGCGGTTTTTGTATGCCGGAGAGGAGAGAGAAAATGCCCCGTGATTTTGAAAAGCTGGTGCGTGCCAACTACCGCTTCGGCCGAATGTGAAAGACGGCCCGGCAAACAGGCGGACAACGCATTAAAACGAATGAATAAAAAGAAAAGGAGATTATATTATGAGCAAGTATAAATTCGAGACCCTGCAGCTGCATGTGGGGCAGGAGCAGCCCGACCCCGCCACCGACGCGCGGGCGGTGCCCATCTACCAGACCACCTCCTATGTGTTCCGCGACTGCGCCCAGGCGGCGGCACGCTTCGATCTGAGCGAGGGCGGCAACATTTACGGCCGGCTGACCAACTCCACCCAGGAGGTCCTTGAAAAGCGCGTGGCGGCGCTCGAGGGCGGCGTCGGCGCGCTGGCGCTGGCCTCCGGCGCGGCGGCGGTGACATACACCATCCAGGCCCTGGCCCACCAGGGAGACCATGTGGTGGCGCAGAAGACAATCTACGGCGGCAGCTACAACCTCCTGGGGCACAATCTGCCCGATTTCGGCGTGGAGACCACCTTCGTGGACATCCACGACCTGGACGAGGTCGCCGCGGCCATCCGGCCCAATACGAAGCTCATCTACTGTGAGACCATGGGCAACCCCAACTCCGATATCCCCGATATCGACGCGCTCGCGGCGCTGGCCCACAGCCACAGCATCCCTCTGGTCATCGACAACACCTTCGGCACGCCCTATCTGATCCGTCCCGCCGAGCACGGCGCGGACATCATCGTCCACTCCGCCACCAAGTTCCTGGGCGGCCACGGCACCTCTCTGGGCGGCATCATCGTGGACGCGGGCAGCTTTGACTGGAAATCGAGCGGCAAATTCCCCGCCATCGCGGACCCCAACCCCAGCTATCACGGCGTATCCTTCGTGGACGCCGCCGGCCCCGCGGCCTTCGTGACCTATGTGCGCGCGGTGATCCTGCGCGACATGGGCGCGTGCATCTCGCCGTTCAACGCCTTCCTGCTCCTCCAGGGCATCGAGACGCTGTCCCTGCGGATCGAGCGCCACGTCGAGAACACGAAAAAGGTCGTGGAATTCCTGGCCGGACACCCCAAGGTGACGCGGGTCAACCACCCCTCTCTGCCGGACCATCCGCAGCATGATCTGTATGAGAAGTATTTTCCCAACGGCGGCGGTTCCATCTTCACCTTCGACGTCAAGGGCGGGCAGAAGGAGGCCCACGCCTTTATCGACGCGCTGAAGATCTTCTCTCTGCTGGCCAACGTGGCGGACGTCAAGTCCCTGGTGATCCACCCGGCCACCACGACCCACGCCCAGCTCACCGATGAGGAGCTGGCGGATCAGGGCATCTACCGGAGCACGATCCGTCTGTCCATCGGCACCGAGCACATCGACGACATTATCGACGACCTGAAAAAAGGCTTCGCGGCCCTCGACTGATCTCAAAACAGGAGGCGGAAACATGCCGATCAAGATCCCCATCGACCTGCCTGCGGCCAAGACGCTGCGGGAGGAGAACATCTTTGTCATGGACATCAACCGCGCCGAGAGCCAGGACATCCGTCCGCTGCGCATCCTGGTGCTCAATCTGATGCCCACCAAGATCGTCACCGAGACCCAGCTCGCCAGGCTGCTGGGCAACACGCCCCTGCAGATCGAAATGGACCTGCTGACGGTCAGCCGCATGCCCGCGCACACCTCCGCCGAGCACATGTTCGCCTTCTACAAGACCTTTCCCGACGTGAAGGATGAGTTCTATGACGGGATGGTCATCACCGGCGCGCCGGTGGAGCATCTGCCCTTTGAGGAGGTGGACTACTGGGACGAGCTGTGTGAGATCATGTCCTGGACCCGTTCCCACGTCTACAGCACCTTCCACATCTGCTGGGGGGCCCAGGCGGCGCTCTATTACCACTACGGCATCGAGAAGCTCCCCCTGGACAAGAAGCTCTTCGGCGTGTTTCCCCACCGGGTGACGCACAAAGGATCCATCCTCTTCCGCGGCTTTGACGATATCTTCAATATCCCGCACTCCCGCCATACGACGGTTTCCCGGGAACAGATCGCCGCCTGCCCGGCGCTGAAGATTCTCGCCGAGAGCAGGGAGGCCGGGGTGTACGCCGTGTCCACCGACGGAGGCCGGCAGATCTTCGTCACCGGTCACGCGGAGTATGACTGGGATACACTGGAAAAGGAATACCTGCGCGACAAAAACGCGGGCCTGCCCATCGAGGTGCCGAAGTACTATTATCCCGATGACGACGACACCCGCACCCCGCTCAACACCTGGCGCAGCGGGGCGAACCTGCTCTTTTCCAACTGGCTGAACTACTTCGTCTATCAGGCCACGCCCTACAACGTGGAGACGATCCCGGCATTTTGAGAGTGCCGGCAAACGCCGCAAGGCTATGAAAAAAAGCGGCCCTCCGGGTTTTCCCGGAGGGCTGCTTTCGTGCCGAACATCGCTATTATATCTGCTAATAGGCCGGGAAGTCAATGCTGATTGTATGATATTCCTAAAATTTACGAAATACACAAGAAATGTATGTGAGATTTATACAAAATACCACTTGCAATTCGATCGGTTCTCCTGTATATTGATAACCGTAAAGAGGAAATACCTCTTAGGTCTCGAAGGAGAGACATAGAAGCTGACCGGGGATCGATCAGCGGGAAACACCGGCATAAAGAGAGCCCACTTTTTGGGTATGATGCGGGGAACAAGGCCTCGTGAAACGCCGAAGAGAGTCCCGAAGCGACACGGCAGCGAACAAATCTGAAGAAAGAGAGGTAACCAGGATGTTAGATATCAAGAATTCGCAGAGCTAAGCCCTGATCGGAGGTTGACCGGTCAGGGCTTAGTTCTTTTTTGCGGCTGTTTTCAGCCATGTGCGTCCTCGCGCGGCCCGACGGCACGCGGAGGACTTTTGTTTTGTCGGCAGACGATCAAAAAAAGCTGTCATAATCCTTACGGATGGTGTATGATATCCCCGGGAGGCGGTTGGGATGGAAAGACCTTTTCCCGCGATCGCGGTAAGCGACAAGGCCGCGCGCGCTCTGCGCGGCGGCCACCCCTGGGTATACGCCGGCGAGGTGCTCACCCGGGGCGATCCCTGCCCGGACGGGGAGATCGTCGACGTATTCTCCGCCAAAGGCCGCTGGCTGGGCGCGGGCTTTTACAACAGCCGTTCGCAGATCTGTGTCCGCGTGCTGAGCCGCAGCACCAACGACAGGATGGACGAAGCGTTCTTCGACCGGCGCATCCGGTATGCCGTGGACTACCGCCGCCGGGTGATGGGGGAGGACTTCTCCGACTGCCGCCTGATCTTCGGCGAGGCAGACGGTTTTCCCGGCTGGACCGTGGACCGCTTCGGGGACGTGCTCGTGAGCGAGGTGCTGTGCCTCGGCATCGAACAGCGGCGGGACATGCTCTACGCCCGGCTGCGGGAGGCGCTGCGCGCCCACGGCGCCGAGATCCGCGTGATCTACGAGCGCAACGAATCCGCCATCCGGTCCAAGGAGGGGCTCTCCTGCGGCAAAGGCGCCTATGCCGCCCCGGGGCTGGAGACGGACCCCGACGGCCATGTCGAGATCTGTGAGAACGGGATCTTCTACGACGTGGACTACATCAACGGGCAGAAGACCGGCTTTTTCCTCGACCAGAAGTACAACCGCGCGGCCGCGGCGCGGCTGGCCCCGGGGATGCGGGTGCTCGACTGCTTTACCCACACCGGCGCCTTTGCGCTCAACTGCGCCGCCGCCGGCGCGGCGGGCGTGACGGCGGTGGACGTGTCCGCCGACGCCCTCTCCCGGGCGGAGAAGAACGCCCGGCGCAACGGCCTGGACGGTCGGATCGAATTCGTGCAGGCGGACGTGTTCGACTATCTCACAGCGCTGGCGAAAAACCGGGAAAAGCCCTTTGACTACATCATCCTGGATCCGCCGGCCTTTACCAAAAGCGGCGCCACCGTGGAGGCCGCCCGCCGCGGCTACCGGGAGATCAACCGCCGGGCCATGCAGCTGCTGCCCCGGGGCGGGTATCTGGCCACCTGCTCCTGCTCGCATTTCATGACGGACGAGCTTTTCCGCGCCATGCTCGCGGACGCCGCCGGGGACGCCTCGGCCTCTCTGCGGCAGATCGAAAACCGGCGCCAGAGCCCGGACCACCCGATCCTCTGGGGCGTGCCCGAGACGGAATACCTGAAGTTTTATCTGTTTCAGGTGGTATGAGTCCTTGCATAAAACCCAACGATGGGGTAAGATACGAAAAAACACACAGGAGGAATGACACATGGCATACGAATACACCACCCGGGGCACCTGCTCCCAGAAGATCCTTTTTGACGTCCGCGACGGGAAGGTCCGCGACGTGGAATTCGTCGGAGGCTGCAACGGCAACACCAAGGGCGTGTCCGCTCTCGTGGAGGGCATGGACGTGGATGAGGTCATCGCCCGTCTCAAGGGGATCAAATGCGGCCGAAAGCCCACCTCCTGTCCCGATCAGCTCGCGCTGGCCCTGGAAGCGGCCAAAAACGCGGGATAAAACGCCGTAAACTCATGAGCTCTTTCGCCGGACAACGACGGCGAAAGAGCTTTTTTGCGTTTTCACGGACTTTTTTCCCGCTTTTTTGCGTCTTTATGGACAGAGACCGTTGACAAACCGTATTAACTGTGTTATGTATGTTAATACAGTTAATACAAAAAAGGGACATCGGCGATGGTAACGATCAACTATAAGGATAACCGTCCGTTCTACGAGCAGGTGAAGGATGAGCTCCGCCGGCTCGTGGTGACGGGCGTATTGCCTCCGGGGGAAAAGCTGCCCTCCGTGCGGGAGCTGGCCGGCCAGCTGGCCATCAACCCGAATACGATCCAGCGCGCTTACAGGGAGCTGGAATCGGAGGGCTACATTGTCTCGGTGCCGGGCAAGGGCAGTTTTGCCGCCTCCCGGGAATCGGAGAACGATCCGCGGCGCACGGAGCTGCTGCAGCGGCTTCGGGAGACGGCCAGGGAGCTGACATGGCTCGGCATGAGCACAGAGGAGATCTGTGCCCAGATCGGAGGGATCAACGATGAACATGATTGAATTCAGGGCGGTCACGAAGCGCTTCGGCGATTTTGCGGCTCTGTCCGCGCTGGACCTGGCGGTCCCCCAGGGCGCGGTATACGCCCTCGTGGGCCCCAACGGCGCGGGCAAGACAACGGCCATCCGCTGCCTGACGGGGATGCTCCGGCCCGACGGGGGAGAGATCACGATTTCCGAGGAACCGGTTTTTGAAAACCCGCCCGTGAAGGAACGGTTTTTCTGCATCGCGGACGATCCGTTTTATTTTCCCATGGCCTCCACAAAGGACATGATGACCTTTTTTAAACGCATCTACCCGCGGTTCGACGAAGACCGTTACCGCCGGCTGCGGGAGGCCTTCGAGCTGGACGACGCCCGGCCCATCCGGCGGCTCAGCCGGGGCATGCAGAAGCAGTCGGCCTTCTGGCTGGCACTGTCGGCCCGGCCGGAGATACTGATCCTGGACGAGCCGGTGGACGGGCTCGACCCGGTCATGCGCCGTCAGATCTGGAGCCTGATCCTGTCCGATGTGGCGGAGAGCGAGACCACCGTGCTCGTATCCTCCCACAACCTGCGGGAGCTGGAGGACGTATGCGATCACGTCGGCATTCTTGCGCACGGCCGCTGTCTGCTGCAGAACAGTGTGGCCGCTCTGCAGGAGAACACGGTCAAGGCGGTGCTGGCGCTGCCCGAGGGCGCGTCGCTGCCGGACGGGCTCGATCTGCTGCGCCATGAGTTCAGCGGACGGCTCCACACCTTGATCCTCCGCGGCGGGGAGGAGGAGATCCGCGCCAGGCTCCAGAGCGCGTCGCCGCTGTTCATGGACTTCCAGCCGCTGACGCTCGAGGAGATATTCATCTATGAGATGGGAGGTGTCGACTATGCGGTCAAGGAACTCATGGTTTGACAGGGCCGTCTACGTCAACGCGCTCTCCCGCTTCTGGCCGGTCGGTGTGGGATACGCCGTTGCGATGGTTTTCCGGCTGCTGCAGTACATACGCGCCGACATGTGGTATTACGGCGCGCGCGGCACCGCACTGCTGCTGCGGCTGGCGCTGACGCACTGCACGGTCCTGTGCGCCGGCGGGGCCGTGATCACGGCCATGCTGGTTTACGGCTGGATGTTTTTCCCGCGGCACACGGCGTTCATGACCGCGCTTCCCGTACGGCGGGAGGCATTGTTCCTCTCGGATATGGCCGCGGGCTTCACGCTGCTGACGGCGGGCAACGTCCTCTCGATCCTGCTCGCGGCGCTCCTGGGCGCCCTCAGCCGCGCCGGCGCGGAAGGCGTCTTCCTCTGGCTGGCGATCATGACGCTGCAGACGGTGCTGTTCTTCGGCTTCGCCTCCTTCTGCGCCACGCTCACGGGCAGCATAGTCATCCTGCCTGTGGTCTATACGGTTTTACTGTATTCCTCGGTGGCGCTGGAAGCCAGCGCGCGCCTGATCGTGCAGTATCTCGTCTTCGGACTGACCGGACAGCGCCGGCTGTTTTCCGTGCTGTCGCCGGTCTACTATCTGCCGCTGACCGCGGACAGGTTCATCCTCACCGAATGGGTCACCGACACCTACGGCGCGGGCACTTCGGTCTACGCGGGGTTCACGGGCTGGCCGGTGCTGCTGTCCTACGCCGCGGCGGGGATCCTGTTTGCCCTGGCTGCCCTGGCGCTGCAGCGTCGGCGCGTCATGGAGCGGGCCGGGGACGTGCTGGCCGTGCGTCCGCTCCGCGGCGTCTTCTGCTGGTGCTCGGCGCTGGCCGGCGCCTTTACGTTCGGCTTCATCGCCCTGCGTCTGATCTTCGCATACACCGGCTACGGTTCCGTAGGCGGGACCTTTCCCGGCGCGGCGGTGCTGCTGACGATCATGCTGCTGGGCGCCTTCATCGGATGGTTCGGCGCCCGGGGGCTGATGCGCAAGTCTTTCCGCGTCTTTGACGGGAGCTGGGGCGGCTTCACGCTGTTCTGCGCGATCCTCGCCGCGCTGGTCCTGGGAACGGAAGCGGATCTGTTCGGCCTTGAGCGCAGCATCCCGGCGGCGGAGGACGTCGCCTGCGTTCAGATAATCGACAGCTACGGCAGCGCCCCGATGACGGAGCTCTATGAGCCGGAGAGCATCGAGGCCGCCATCGAGCTGCACAAAAGCATCGTTTCCCATAAAGCCGTCTATGAGCGGAGCCGTTCCTTCGGCAATTATTACGGAACGCTGGAGATCTCCTATTATGACGCCTCCGGGAGCCTGCTGCTGGCGCGCTCCTATGCCGCGCCCGAGAGCGCTCTGGCCTGGACCTCCGCGGGCAATGCCTTTGCCACTGACGGCCGCGCCTGGGGCGGGGAGAACCCGGACCTCCCGGCGCTCGAGGAGCTGCTCAACTGCCGGGAGGCGGTGGAGCGCCGGATAAACACCAGAAGCATCCCGGCCTCAGCCTACACGGCGGGGGGAGGCTATGCCTTCATCATGGACAGCCCCGACAGCCAGTCGTCGATCATGCTCACCGGCGCGGAGGCCTGGGAGCTCTACCGCGACTGCATCCTGCCGGACGCGAAGGATTCCACGCTCGGACAGATCCGCCTGCGCCCTGCGTCGGAGTCCGAGGAAAAGCGGCCGCATGTGAGCGTAAACGTGTATTTCAACCAGCAGTGGGGAGACATCATGGATTACGACAGCATTTCGCTTCCGGTCCCTGAGGACGCGGAGCGGACCCGGGCATGGCTTGCCGCGCACGGGCTTCCGCTTCCCGAGACGGAACAGGCGGACCCGCCGGTGACGGCCACCTACGAGCTCCCCGCGCTGGAAGGACTCTCCGCCCTGCTGGAAAAGGTATATCTCGAGTACGACCCCACCGCCGCGGGGACCGTGGTCTCGGTCCGATGGACGCGCTCGATGCTGGACTGGTACGCCGACGGGCAGGACGCCGGGTCCGCCCGGGCGGCCGCCGAGGTATTCGCGCGGCGGTATACCGTCACCGAGAGCTTTCTCGCCAGTCTGGCCCGGCTGCGCGCGGCCGGAGATCAGCTCGTCTCCGGACAGCTCGGCCTGGTGCGGGACTACGCGCCGGGCACCTGGACAGAGGAGACCGTGAACACGCTGTTCGACGCCATCCTCGAGGGACTGGAGACCGTCTGACTGCTCCCGGAGGCCGGTGGGCCCGCCGGTCTTCGTCGAACATATATTTTCAGGAATAAAGGAGGCTTGATTCACAGGTGAAGAAAACGCTTGCCGCACTGCTGACCGCCCTGATGCTGATGGGCGTCCTGTCCGGCTGCGGCGCGAAGACGTCCTTCTCAGGCTACGCCTCGGGCGGGAACGCGCGCTATGCCAGCGCCGGGGATGCTTATTACGGGCGCTTTGCCAGCGACGGAGACGTCGTATACCGGAACTATGTCAGCGCCGGGGACGCCCGGGGCTGAGCACGGAATAAACGGCCGCGGCGCCGGGAACACGGAGGCTTTTCCGTTTTCCCGGCGCTTTTTGTCTTGACGGCGGGGAAAAACCTCTGTATAATGCTCTCGAATTTGCGCCGCACCTCCCGGACAGAGGAGGGCGACAGCAGGAGGTTTTAAAATGAATAAGAAATCCTTGAACACCCATGTGATCACCGGCGTCGGCATCTTTACTGCCGTTGTCATCGTACTGCAGCTCCTGGGCTCATTCATCCGATTCGGACCGTTCTCCATTTCCCTGGTCCTGGTCCCCATTGTGGTGGGCGCGGCTCTCTACGGTCCCGGCTGGGGCGCCTGGCTGGGCTTCGTTTTCAGCCTGACGGTCCTGCTCTCCGGAGACGCGGGGGCGTTTCTTGTTGTCAACGCCGCGGGCACAATCATCACGGTGCTCGTCAAGGGCACGGCAGCCGGCTGGGCGGCAGGCGTCGTCTTCTCCGCGCTGGAAAAGGTCAACATCTGGCTGGCGGTCATCTGCGCGGCCGTCGCGGCGCCGGTCGTCAACACGGGCCTGTTCCTCGTCGGCTGCAAGCTCTTCTTCATGGAGACGATCAGCGCGTGGGGCCAGGCCATGGGCTTTGAGAGTGTCGGAAGGTACATGATCTTCGGCCTCGTGGGCGCCAACTTCCTCTTTGAGATGCTCTTCAACATCGTTCTCAGCCCGGTGATCCTGCGGCTGATCCGGATCGGAAGGAAGGAAAAGGAATGATCCTCGCACTCGACGTCGGCAATACCAATATCGTCCTCGGCGTGATCGAGAACGGACAGATCGGAGCCGTGGCCCCACGCCTTGCCACGGATCCCCACAAGTCCGCCTATGAATACGCCGTCGCCATGGAAAGCGTGCTGGATTTCGTCGGCATCGACGCCACGGAGGCCGAGGGCGCGATCCTCTCCAGCGTGGTATGGCCGCTGACCTCCACGCTGCAGACGGCGGTGAAGATGCTCACCGGCAAAACCGCGCTGGTGGTCGGCGCCGGGCTCAAAACGGGGCTGAACATCTGCATCGACGACCCCGGACAGGTCGGCGCGGATCTTGTGGTCGGCGCGGTGGCTGGCATTGCGTTGGCGCCTCCTCCGCTGATCATCATCGACATGGGCACCGCCACCACGATCACCGTGGTGGACGAGGGCAACAAGTTCCTCGGCGGCGCGATCCTGCCGGGCCTGAACCTGAGCATGGAGGCCCTGGCCAGCGGGACCAGCCTGCTGCCCTACGTCTCTCTGGAGGCCCCCAAGAAGGTGATCTCCACCAACACCGTGGAGTGCATGCAGTCCGGCGCCATTTTCGGGTCCGCCGCGATGCTCGACGGCATGATCGATCGTATGGAAGCGGAGCTCGGCCGCAGCGCGACGTTGATCGCCACCGGCGGTCTGGCCGGCAGAGTGACCCCGGTATGCAAGCACGAGATCCGGCTGGAGCCCGAGCTGTTGCTCAAGGGTCTGGCCGTCCTCTGGGAGAAAAACAGCCGGGATCGCAGAAACTAAAAAACGCCGGATTTTTCCGGCGTGATATGCCCCAGTAGCTCAGCAGGATAGAGCGACCGCCTCCTAAGCGGTAGGTCGGAGGTTCGAATCCCCTCTGGGGTGCCAGAAAAGGATTGCTATCTTGACAAAGGCAGCAATCCTTTTTTTCAAAAACCTCTTCGTTATTTTCGCAGTACTTTTGAGGTGTACCATGTATAACTACTATGATTTTGATGCTGACTTCCCTCTGCAAAAAGCAGCACGGAAATTTCTCCTGTCGGATTATTTTCATGATAGCGTGATCCGTTCTGTTGAATTGAATCATGAGAAAAGCGACCTCGTTATTCAGCTGCAATGTTGCCGGGATTGGGAAAATGATCAGGTTGGTACACTGAATAATATACGCTATACATATATCCTTCATTTCTCCGGTGTTTACGGCTTTCGCTCCGTGACAGAATCACGAACGTCTGAATATATAAACGGTCGATTCAAGCAAACGGAATGGTTGAAAGAGCAACAGCAAAGGACAAGAAGAAAGCTCTATCAATTTCGAATAGGCCTTTCAGATGGATATATTGATTTTATATTCGGCAGGTTCTCTATCCGTAAGGCTGCCGGACGAATATCCTACAAAGGCATTGATGAACTTGGAGCGTTCTATATAGAATGGTATCAGCGAAGTCCGGAGCAAATCAGTGAAATTATTGAAGAACTGCAGGCAGATGTATCAGATTCCATTTTCGACTTGAATTTGGAGTTCCTTTACGCTAACGGAGTTAAGGATTTGCGCTCGCAATGTCATAAAATAATCACTGGTAAAACTTTCCCGGATGCAAAGGTCTACGCTGCCTGGCTTTTGGGAAAGTGCGGAACAAAAGATGACCTGCAGTTGATTTGGGATGTTTACCGTGCTGAAACAGAAAGAAAAGAATACGAGTCCGGTTCAGATGATCCGATGAAGTATCGAAACCTCCTTGATGCGATAGAAAGCCTCAACAATTGCGAATAGTATCAGGGCGTTACGAAATTTAACGATAACCGCGATTTTGTTAAAACAGCAATCTTTGCTCAAATAAGAAAACCGCCCGAAAAAGGCGGTTTTCTTATTTGAAAATCTATCGTCGGGGATTCGAGGGGAGCGGGAGTGAATGACATGCCTGGGGCATGTCAGAGCCGCGACCTGGCCCGCTTCGCGAAGCGGGCGAATCCCCTCTGGGGTGCCAAAACGCTGTAATTTCAAATGATCGCGGCGTTTTTCTCATTTCTTTGATCTGCCGGATCCTGACATCTGAATCCGTGAATAACAGATGGATTTTCTTTTACTCGTTTTTCCGGCCATAAAGACAGCGATCCCGTCGGACGATTACAAAATACGAAAAAAGGTATTGACAAATATATCGGCAGGCGATATAATGAGCTTGCGTTATATCGGAAAGCGATATAACGAGCGGAGATATAACGAGAGAAAATATAACTTGAGATGACGGAGGTGATCGGATGGCCGAGGGATTTGCCCTGACGGAATCGACGTATTACATACTGCTCTCACTTGTCAGGGCGAGGCATGGATACGGCATCATGCAGCAAACGGAGGAACTGTCGAACGGACGGGTCCGTTTGGCTGCGGGTACGCTGTACGGAGCGTTGAGCGGCTTGTGCGAGAAGGGCTGGATCGTACAGCTCCCGATAGAGGCCGACAGCCGCAGGAAGGAATACAAGCTTACGGAAAAGGGAATGCAAGTTCTGCGCCGGGAGGTCGACAGGTTGAAGGAACTGGCAGAAAATGGTGAAAAGATCCTGAAGGAGGGTCGAATATGGAAAACAGAATGACGGTCCGCAAGTGGTTCTGGGTATGGGACTTTGAGAAGGAAGAGGACTGGCTGAATGAAATGGCAATGAACGGATGGGTGCTCGACGGCGTGGGTTGGTGTACATATCACTTCGTGCGATGCGAGCCCGGCGAGTACAGCGTGCGGCTTGAAATGCATCCTTATGACGAAAGCTATCTCGCGTTCATGAAGGAGACCTGCGCGGAATACGTCGGACGGATGATGATGTGGATCTATTTCAGAAAAAAGACTGCGGAAGGACCATTCGACCTGTTTTCCGATATCGACTCCCGCATTGGCCATTTGAACAAGATCGGCAGGATGCTGGCCGTCGTCGGATTGGTAAATCTGGTTCTCGGCGTTGCCAACAGCATTAACGCGGCGCATTTTGGGTGGGTGAACCTCCTGTGCGCGTCGCTTCTGATGTACGCCCTCGGCCGCATCCACGGTAAAAAGGAAGCTCTGGAGCGGGAACGGCTGCTGCATGAATAGTCCATTTTGCTACGGAGAAGGATTATAACAAAAGCCAATATAAGGCAGTCGGGTCGAAACAGACAACCCTGTTTCCTGCAGAGCATAATAAAAGGAAGAGCATGAAACTCTTCCTGATAATCTCATTTGTCCGGGAAGACATCGTAAGCTCATTTGGGGGCTTGGAGATGATGACGCTGCTGGTTTCCTGCTGATTTTGCGCATCAAAAAGGGGTGAAATTGGGCGGAAGCGGAGGGCAGCGCGCGATAAGCAGTTCGCAGAAAAATCCGGCATTCATGCAGGCTTGACGGCACTGGTCGGTCATGAGAAATACTCCGTAAAAACGCAGAAATCAATCTCCTGGGCGGCAGGCCACCAAGGAGGTTCGAATGCCAAATAAGAAAACCGCCCGAAAAGGGCGGTTTTCTTATTTGAAAAACGAAAAGATTCGAAGCTTCGACCTGTGTCATTCCCGAGCGGTTCCGGCATTGTCCGAAAATTAACACGAGCTAACCGAGTAAAAAGGAGCAAAGGCGGTGCGCATATGTTGACACAACGGCGTCTTTGGTGGCATAATATTGAAATAAACGATATTTCAAACAATCGAATATGGAAGCTCGATATATGACCGGTGTCGGGAAACCGATGAAAAGGGAAACAGGTGAAAGGCCTGTGCGAGCTCGTCACTGTATTCGGATAAGCGTGAACAGGGGAACGCCCCGGCCACTGGAAACGGGAAGGCGTTTGCGCGGAATATCCGGGAGCCAGGAGACCTGCCGATCATTTTAAGCGGTAACAAGCCACGAGTATTGGATGCTTACCGGATGAACAGAGGCAGGCTGTCTGCCGCTTTGTTTTGGTAAAAAGTCCGTTCAACTGGCAAGTCAAGTTGAACGGACTTTTTTATATTGGCAATGGAAGGAAAGAGGGGCCGTAACAGATCCGACGCGGATCTGCGGGGCGCCGTAAAGGGAAAAGAAACAAGGAGGGAATTGTCTTATGACATCCAAACAGAAGAAACTGGTCGTTGCTCTCAGCCTGCCGCTGCTGCTGGCCGAGATCCTCGCGCCGGGAGCCCGCGCCATGCACATCATGGAGGGATATCTCCCGATCAGCCACAGCATTTTCTGGTTCATTGTCTGCATCCCGTTCTGGATCATGGGCTTCATGAAGCTCAAAAAGATCGTGGCGGAGCATCCGAAGGCGATCTCCATCATCGCGATCTCCGGCGCGTTCATCTTCGTGATCTCCTCGCTGAAGATCCCCTCGGTCACGGGCAGCTGCTCGCACATGACCGGTACCGGTCTGGCCGCGATCCTGTTCGGGCCCACGCCGGTCGCCATTCTCGGCGTGATCGTGCTGATCTTCCAGGCCCTGCTGCTGGC
>JAFXYJ010000111.1 GCA_017541825.1 Oscillospiraceae bacterium | reverse complement strand
TTTGGCGCGGATATCCGGAGACAGCCGCTGCGCGGCACGGCGGATCTCCGGCGGGAGCAGCCTGCAGGCTGCTTCAAATCCGGACATGTCATCACCCCGGGATGAATCTATGCGCGCCGATGCCGTGATATGCAAAACTCCCCGCGGGAGGAACCCGGCGGGGAGTTTTGCGTATCTTGTTCACAACAGCGACTGTATCCAGTAATATATTGGAAAGTATGCGATCGGAAGGAAGATGGCCGGCAGCATGTTGGCCACCCTGATGCGCGTTTTTCCCAGATCCAGCATATTGCAGGCCATGCCGATCAGGATCGTCCCTCCGATGGCGGACATCTCGGTGACGACCGCGTCGCTCAGCGCCGGAGCCACAAATCCGGCCAGCAGCGTCAGCCCCCCCTGCATCACGAGGATGAACACCACCGAGCAGGTGACGCCGACGCCCATCGCGGCGCCCAGCGCCATGGAGGACACGAAATCGAGCGTGCTTTTGGCGAATATGATGCTGTAATCGCGGTGGATGCCCGCCTCCAATGAGCCGACGATGGTCATCGATCCGATGCAGAAGAGGATGCAGGCCGAGACGAAGCCCTCGGTGAACCGTCCCCCGGAGCCGCTTTTGACGAGCTTTTTCCGGAAAGCCTCGCCGGCGTTTTCAATGCCGTCGTCGATGCGCATCAGCTCGCCCAGCGCCGTGCCGACAGCCATGCAGATAATGACGCACAAAATCTCTTTGGTGGCTACAGCGCTCATCACGCCGATCACGGCGGTACACAGCCCCAGCGCGGTCAGAAGCGCGTTCTGCAGGTTTTCCCGCAGCCGGTTCCGGAAGAAGATCCCCAGCAGACTGCCGACAAAAACAGCGGCCATGTTGACGAATACAGCGATCATTGTCTCTTTCCCCTTCCCTCAGGCCGCAGGTTATCGCTCGATATCCCCTTCCAGCCGGGTCGGGGAGTTCTGCTGTCGGTCCTGCCAGTTTTTGACGTCGTAGAGCATCTGTTGGCGCAGCAGCGCATAGCGCTCGGTGTAGTTGTGGTCCTTGTCGAAGCGCCAGTAGCCGGAGGTCGAGGGATCGCCGCCGTAGGTGCTGATGAAAGCGTCCGGAAGCGCGGCCTTGAGCTCCTCTACCATGTAGTCCTTGATATAGTTGTACGGGCCGACTACCCGGACCATTTTCAGCGAGGTCAGGCCGTAGATCGGCTTGAGCTCCCGAAGATACGGCATGTACCCGATGTTCAGATACTCTATCTTTTTGAGCCCCGACAGCGGGGTCAGATCGGAGATATGAGTGTTGAGCAGCTCGACAAATTCCAGCTCCGGGCACTCCGCGAGCGCGGAGATATCGGAGATCTTCGTGATCGACAGGATGATGACCGTCAGCTTCGGGAAATAGCGGGCAAAGTCGATGGTGGTCAGGAACCTGTTGTGACCCACGTCCAGGTATTCCACCTCGGTGAGATATTTGAGCAGCTCCACATGCTGGTCACGCAGCAGCGGGCAGTGGAAGAGCACCGTATCGGTCATAAAGTTGTAGCCCGCGATTTTGACGCTCCACACAATATTGACGTCGGGAAAATCGTTCTTGAGTTGCGCCATGGCGTCGTGATCTTCGATGCCGCAGGCGTACATGCGCAGGAGCTTGAGCGAGCGCAGATACGGCAGCACCGAGCGAAACACCTCGATGGCCCCGTCGCCGAGCTTCTGTTTGGAGTAGCGCAGCTCCTCCGTCTGCCAGGAGGCGAGCTGACCGTACAGCTCGAAGCAGCAGTCAAGCTGCGCCTGCGGGGCGGCCGCCTGCAGCAGGTCCACCTCCCGGGGCTCGAGCTGCGTGATGCCCGACTCGGGGATCAGATCGATGGAGCGGAGCCGGATCATGCGGCGAAGCGCGGCGCATACCGTTTCCACATCCTCGGGCCTGAGTTCGGAAAGATCCAGCGTTTCCGACTCGCCGGGGAGCTCTTCGCCGAGGATATCCACGATCCAGTGGACCTCCGCATCCGGATACGCTTCCAGGATCCGCTCCAGCTCCGACGGTTTCAGCTCCGTACGGCCGAGGTCGATCTCCCGGACGCACGTCAGCTTGTCGCTGTGCTCGACGAGCAGATCGACGGTAAAGAATTCGTTTTCCAGCGCGAGGACCTCCGCATCCAGAGGCGCCTCCACGCCGCCCAGATCCACCCGGGGGATCGGCGTAGCCGTCGGGACCGGTGTGGGCTCCGGCGCTGCGGTCTCCGCGACGGGCGCGGCGCAGCCGCACAGCACGAGCGCCAGGAGCAGCGCCGACAGCAGCACCGGGCCGCGCAGCTTTATTGCGTAAGGCATGACTACTCCCTTCTCTGCGCGGCGATCAGCATGACGGATTCTATGAGCACCAGCACAAGAAAGACCCCGAAGGGGATCTTGAACACGTCCCGGCCCAGCATGTTCATGGCGCCGTTCACGCGGTCGATGACCCAGAGCACCATAAAGATCACGGCCATGTCGATACAGATATGCGGCAGGATCTTCCTGAACATCTCTTATCCCTCCGTATCCGCGCTCTGATCGGTGATATAGATGATATCACTGACCGTGCGTCCGTAGGCGTAGCTGAGCAGCTCTCCCATCCACGCGATGCCGGCGGTCTCTCCGCCGTCAAGGTTATAGGCCGTCTCGCAGCCGAGCTCCTCGAAAAGCTGCGCGAGCTGCTGCATCGTCATGCCGCGGGAGCCGTTTTTGTTGCGGCCGTCCACCTGGACGAAATAATAGTGTCCCGGTTCCACATAGCCGATGGCCGCCCGGGGATTGGCCCGCACAACGGTGCTGTTGAAGCTGGTCATGGCTTTGCCGTCCTCGAGCAGGCGCGGCCCGAAGCTCCATACCTGCCAGGGAGAGGCCTCCTTGAGCGCGTCGATGTCCAGCTCGCTGTTGGGGATCGTGACCATGCGCCCGTCGCCGAGCAGGATGCAGACGTCGTCAAATCTCGTGTCCCGGTAGAGGGTGCCGTTGCGGACCACGACGCCTTCGCGCCGGAAGGAATAGTAATCCCCGGAGAGCGCCACGACGGCGCCGTTGGCCTGCGCCAGATCCGCGGTATACCCGCGGGAACCGTAGCCCTTGGGGCCGAAGGCCGTGCGCAGATATTTGAGATCGCTGATGTAGATATCCGCGACCGTGTAGGACAGATTCTGTGTTTTGACCGGGGTGACGGTCACAAAGACGTTCTCGCTTCGATAGGAATACTCTGTCTGTTCGACCTCGCCGTCGGTGAACTTGTCGGCGAATTTCTCTCCCCAGACGCCCGAATAGACCCGCGGCGGCTCGGTAGCCTCCGCCTCGGGCGTCGTCTCCGGCGCAGGGGTCGGCTGCGGCGTCGGCGTGATCAGGGTGATCGGCGCGGCTTCCGCAGTCTCGGTGGGGAAATAATAATCCCGAACATGATGGAACCAGGCGAATACGTTCAGCCCGACGGCGATGCACAGCGCGTCCAGCGCGAGCATCGTCCCGATCCCCATGCGTTTTTTCCGCGTCGACGGAATCGTCCGCTCCTGTTCATTTTCCACGGTTGAATCCACCGCCGTTCCCATGAATTAAACTGACCTTCCCGGTCGGAAAACAACTTAAAAAATAACACAATTGTCAGAGCGTGTCAACAAACCGCGCGGGAATTGACACCGCCTCCGCTCATATGTTAGAATACCTCCCGCCGGTCCGGACGCCGGTAGCGAAAAAAGATGTACTGCTGAAAAACGCCGTTGTACGGTCTGTATTTTTCAAAGGGATAGCCATTGGGGTATTCGTTTTTCAGCGCCTTTTTCATCCAGGTATCGACGGGAAAGACGTTGACGCGGTGCAGTCCGAACAGCGCGGCGCAGCTTGCGACCTTGACGCCCACGCCGTAGAGCTTCGTCAGCTCGCCGATCACGGCCTCGTCGTCGAGCGCCGCCATTTTCCCGAACGAAAGGGCGCCGCCGACGGCGGCCTGCGCCGCGGCGAGCACATAGCTGTCACGATAGCCCAGCCGGCATTCGGCCAGTCCCCGGCCGCCGAGCCGGAGGATCTTCTCCGGCGACGGGAAAGCATGATATGTCTCCCCCCGGCTGTCGCGGCGCTCCTGTCCCGCCGCGGCGCAGAGCAGCTCCACGGAGCGCCGGATCGCCGGGATGTTCCGGTTCTGGGAAATGATAAAGCTCACGAGCGTCTCCCACGGGTCCTGCCGGAGGATCCGGATCCCTCTTCCGCTCTCGGCGGCCTGCGCAAGAAACGGATCCGTATCCGGATCGATCCGCGCGCGGATCGCGGCGTAATCCTCGTCCAGGTCAAAATACGCTTTCCAGAAAGCGTCGAATTCCGCCTCCGAGCAATCAAGGATATAGTCTCCGTCTCCCCGACTGCCGATATAAAGGCAGCGGTCTCCGGCGGGGATGCGAAATGTTCCGTCCGGCAGCCTCTGCCAGCGAAAGCACTGACCGCTACGGTGGATCCTGTCGAGATCGAAGTCGTCGTCTATATGTATTTCCATGGCGTCCCCATTCTCTTTTCGGGATCACCCCGATGATCCCATCTCTGCAAATTGAATACGCGGGTATGATGGAATTGGCAGACATGCGAGATTTAGGTTCTCGTGCCGCAAGGCGTTGGGGTTCGACTCCCCATACCCGCACCATGTCGGAAGAAGTCAACTGCGTTCCGCTTCCCCGGTCTGCTCAGCGCCGGGAGAGCTCCGCGTCCGTTGACTCCTTCTTTCTTTCCGGATCGGAGCTCTCGCGAGGGAGCTCCGATCCGGTTTTTTGCGCCGGTTCCAACACGCTCCGAACCGGTGCATCACATATGGGCGGGCGCTGTCAGTCCGCCGTGTGCTCCTCTTCCTGCAGGACCGAATCAAGCCACGCATACGCTTCCGGTACATCGTAGTCTCCGCAGTGAGGCTGCAGCCAGGTGAAGGCGAAGTCGAGATGTGTGACCGCATCGCAGCTCCGCAGGGCGTGGTAGAGGACGGTCTGCAGCGCAAAGCCCGTGTCCCTGTCGCGGAGTCCGTGCCGCACATACCAGTGAGGACAGATGTCCGAAGCCGTTCCGTCTTCTCTGAGCAGATAGCGGATCGGACTGGCCGTACCGAGCTGGAACAGCAGGTGTCTGCCCTCCCCGGTCTCCAGGTATTGACGGAAGGTCAGCCCGGTGTCGTCCAGTCCGACGCCGTTCCCTTTCACCGCGTCATGATCCCACGACCAGAATTCGAACGGACAGTAGGGCTGATCCTCTGTGCCGAAGAGGCTGTCCTCATTGAAGCCGGATACGAACGCCCTGCCCTTTTCATCCAGACCGATGTTGCTGAATGCGCAGGCGACCTTGAGCGTCTCGTTCCTGGCCACAAAATACAGATACTGCTGCAGGGCCTCGGCGTCCGCGAGAAACGGCACGCCGTCACCGTCGGCGCTGAACGGGTCCACCCAGTCCGGGCTGCCCGCGTTGTACCTGTCCGCCGTCCTGACCCCCGAGTATACGGCGCTGCCGGTCAGATCTTCCTTCATCTTCCCGGGGCCGATATCCCCGGCCGCTTTTCTGAACCCGGCGTTGAGAAGCTCTCTCATCTTTTCCCTGAGGTTTTCGCCGGTGATCGGGGCGCCCTTTTCATCCCGCAGGTGCAGACAATCCACGTACTCCGCGTATTGTCTGCTCAGCGCGTCGCTGGCTTCGAGCATTCCCTCCGGCGTGTAGCGGCTCGTGAACGGATCCTGGAAAGTGAGGCCCGTCTCCGGGTTTACCGGCGGCAGGCCTTCGGCCGCCAACCTCCGGCGGACCTGCCCGTAAGTGTACTCGTAGGCCGCGTCGCTCTGCCGCAGGTCATTGATCGGACAGTATGCGATGACGGCGAATACGTCATCCCGGACAGTCGAGCAGTATCTGTCGCCGTCTGTGTCAATGCCCGCGGCGCCGATCTCACAGAGATACGGGAAAAACTCGGCGTTATTGCCGCTGGCGCCGATCAGGGCGGACAGCGCCCCGCCTCCGGACGTGCCGGTTATCACGATACGCTCCGGATCTCCCGCGGGAAGCAGGTCCCTGTTATACCGGAGATAGCGCACAAGCGCTTTGGTGTCGGTGACGGTGGCGGGCATGTGGCTGATCCGCCTGCCGTCCGGCGCGGGACGGTCTCCCCTGCTCCGGCAGCCGTATGTCAGCAGCACGCAGCCGTCAGCCATCAGTCTGCCGATGAGGTCGGAGGGGTCGTCGCTTCTGTATGCCCCGCCGGGCCGGATCATAAAACGCATTTGATAGGCGTTCATGATCCAGCCCCAGTTTTTGACCAGAAAAACAACAGGCGAATGCCGGTCGGCGTTTTCCGGTACGTACAGGCTGAAGCGCTGATCCGGCGCATCGTCGGGCACCATGGCCACATTCGTCGGGTTTAGCACATAAACGCCTTCATACATCGTGATCCGCGCCGGTCTGCCGTCCAGGTATATCGTCATATCCGTCGCCTTCACGTTTGAAAAAGACAACGGGTCGGAGGTGCGCTTCGTGTCTGCAGTCTGTCTGTCCATTTTCCGGCTCCTTTCATCCTCTGCGTCTTTCTTCCGATAAACAGATTTTAACATTTTGCTCTCTGCAGGTCTATATCCGGCCGGTTTTTTCGTATGATTTTTGACGGATCGTGATCCCTCGTTTCCACGATCGGAAAAAGGAAAGCCCGGGACCCGAGGGCGGATCGGGTCCCGGACTTTTTTTCAAGCGGCGGAAATCGGACGTCAATCGACGATTTCCAACAGCTCGATGGTGAAATTGAGCTCTTTGCCGGCCATTTCATGGTTGGCGTTGAAGGTGATGACGCCGTCTTCCACGGATTCGACTCTCACCTTGAAAGGCTGTCCGCCGGCTGTCTGCAGATAGACCTGTTCGCCCACGGACAGATTCTCCGAACCGGGAAGCTCTTCGATCTTTACGGGAATGAACGCGCGGGGATCCTCATCGCCGTATGCTTCAAAGGGCATCAGATGGATCTGGACCGTCTGACCCACGTCCATGTCGGCGACCGCCGAATCAAAGCCGAGGATCATCGTTCCCGCGCCGCATACGAATTCCAGCGGTTCTCCGCGGTCATAGGAGGAGTCGAACTGCGTGCCGTCGTCGAAGGTGCCGCGGTAATGGACGCGGCAGGTCCTGCCGACGTTTTTCCCGACGACGGTCGCCCTGGGACGGCACCCCTGGCATCCGCCTTCTTCGCTGCCGCAGCTGCCGCCGCAGGAATGCTCTCCGTCGGCATGCTCCTCGTCGTGGTGATCACAGTTCGCGCCGGTGTTGATGAGCTCGCCGCGCAGATATGCCGCCGCAGCCTTGTCCGCGCTGCCGGAAGCGCCGGCGCACAGCTCGATCCCGGCTTCCTCCAGCGCCGCCTGCGCGCCGCCGCCGATCCCGCCGCAGATCAGCACGTCGATGGCTCTGTCATGCAGAAGATCCGCCAGCGCCTCGTGACCGCTGCCGTCAGTTCCGATCACCTCGGCGGAGACGATGTTTCCGTCCTCCACATTGTAAACCTTGAACTGTTCGGTGTGGCCGAAATGCTGAAAAACCTCGCCGTTTTCGTATGTTACCGCAATCCTCATATTGTTTTTTCCTCTTTCCGGATAGTCGAATAGGTGATTCGCTTCATAGATAATATCACAGTTTTTCCGGCAATCAAGCCCAAATCCGCTTTTTCCGCCGTTTCTTATTTTATCTTCGACGAGCCGCTGTTTTCCCGGCGCATGCGCGCGGCGTCCCGGTATTCTCAGCGCTGCCGCAGCACCAAAGCAGCCGGGCAGGCCGATCGGCCTGCCCGGTACGTGTCGTTTACTTTCTGCCGGCGTGTTTTTCCCTGAGCATGATCCCGCCGGAGGAGATGTTTTCTTCCGGCTGTTCGTGGAAGATCACGGTGATGGGTTCCTTCGGGATGCCGGTGATGCGGTGGAGTTCCTCGGTAAAAACACCGGCGATCTCCGTCTTCTTCTCATAGGACTGGGGCGTGATCTCAATGGTGATGATGGGCATGGATCGTTCCTCCTCACTGCGGTTCACATCGGTTGGGCCCTATATGATAAGCATATCACCGTCTCATCGTGAAATCAAGCCATACCGCAGGAAACCGATCATTCCGCCTCCAGCGCCGGCAGATCGATAAGGAGGGAATCATGCTTTCGCAGCAGGCTGACAAGATTGTCGCGCCACAGTTTCATCGTCGCGCGATCCTCCTCGCTGTCAAGACTGCCGCTGCGCTTTTTCCATTCAATGAGCTCGGCATACGCCACGCAGCGCACCTTTTCCTCGATCTCTTCGATCTCGAGCTCCGAGAGCGGAGCGAGGTAGGAGTCCCGGCTGCGTTTCCAGAATTCCCGTGCGATGTCCGCCGGATATCCCTGAAATTCATGGACGATCTCCGGATTGTACTCGGAAAAACCGACAAAGGATTTATACATCTGGGCGAGCTCGAAGATAGGATGTCCGGTGGAGAGATTGTCCATATCGATGAGCAGCACCTCATCCCCCGAGAGGACGATGTTTTTGGTATGATAATCCCCGTGAGTCAGATGATCGCTCTCGGGTATCCGGCAGATCATGTGCAGGAGCTTTTCCCCCAGACCATCGGGCAGATCGTCCTTTATACTCTCCGCTTTTTCCACCGCACACTTCTTGATCGAGGGCAGCTTTCCTTTCGGCGCGACAATGCTGTGGACTTTTTTTAGCAGCCCCACGTATTCCTTGACGCACCAATCCAGGCGCTCCGGTTCCTCTGCGAGCACCTCCGCGAAAGACCGGGCGTTGAGAAGCTCGAACACGGAGCCGTAGCTGTCTCCCACGCGCACGACATCGTAAGAGATCGCCGTCGGAAGTCCGAGGACAAGCGCCAGGCGGGAGATCTCCTGCCCCTGCCGGATCTCTTCGGGATCCACTGCATTTTTATAGACCTTTACGACGGTCTCCCGATCGATGCGGTATACCCGTCCGCTGTAGCCCTCACCGATCAGCTTGCAGCCCTCCACGGAGACGACGCGGTATGCCTTCCCCACGGGCATCATTTCCGTAAAGCCCGTGATCTCAAGGATCTCGTACACCTCGGGGCGGGCATTGATGATCCTGACTTCCGGATATTTCTGTTTCAGACGGAGGATCACCCGCAGTCCGGCGCTGGAGATATACTCAAGGGCGTCGGCATTCAAAACTACCTCTGAAGGCTGTTTCCCGGCAAGCTGATCCATGATCTGCTGTTCCGTCTGTGCCGCGTTGCCGGAATCGATCTTCCCGGAGAGCGCGATCACGGCGCAATTGCCGCCCGATTGTTCATTCATATCCATTTTCCTCCGAAAAACTGATAATCTGCCCTGCCGCCCGGTCTGCCGTATGAAGAGAGCGGTCTATGAATGCTTTCAATATAACACACCCTGCCCGGAATCTCCAGTCCCTGTTTATAAGATCACCCGGGAATACCCATTATTATGGTTGTGCTTCGCCTTTATATCATGTATAATCGTTATTGCCGTACGCAGGATTCTTTTTTCCCGCATGACGCTGCCGACGCCCGGGCTTTTCAAGAAAGGTGAACATGGAGTACACGCATCACTACGACTCTCCGCTGGGAGGCATCGTCATGACCTCCGACGGCGATGCGCTGACCGGTCTTTGGTTCGACGGTCAGAAGCATTCTGCCGTGCCGCTCACGTCGGGCCATGATAAAAAGGCTCTGACGGTATTCGATCTGGCAGACCGGTGGCTGGACATCTATTTTGACGGGAAGGATCCGGGATTCATCCCGCCGCTGCATACGAATGCGTCATCCTTCCGCACAGCGGTCTGGGAGATCCTGCTGACGATCCCCTACGGGCAGACGATGACCTACGGGCAGGTCGCGGCCATCGCAGCCGGGCGGTTGGGGCTGTCGCGCATGTCCGCCCAGGCGGCGGGCGGCGCTGTCGGACACAACCCGATCTGGCTCATCATCCCCTGTCACCGGGTGGTGGGTTCTGACGGCAGCCTGACCGGGTACGCCGGGGGCATATGGAGGAAACTGCGTCTTCTGTCGCTGGAGGGAGTCAATACATCAAAGCTCCGTCTTCCGCGGCAGGGAAAGGTTTTTTGAGCAATACGAATCAGAAAGAGGAGGAAATGACCGTGGAACAGAATCAAACGACCGAGCGTGGATCGGAGCGGATCGTGCTCCGCATTCCGACGGACTTTACCGCTGAGGAGTTTGCCCGGCTGTGCAGGGTCAAGCCGGGATCATCCGCCTTTGAGGAGATCGAGGACGCGCTGCCGCTGATCCGGCAGTACGCCTCGCCAAAGGCGATCATCAAATGGGCGAATGTGGACCGCGTCGCGGACGATGAGACCACCATCGAGGGCGTGACCTTTCACAGCAAGGTGGTGGCGGACAAGCTCCGGGATACGCCGCGGGTGTTCCTGTCGGTGGTCACTGCCGGTGACGGGCTGGAACGCTGCGGCGAATTCGAGGGGGATCCGTTCCTCAACACCTATGACGGTGCGCTGCTGTTTCACGCATCCATGTATGTTGTGAACTATATGAAGGAGAAGTTCGGCTTTGACGGCAGCTCCTCGCTCAACCCCGGTTCCCTGCCGGACTGGCCCATCGACAACAACTTCGCCCTCTTCGACATGATCGGCAACGTGGACGAGATCGGTGTCACGCTCAATGAGGCAGGTTATATCAAGCCCTGGAACTCCGGCTCGCATATCCACTTCTCCGGGGACGGTTATCAAAACTGCTCCCTGTGCCGCAAATACAGCTGTGTCGGTCGCCGGGCGCGGTTCAACCGCGCCGAATACATCCGCATTTTCGGCACCGAACCCTGAGCGGAATGCCGGGTGCACGCCTGCGCGCGCACCCGGTCCGCGGTATGATGCAGACATACAAATTCGGAAGGACAGGTGACCTGAATGACGATCGATATCAAGACGGTCGGTACTCTGGGCATCAGCTTCAGCCGCGGTCTTGATCAGACCTGGCTCAATATCCTGCGCAGAGACGACGGCTATACTCTGGAATTCTATCAGAACGTGGAGGACGAGGACAGCGACGAGGACGACGAGATCATCGACGCTTCCTTTACGATCCCTTATGAGCAGGGCGAGGAAATTCTCCGGCAGGTCTTCGCTCAGGGGCGGCTGGAGGACTGGAAGGCCCAGTACGGCGGCAGCGACGGCGTGCGGACGGATCTCAACTGGACCATTGACGTCGACGACCTGAACGACGCTGATCTGCTGATGGTCTCCGGGAACGGCGCGCTGCCGCCCGAGGGGCTGATGAACGCCGTCATCGAGGCGGTGCGCGCCGGCGAGCCGCGCTTCGCCGCCTGTTTTTGTGAATTCCGATAAGCCCGTATGACACCGGCGGGGCCGCAGCGTCTGTTTCGAGCGCTGCGGCCCTTTTTCCCGGGGCGCCCCGCCGTCCGCCTTCCGGGCCGCGCAGCTCCTGTCGGCAACATATCAACAAAATTCACCGTTCTTTTACAATTATTGGAGAGGGTGTGCATTGACCGGCGCAAACGCCATGTGATATGATTGGAAAAATACAAAAACTTATGGAGGAACGATCATGGCAACGATCATCAACGAGCCTTCTCATACCTTCAACGAGTACCTCCTCATCCCCGGTCACACCTCCAGCAAATGCATCCCCGATCAGGTCAGTCTGAAGACCCCTCTGGTCAAATTCCGCAAGGGTGAGAGCTCCGCTATCACCATGAATATCCCCATGGTCTCCGCCATCATGCAGTCCGTCTCCGGTGACAAGCTGGCCGTCGCGCTGGCAACCGAGGGCGGCGTTTCGTTTATCTACGGCTCCCAGACCGTCGAGGACGAAGCTGCCATGGTACGCCGCGCCAAGAACTACAAGGCCGGCTTCGTTCCCAGTGATTCCAATGTGTGCCCGGACGCGCTGCTCTCCGATATCATCGATCTCAAGGCGCGAACCGGTCACTCCACCGTGGCTGTCACCGAGGACGGCACGCCCGAGGGCCGTCTGGTGGGCATCGTCACCAGCCGCGACTACCGCGTCAGCCGCATGGATCCCTCCACCAAAGTCCGGGATTTCATGACGCCTTTTGACAAGATCGTATGGGCGCCCGAGGGTACGACCCTCAAGGAAGCCAACGACATCATCTGGGATCACAAGCTCAACGCCCTGCCCATCCTGGATGACAGCGGCCGGCTGTGCTATTTCGTATTCCGCAAGGACTATGACAATCACAAGCAGAATCCCAATGAGCTGCTGGACGCCAACAAGCGC
>JAFXYJ010000110.1 GCA_017541825.1 Oscillospiraceae bacterium | reverse complement strand
GACGACCTTACGATGGTGTGCCTGGAGTACAAGGGTGCCAAGGAAGGAAGCACGGACTGATCCCGTACGCTGCGGAGGCAAAATGAAAGGTCACCCGCGCCTGTGCCCCGATCCCCGGAACAAAGCGGCATATGACCACAGCTGCCAGGCGTTCAAAAAGCTCTGCAAAGCCAATGCCGCGTTTTTCAGGGAACTGAAGCATTGAACCCGGAGGAGGCTTGAACGCCGGCTTTTGGGATACCGTCCCCAGCGTTTGCCGGAGGATCCTGAAATGGGTGCCTCTGGAGCAGGTGCGCGTGGACTGCGGCGTATCGCGGGACGGCTCAAAGGCAAAGAACATCCTGAATGCCGCGAAAAGCTACGGCCTGATCGCAAAAGGCTTTCGGGCAGATGCCGACGCGCTCCGGGAAGCGGCGGCATTCCCCTGCATCATCTACTGGAATTACAACCATTATGTCCTCCTCTGCGGCTTTCGCGGAAAACACGCCTGTATCAATGACCCGGCGCGCGGCACGGTCAAGATCCCGCTGGAGGAATTCCAGCAGTCCTTTTCGGGCGTCGCGCTGACCTTTACGCCCGGCGAGAGCTTTGAGACCGGAGGCAAACGCGCAAGCACGCTCTCCTATGCCCGCAAGCGGCTTGCCGGAGCGGGCGGCGCCGTTGCCTTCGTGATGCTGTCCAGCGTATTGGGGTATCTTTTCACGATCATCAATCCGTCCTTTTCCCGCTTCTTCGTGGATCGTCTTCTGACCGGAGAGAACCGGGAGGTGCTGCTGCCCTTTATCGGACTTGTGGGATTCGTGACCCTTTTGCAGTTCATCGTCGCGGCGATCCGGGGATCTTCACCCTTCGGATCAACGGCAAGATGGCGGTCATCAGCAACGGCAGTTTTATGTGGAAGCTCATGCGGCTGCCGGTGGAGTTCTTTTCCCAGCGCATGGCGGGGGACATCCAGACGCGCCAGACCGCCAACGCGGCCATCGCCTCCATGCTGGTGAACACCGTCTCCCCCCTGGCGATCAGCGCCGTGATGATGGTTTTCTACCTCGTGGTCATGCTCCGGTACAGCCCGGTCCTTACTCTGGTCGGACTGATCAGCGTGGGGTTGAATCTCTTCCTGAGCAGACTCATCTCCGAGAAGCGCGTCAACATCACAAGAGTCATGATGCGCGACAGCGGAAAGCTTGCGGCGGCTACGGTCTCGGGCATCCAGATGATCGAGACCATCAAGGCCAGCGGCGCGGAAAACGGCTATTTCCGCAAATGGGGAGACTATCAGGCATCGGTGAACGCGCAGGCAACGAGCTTTGCCAGGTTGAATCAGTATCTCGGCGTCATCCCGTTGTTCATCACCGCTCTTGCAAACGCCCTTGTGCTCATCCTCGGCGTGTGGCTGTGTATGCGCGGGCAGTTTACGCTCGGTATGGTGACGGCCTTCCAGGGCTTTCTCACCGCCTTTATGAGTCCCGCCATGCAGCTCATCACCTCCGGCCAGCAGATCCAGGAGATGCGCACACAGATGGAGCGCGTTGAGGACGTGATGGAGTATCCGGAGGACGGATATTACGCCGACGCACCGGTGCGTGACGACGCGGATTACGATAAGCTTACCGGCGAGGTGGAGCTGAAAAACGTCACCTTCGGCTATTCCCGCCTTTCCCCGCCTTTGATCGAGAACTTCTCGCTCAAAATAAAGCCCGGCGGGAGCGTTGCGCTTGTGGGCGGCTCCGGCAGCGGCAAGAGCACGATCGCCAAGCTGGTATCGGGTCTGTATCAGCCCTGGAGCGGCGAGATCCTGTTCGACGGGAAGCCGATCTCCGAAATCGACCGCGCCGTGTTCACCGGCAGCGTCGCCGTGGTGGATCAGGACATCATCCTCTTTGACGAAACCGTGGCAAACAACATTAAAATGTGGGACGACAGCATCGAGGACTTTGAGATGATCCTGGCCTGCCGCGACGCGCAGATCCATGAGGATATCATGGCCCGGCCCGGCGGATATCAGAGCCGGATCCACGAGGGCGGACAGGATCTCTCCGGCGGTCAGCGGCAGAGGCTGGAGATCGCCCGCGTGCTGGCGCAGGACCCGCATATCATCATCATGGACGAGGCCACCAGCGCGCTTGACGCGCGGACCGAGTTTGAGGTCTCGAACGCGGTCAGGGAGCGCGGCGTGACCACCATCATGATCGCCCACAGGCTCTCGACGATCCGCGACGCGGACGAGATCATCGTTCTTGACCACGGCAAGGTGGTGGAGCGCGGGACCCACGACGAGCTGTACGCCAGGGGCGGCTACTATACCGATCTGATCACCAGCGACTGAGCAGGCTTCCCGTGAGCCGGCAGTTTCTGAACGGATCCGTCTCTGCAAATAGCGGAACCGTTCGACGATCTGACGATCCTGGATCGGAATACAGAGGAGGAGCACGATGAGATCAGAGATTCATGAGCTGGAAACGCCTGCGGAGACCGGCAAGCTCCCCGTGGTGCTGGCCTTCATCGAGCAGCATTTGGAGGAGATCGGCTGTCCGCCGAAGGTACAGTTGCAGATCGCCGTTGCGGCGGAGGAGATATTCGTCAACATTGCAAGCTACGCCTATGCGCCCGTGAGCGGGAATGCCACGGTGCGGGTAGTCGTCTCGGAGGATCCTGTCGCCGTGACCATAACCTTTATGGACGGCGGGAAGCCCTTCGACCCCACAAAGCGGGACGACCCGGACGTGACCCTCGCCGCAGAGGAGCGGGGCATCGGCGGTCTCGGCATTTATATGACGAAACGATTCATGGACGACGTGAAGTATGAATACAAGGGCGGAAAGAACATCCTGACCCTGGTAAAGCGCGTTTGATCGTAATCCGATTCAGAGAAAGGT
>JAFXYJ010000012.1 GCA_017541825.1 Oscillospiraceae bacterium | reverse complement strand
TGAACCTGCGCGGCGGCTTCAAAAAGACGATCATGGACTATATCGCGGAGAAGAGGCCGGAACTGGTCAGCTTGTACGATGCGATCTACAACAAGAAAGACCGGAGCTGCTTTGAAGGACTCGAGGCCAGAGCTGAAGCCATGGCAAAACGGTATGACTGTCCCTTTGTGGACAATGAGTTGCCTTACGGCAGAGTGCCACAGGGGCATCCTGTGATCGTGGACTATTTCTATCACGAGGAGATCCGCGGCTCGGAGAACACAGGAACACGCAGAAAATGATCTGCTCCGAAAAAAGCAATCACGTGATAATAGACGGCTGTATATCTCGGCAAAAAACGAGACGCACGGCCTGACGAGTAGTTTACATAATCTGACACCTTTTGGTAGTAAACCCCTTTTCTGGACACCGTTTAGTAGTGGATAGACAAGATAAATGCCGGATTTGTCTACCAGACAAATCCGGCATTTATCGCGTTTATGAGGCGAAAAGCATCGTTATCCCTGCAATTTCAACGAAAAATGACTCCTGCATAACCGATCAGGTCGTGCGGGACCTCTTTTTTGCCCATTTCGGCTCCAAAAACCATGCTTAAAACGTCAGGCGGAAGGCCTCGAACCTCAAATGCGCCGGTAAACTCACGGTCGGCCGGGTGGGGTTTTCATTTGCAGGCGGCTGTGCTATAATATCAGTATCTTTCGGATCATTTGTTCCGACCAGATTATCACAAGGAGAAAAAACATGAAAAAGAGGATTTGTCTCCTGCTTGCTGTCTGTATGGTTTTTACGCTGGCGGCATGCGGGAAACAGGCGAAACCCGACATCCGGGAGTGGACCAGACAGGGCTACTTCATGGATGAAAAGGATAATATGCTGTCTGTGACCCGGATGGATGACGTGGACGAGCCGGGCTGGTACGTGAGCGTCCTGCTGGGCGAGGACTGGATCGAGGACGCCTGGGGCGGCATGCTGCCGCAGGAAGGAAACAGCCTGCACGGGGCCCTGCCGTCTTCCGGCAGCAGGGACGATCTGACTGTGACCGTTTCCGAGGAGGGCGAGGACGGCCTTCTCCTTGCCGTTGAAGGCGGCGAGACCTACCACTTCAATAGATACGAGATGCCGGAGGCCACAATAATCGTCACTGCCAACACGGAGGGCTGGGGCTACATCGCTTACGCCGAGGGCGAGGACTTTCCGGAGATCGGCACGGAGTATCCGACGCAGTCGGCTTACATCGGGCTGGCCGAGCCCGCCGTCTATTCCTTTGCCGCCCGGCCGCAGGCAGGCAATATATTCGTCAAGTGGACGAAGAACGGCGAGGACTTCTCGACGGAGCCGCAGTTCACGGCGCTGCTGGATGAGAGCGCAGATTATATCGCCGTATTTGAGGAAGATCCGGACTGGCTGAGTCCCGTGATATACCATGCCGGCGAATATCAGTGCGGCCGCGCCCATGCCGCCGTCCGGCACGCGGGGTTCGAAGACGCCTGGATCACCATCCAGTGGGGCAGCAGCGCATGGGAACTGACCCAGTGGGATATCTTCGGCACGCTCGAGGCTGACACACAGACCATTGCCTATTCCGGCTGCACGAAGTCGAACCTCGTCTATGACGACAACGGCGAGCTGCAAAGCCAGGAGACGGTCTATGAGGGCGGCACCGGTACGATAGTCTTCCATGGCGACGGGACCTTTACCTGGCATGAGGATCAGTCCGAATCCGGGAACGATTTGGTTTTCGAGCGGCTTCCCTTTGTCTACGAGCACGATCCCCGGGACAACCCGGAGGCGATGAAGGATATCGTTGAGAATCCCGATGCCGTCTACGGCTTCTCTCCGGATCCCGAATCCACGCGGCTGGGCGTCTACGCCGATTATGACTGGACCGATCCGGCATTCGTGACAAAAGCGCAGAATGAACGCAGGGCATACCATGAATCGATGGACTCCATGACGGACATCCTGTACCGGATGCGGGAGGAAGGCGCATCGATCGAAGAGATGGCGCGGGCTGTCTCGGAGGAGCGGAACCGCCTGCGCCTTGCGTCTTATGAGAACGATCCGGAAGGGCTGGCCCAGGTAAAGCGAAGCAATCTGGAAACCTACGGACACGAGGAAGGCCCCACGCCGGACGAGCTGTTTGCGAAATACGGTTCCTGGACGGCAGTTCTGCAGAAGGCATTCAGTTCAAACATGGGCATGGACGCCTGCTGCGGACTGTACGATGAGTATTACCAGCTATACATCGAGCTCGGGTATGTGGAATGAGAACACTTTCTTCATTCTCCGGCGAGGCAATCGCCGAGCGCACGTCCCGGCAATAACGTCTCCCTTCGCATGGCGCCGGGAACGGCGGAAAACTTGTAATTCCCCGCTGCAGCCCAGACCATTACAGAGGTAATCACATGAAAACAAAGCTTTGCATCCCGATTCTCTGTCTGACCCTGGCTGTTTCGTTCGTCTGCCTGTGCACCGGCTGCGGGCGGAAAGAAGAAAAAAGAGACCGCCAGTCGATCGTCGAGGAGCTGGTGGTCGACTACGGCAGCTACGGTGACGAAGCGGAGGAACGTGTCACGTCTCTGCTGGGTGAGCTGCGATCCGCGGATGCTGACGCGGCCGATCGCTGGGAGCGCATCATGACGCTGTGGAAAACGGTCAATACCGCGCTGGCCGTCAACGAAACCGTGCTGCCCGAAGGCCTGCCGGACACGGATGAGCTGTGCATCGTTGCCCTCGGATTTCAGCTCAACCCCGACGGGACCATGCGCGACGAGCTGATCGAACGCCTTACGGTCGTGAAAAACAGCGCCGAAAAGTATCCCAATGCGCTTATTGTCTGCACCGGAGGCGGGACCGCGGCGGAGAACGAAGACGCCACAGAAGCCGGAAAGATGGCGGAATGGCTGATAGAAAACGGGATCGCCGCAGAGCGTGTCATCGTGGAAGACAAATCCGTCACTACGGCGCAGAACGCCATCTATACATATGATATCCTGACGGAACAGTATCCGCAGGTCAAACAGCTGGTGATCGTGTCCAGTGACTATCACATCGCGACAGGCATGCTCCTGTTCGAGGCCGAGGCCATACTGCGGGCCGAGAAGGCGGGCGCCGAAACGATGCATGTCGTTTCCAACGCCGCATGGAAGGCCCCCTCCGGCGCCCTGTCGACGATGTTCCAGGCCGGGGCGCTGATCGAGCTGTCCGGCGATGCGGACACGGCTTTTGAGATCTATTACGAGACCTATGACATTCACGAGCTGCCTCCGCTGCATTGAAACGCCGCCGGGCGCGCTTGCGTCACACAGCGCAGCGGCTTGACCGCGCAGGGACCGACGGCGTCCGGGGCACGCGGATCCCGGCGGAATGGTTTACATAATTCTGACCTTCGGTGCGTACGGCAGGAGGGCTCATCCTTCCGGATGAGCCCTCCTGCCGTATGTCTGTTATGGCTGATCGTCCCTGTACCTGAGCAGCATGGCCGCGTTTACCACCACAAACACGGATCCGCAGTTATGCCACAGCGCCCCGGTGACAGGGGTCAGCACCCCCGCGGCGGACAGCGCCACCGCCGTGATGTTGATGATCATAGCGGCAATGATATTGGTCCTGACCTTCTGCATGACTTTTTTCGTCAGGCGGAAAAGATACGGGATACGCTTGATGTCATCGCCCACGAGCACCGCATCCGCGGACTCGATGGCGATGTCGCTGCCGATGCCTCCCATGGCGATCCCGGCGTCCGCCGCCGTCATCGCGAGCGCGTCGTTCACGCCGTCGCCGATCATGCAGATGGGTTCATTGCTCCCGCTGCAGCCCTTGATTATCTCCATCTTTTCTTCCGGCAGGAGATCTGACCTCACATCTGTTATTCCGACCTGCTTTGCGATGGCTTCCGCAGCCTGCCGGTTGTCCCCGGTCAGGAGCATCGGCGTCACGCCGGATCCGATCAGGTTCCGGACCGTCAGCGCGGAATCGCCGCGAAGCGTATCCGCCAGCGACAGGAGCCCTGCCAGCTTGCCGTCGATCGCCAGGCAGATCACGGTAGCCCCTTCGGCCCGGGACGATTCCGATTCCCGCTCGGCCGGGGACAGATCGATGCCCCGGGAGATCATATACTCCGCCTTGCCGGCGATCACCGACCAGCCCTCCACCGTCGCCCGTATGCCGCGGCCCGCATCGATCTTGAAATCCGTTGCCTCTGACAGAGCGCCGTCATAGGCACTGACGATCGCCTTTCCGAGCGGATGCTCCGACAGCTTTTCCGCCGACGCCGCTATCCGGAGGATGTCCCGTTCACTCAAGGCGTCGTCAAAGCTGACCGTCCTCGTGACCGTCGCCTTCCCGCAGGTAAGGGTGCCGGTCTTGTCAAAAGCTGCCCGCCTGATCCGGGACAGCTTCTCGAGGGAGCTGCCGGAACGGATGATCATACCGTATCTGGCCGCATTTCCGATCCCCGCAAGGACGGCGGTAGGCGTGGCCAGGATAAACGCGCAGGGACAGAACACCACGAGCACGGTGACGGCTCTCATGAATTCTCCGGTAAAGATCCATGTCCCGACCGCGCAGGCAAAGGCCACGACCACGAGCCAGGTAGCCCATTTGTCCGCGAGAGTAACGACGGGTGCCCTGTTTTCTTCCGCCTCCTCCGTCAGGCGGATCATCCTCTGCAGGGAGGAATCCCCGCTCTCCTTTTCCGCTTCCATCAGGAACGTGCCGAACCGGTTGACCGTGCCGCTGGAGACCCGGTCGCCGGCCTTTTTGTCAACCGGGATGCTCTCCCCGGTCATGACAGACTGGTCTATCGTCGTTTCGCCTTCGATAATGAGCCCGTCGACCGGTATCGTCTCTCCAGCCAGCACCCGGATCCGGTCACCGACCGACAGCCGCTCGACGGGGACGTCGGTCTGGGCGCCGCCGCGGACCAGATGCGCCGTCTGCGGCGTGAGCCGGATCAGCTTCTCGATGCCCTCCCTGGCCTTGCCGGAGGTATAATCCTCCAGCAGAGAGCCGATCTGCATGATCAGCGCCACCTCGCCTGCGGCGAAGAATTCTCCCGTGGCCACGGAGGCGATCAACGCCATGGCAACCAGCACATCCGCCTTGATGTCATGCTCGAAGAGGACGCCCCTGAACGCCCCTACCAGGATCGGTACGCCGCAAAGGATGATCGCGGTCCATGCGATGTCTGCCGGGAGAACGTCTTTTAGCGCCCCCGTCAGACTCAGGATGAGCGATACGGCGGAGATCCCCGCAAAGATCCCCGTCAGCTTTGTCTCGTTTTCCAGCCATCTGCTCACAGCACCGCACCTCTGTCCGTATTAAAATATACTGTGTTTTTTATCGAACTGTTTGTTTTTTATTGTACATCAGTTCTGTGCGGTATAGAAGAAGCAGATCGTTCAAAACGTTCAAAACCGAACAAAAACCGCGTTTTGTGCCGTAAAACGCGGTTTTCCCGGGGCGTGGCGTGCAGACCGCAAAGCCGCCGCGCCTCTGCGGCAAAAAAAGACTCATCCCGAAGGATGAGTCTTTTTTTGCTGTCATATGTATTCGGGCCAGGCGGGGGCGTCCCGTCAGGACTCTGTCTCGGCGCAGCGCACAGTGCAGTGCGTTTTGCCGCCGACGGTACAGGTAAACAGGGTCAGCGCCCAGTCTCCCCTTTCGTTTTCCATCATTTTTTCCACGTCCGAAGGGCCGAGGATCTCCCGGTTCGCCACCATATAGCGGAACACCGTTCCGTCCGCGGTGGTGAGGAACACCTCCGTCCCGATATCCACATTCAGGAGCTGCCCGAAATGGCTGGGATAGTTATGGGCGCAGACGACCAGATCTCTTCCCAGCGGCGTCCCGCTGAAGCGGCAGGGGCTGATAGCACTTTCGGCGCGGTTTTGCAACTCGGCAGATCGTGCCCGAGCGCAAAAACGCCGGCGGCACTCTGTTTCATCGGCCGCCGGGCGCCGTTTTGCGCTCCCCTTTTCCGTTTTTTGACCGTTTTCGGAAGCCGATGATCGTGCAGAGCCTCTTGACAAGCCCATACCCCTATAGGTATAATATAGGCATACCCCCATAGGTATAGAAAGGAGCGGCTGAGATGGAGGAAATCACGACGAAGACCCGGTCCGATCGCGCGGCGGAGGTGCGGCGTGCGTCCGGCGACCGGAAGAACGTAAAACGCGATATCGTTCTGCTGTGTGTTTCGGGCGCGGCATTGGCGATGAGCGTGATCTGCCGGGGATTGTTCCCCGCGGACCCCGCGTGGATCGCGGTCGTTTTATGCGGAGCGCCCATCGTGTTCGATGCGGCCTCCGGGCTGGTCGAAAGAATGGATATCAAAGCCGACGTCCTTGTCTCCGTCGCTTTGATCGCCTCGCTGATCATCGGTGAGACGTTTGCCGCGGCCGAGATCGCTTTCATCATGCGGCTGGGCTCTCTGCTGGAGGAGCTGACGGTGAGAAAAGCCAGGGCGGGCATCGAGAGTCTGCTGCGCCTGAAGCCCCGCAGGGCCCGCGTCCTGCGCCACGGGAACCAGACCGTCATCCCCGCCGAAGAGGTGCGCCGCGGAGACATCCTGCGCATCCTTCCCGGAGAGACGATCCCGGCGGACGGTGAGATCATCGAGGGCTCCACATCGGTCGATCTGTCGATCCTGACCGGGGAATCCCTGCCGGTGGATAAAGGGGTCGGAGACGAGGTCATCGGGGGAACGATCAACCGATACGGCTCCTTCGATATGTGTGCGGATAGGGTTGGGGACGACAGCTCCCTGGCGCGGATGATCCGTCTGGCGGAGGCCGCCGACGTCAGCAAGGCAAGGATCGTCGGTCTGGCGGACCGCTGGGCCGCGCGGATCGTCGCCGCGGCCCTGCTCGCCGCCGCCGCGACATGGCTGCTCACGCACGAGATCATACGGGCCGTCACGGTCCTGGTGGTGTTCTGCCCCTGTTCGATGGTCCTTGCCACGCCGACCGCGATCACAGCGGCGATGGGCAATCTGACGAAGCGCGGCGTGCTTTTGCACAGAGGCGATGCGCTCGAACGCCTGGCCGAAATAAAATGCGCCGCCTTCGACAAGACCGGCACGCTGACGCGGGGCCGCCCCGACGTGGCCGCCGTCGAGAGCTTCGACGCGTCGATGACGGAGGACGACGTTCTGATTCTGGCCGCAGCCGCCGAAAAGCGTTCCGAGCACCCGCTGGCCCGGGCCGTGGTCCGCGGTTATCATCGAAGCCTCAGCACACTGCCGGAGGCCGGGGATTTCCGGATGCAGCCCGGCCGCGGCGTCGAGTGCACCATCGGGGAGCGGCGTGTCCTGGTGGGGAACGCCGACCTGTTCAACGAACGGGAGATCCCGGTCAGCGACCGCGGTCCGGCATTCGCCCGCTGGATGCGGCGGGAGGGCTGCACTCTGGTATATGTCGCTGCCGACGGCGTGTGCGTCGGCGCGGTGGCCCTGGCCGATCAGCTCCGGCCCGAGGCGTGGGAGACCGTGGAGCGCATAAGGTCTGCCGGCGTGGAGCCGGTCCTGCTCACCGGCGACAACGAGGACGCCGCGGGCAGCATCGCCCGTCAGCTGGAACTCCGGGACTGCCGTGCCCGATGCCTGCCCGAGGACAAATTGCGGTTCATCACCGATTCGGCCCGGAACGGCCGTCCGGTATGCATGATCGGCGACGGCGTCAACGACGCCCCGGCTCTCAGGGCCGCGCATGTGGGGATCGCCATGGGCGGGATCGGCAGCGACATCGCTGTGGAAGCCGCGGATATCACCCTGCGCAGCGACGACATCCGCCAGCTTCCGCATCTGCTGGAGCTCTCCCGGAAGATGATGCGGACCATCAAGCTCGATCTGTCGTTTTCCCTGGTGCTGAACTTTGCCGCGATCGCGCTGGCTGTCGCCGGACTGCTGTCACCGGTGAGCGGGGCATTGGTGCACAACGCCGGCTCCGTGCTGGTGATCCTCAACTCGGTCCGGCTGCTGCGCTGGAAGCGGCGGCGCGCGTGAAGCCATGCCCGCGGGCGGCGGTTCGATCTGTGTTGACAAACAGACGCTTCAAACCGTATACTACAGATACCCCTGAGGGTATGGAGGGCTCGTCATGAAACAATGCATGGATTCTGAAAACCTGCATCGCAGGCTGGCCAAGATCATGGGGCAGCTCAAAGCGATCGACCGGATGATCGATGAAGACGTCCCCTGCGAGGATGTGCTTTCACAGATCAGCGCCGCAAAATCCGCCTTGAACAAAGCCGGACAGGTCATTCTGGAAGGCCACATCAACCATTGCGTAAAAGACGCCCTGGCCAAGGGCGACGAAAACGAGATCGAGAACTTCACCAAAGCGATCGAACGTTTTGCCAACATGCAGTGATCGGCACTGCCGTGCTGCGCCGATACGAGACCCGCATCGAAAGATGCGGGCCTTGTGGACGCCGGGGCGGGATGACCGGGAGCGGTCCGGCCCGCGTCCGCCCTCGGTCCGGGACCGGCAGAAACAGCTACTGTGTTTACATAATGTATCGAGGGCGGCGCACGGCCGCCGTGCGGCCAAAGGAGGCGCAATGCCATGATCGCGGAAAATGCCCTCATCGGAGAGGGCACGCCATACCCTCTGAACGGTAAAAAGGTCCTTCCGGATCCCACGGAGGGCAGAGTGCCGGCCGTCGTGTTCGTCCACGGGTCCGGCGCCAGCAATATGGACGAGCAGATCTACTCCCTCACGCCTTTCCGGGATCTGGCGGAGGGGCTGGCCGCGCGCGGCATCGCGTCGATCCGGTACGACAAAAGGACCTTCGTCTATGCACGGAAGATGCGCGGGCAGTCCGTCACGGTGAAGGAGGAGACCGTTGAGGACGCGATCCGTGCCGCCGGGCTGCTGCGCCTTGATCCGCGCGTCGATCCCGACAGGATCTATATCGTCGGTCACAGCATGGGAGCGATGCTGGCCCCGCGCATCGACGCGGAGGGCGGCGATTTCCGCGGTCTCATCCTCATGGCCGGGACGCCGTATCGGCTGGAGGATATCGTCGTGCGGCAGCTCCGGCAGGCGGCCGGATCCAGGGGCGGGCTGATGAAGGCGATCGTCGCCCTGGAGGATCGGATCTTCAGCAGGAAGTTCGACCGGCTCTATGAGATGACGGAGGAGGAAGCGAAAAAGAAAAAGTTCGCCGGCTCCGTCACGCTCTGGTATTTCAGGGAAATGGGCCGCAAAACGGCCGCGGATTATATCAGGGAGACGGACAAGCCCGTTCTGATCCTGCAGGGCGGAATGGACTTTCAGGTGCTGCCGTCGGTGGATTTCGAGGGGTTTAAAGAACAGCTCCGCGGTCGGGAGAACGTGGAATACCGCCTGTATCCGGAGCTCAACCACCTGTTCGTCAAGGGCATCTACAACGACATCCTCAAGGCCGGAAAGGAGTACAGGGTCGAACAGCACATCGGCCCGGAGGTGATCGACGACATCGCCGCGTTTATCCGCCGCGGCCGTGCCGCCGGAGAAGACTGAACGGACGGCTGCCATAAAACGAACCGTGACCGGGGAGAATCCCGGTCACGGTTCGTTTTATTCTCCGTCGGGCCCGGACATCAGTTGCCGGGCTCGGAGTTGTCCTCGGCAAGGAGGAAGCGCAGGAACTCCGGCAGGTACTTGCCCCAGGCGGCCTCGCTGTGGGTCTGGCGGGTGTCGAGGATGAACATCAGCTCGCGCCGGGTGAGGCCCCGCTCCTTGAGCTTTTTGTATACGGCGATGACATAGTCGATGCTGGTCACGTCGATCCCCTGGTCGCCGTTGTAGAACGCCAGCCGGTGATCCTTCAGCGCGTCCATGTCATACTCGTCCAGCTCCCGGAGCATGTTGTCCAGATCGAACATCGGGAAGCCGGGAGAGCAGATGATCGCGCGGCCGAACACCTGCGGGTATTTCAGGATCATGTAGTAGGAGGCCGAGCCGCCCGCGGAGATGCCGCCCACGCAGGTATTGGCGCAGTCGGGCAGCGTCATGAAGTTCTCGTCGATCATGGGCTTGAGGTGCTCGACCACGAATTGGGCGTAGATGTCCGTGCTGCTGGGCTCGGGGATGAGCGGGATCTTGAAGCCGTTGACCACTTTGCCCGGCTCGCCTCGCCTGATCGGCGGGGTCAGCTCGGCGCCGCGGTCCTCCCCGGTGTCGATGGCCACCACGATGGCGGAGATGCCCTCCTGCCGGAGGGACGCCAGGGCCCGGTCGGCGTTGAGCTTGAAGCCTCCGTCGCCGTTCTGGAACACGCCCTGTCCGTCGTGGAGATACACCACGGGGAAGCGCTTCACGCCGTCATAGTCCTCGGGCAGCCATACCCGGATCGTGCGGCGGCGATGGTCGGGATAGGGGATCATTTCCGTTTCAAAGGTCTGCAGGGTACCGACGGGGATCAATTCGCTGTGCTCATAAGCCGTCAATTGCAGTTTCATCACAAACAGATCCTTTCTTTGATTGATTTGGACCGCCCGGACATGTTCGGGAATGCTTCAGCTTCTCTGATCATATCACACTTTCTCCCCGCTGAAAAGACAAAACCTGCGGCCCGGGACTCAGGGCTCCGGGTCGCAGATCTGTTGCAGAGGGATCTCGAATTCGCCCTCGGGGGTGAATTCGTTGTGCTGTACGTTGATGGGCCTGGCCTCCTTGACACGGCGCATGTACTCGGTGGGCGTGACGCCGCAGAGCCGGCGGAACAGACGGCTGAAGTAGTGGATGCTCTGGAAGCCCAGATATTCCGAGACCTCGGTCACCGTGGCCTCGGAATACATCATCCGCTCCCGGGCCAGGGCGATGCGCCGCCGGCTGATATAGCTGCCGGGATTGACGCCCGTGTCCTCCTTGAAGATCGACTGGAAGTAATTCCGGTTATAGCCGCACACGTCCGCCAGCTCGCTCACGCGGATCGGCTCGCGCAGATGCGCCTCGATGTATTCCAGCGCCGGGCGGATCCGCTCGTTCTTCGACGCCGCGGCGGGGTACCGGCGCGACTCCCAGCGCTCCCGCTCCGGGTCCTGCTGCCGCAGCAGCAGGATCAGCAGCTCGTAGAGCCGGAGGTTGATCAATTCATCATAGTCCTCCTGCTGGCTGACGGCCTCCTCGAAGATCCCCCGGAGCAGGTCGTCCTCATACCCGTCCAGCCGCTCGATGCGGACCGGAAGGGTGCACAGCCGGCTGCGCAGCGCGTCCGAACAGGAAAACTTGACGTCCAGGCTGCAGGCGCTGTCCAGGCCGAGGATGGAGTGGCCTGTCTCCGGCGGGACCAGGACGAGGGTGCGCTCGTCCGTCGGGAAGGTCTGCGTCCCGACAGTGACCTGCGTGTGTCCCCGCAGGCAGTAGATATAGTGGAAAAAAGGGTGCCGATGGTCGGGGATCTGCTCGCCCCGGCGCTTTTCGGTCTTGACCACCCGGTGGACCGTCACATCGTCACGCATGCTCCTGCTCCTCCCTGCCCCGCAGCTTCCGTACTGCCAGGAGCAGCGCATCCTCCTCGCCCACGTTGCCCGGAAAGATCACATACGGCAGCCCGGGAAAACGGCTCTCCCCGCCGGTCTCCCACACGGGGACGCCGGGCAGGAGCTGGCCGAGGACCATCGCCCTGCGCACGCCCAGGCCCCGGGTGCCCACATCGCTGGAGGTGATGCCGCCCTTGGCGATCAGGAACGAGGGAACCGTCTCCAGCCGGCTCACCAGCGAGGTCAGCGTGCGGGAGATCCCCGTGCTCAGGCGCAGGTTGTCCTCCGGCGCTCCGCTCCCGGCGCGCAGGACCTCCCGGCTGGTATAGACCACCGCCGTCCGCCCCGCGGCGAGAGAGCGCTCCGTTTCCGCCAGGACCCGGTCGCTCTCGGTCTCCAGCGCCCCCTCCCGCAGCGCGGCGGAGGCGTCAAAACGGATCGGGCAGAGGTCCGGCTCGTCCCGCAGCAGCCGCTCGAGCTGCGCGGTGGTTTTCTGAACGTGGGAACCCGCGATGACCAGTCCCGCGCCGCCCCCGGTGCGCAGCTCCGCGGAGGTCAGCAGGGGCCGCTTTTCGATGCCGCCCAGGGCGCGCACCAGCCCCGCCGCGCAGCGCAGCAGGTAGTTTCCGCCCAGCGCCGCGGCCCGCCAGAGCGCGGCGGCGAACACCTCCGCGTCCAGGTCGTCGGCGGCGTTGACCGCGATCTTGCCGAAATCGTGCACCGAGCGCAGCCTGCGGGCGATCTTCTCCACCTCCAGGGCGCGCAGCTCCTCGAGAGAGATGCAGACCGTCTCCCCGGCGGGATACGCCCCCTGCGTGCGCTCGGCGATCCATTCGGTCAGATCGGAGGCGCGGTAGGCAAAGGTCGTGTCCCGGGCAAACTCGGTCTGCCCGGCGGGGATGAGACTCCCGCCGGCGCGGACGTAGTGGACGTTGCCGACGGTAAAGCGTCCGCCCTCGGCAAAAAAGGGCATGAGGATCTCGCCGTCGAAGCGCAGCGGCAGCGCTGATTCCAGCGTACGGCGCAGCGTCTCCGTTTCCAGAGGGTAGTGGCCCCGGAGCGTGGAGTCGCTGCGGGAGACGAGCAGAAATTCCCGGCCGGTGTCCCTGTACGCCTGCGCCAGGTTTTCGGCGATCCGGGTGTGGAGGCGGACCGTCTCCGCGGCGGTCAGCGCGCGGGAATTGGTCAGCACGAAAAACATCGGGCCGTCCTCTGCGAGCCCGCGCGCGAGAGTGCCGCGTTCCCAGTCCGTATAGACCGGCACGCCGTGGACGGTCTGCACGCCGGTGGGATCGTCGTCGAGCACCACGAGCTTGCGGGGCGGACCCGCGGGGCACGCGCGCGCGAACGCCTCCCGTACGGCGCCCGCCTCCGGCAGCGGGATCCGTTCGACGGCGGAGACCGGGATCGGTCGTTCGTTCAAGGTCACTCGCTCCTTTTTGTGCCGCTGCTCCCGATCTCCTCCGGGCGGATGTTCGTCACCTGTCCGTAGATGCACAGCGCATCGAGAAAGCCTCCCTCGCCGTAGCGGAACACATGCCACTCCAGCGGCGGGAAGTGCAGCAGGTCGCCCACCCGCAGGTCCTGCCGGCAGGTCAGTTCCTCCGGTCCGGTGCCCCACTCGACCCAGGCGTCACGGCAGTCGAGCACGACCACCGATTCCTCTGCGTGGTTATGGGGCGCCATGGGGCCGCTCTCGGCGCTGTAACGGCAGAAGGACACGGTCATCCTCTCGCTGCTGAGAGCGCTGTTGTGCCCCACGGCATTCTGGACTACGCGGCCGGGCAGACGGTTCTCCCGGATCGTGTCTCTGGGCAGATATTCCATGATCTTCCTCCTTGTTCCCCAGCGGCGGGCAAATGTGTGATCCGATCAAAAATGCCAACCGCAGCGGGCATGGTGTTTTCAAAAACTTCTGTATTTACAATCGCATACTTTTATTTGCCTGTCAATCCGGTTTGTATGCAATCTGGGATTTGTGCAAATAAAAGAATGGTTTTTTCCAAATACTTTTCCGCCGGAGGACGGTATACTGTAATCGGACAACAACGGCGAACCGCCGCAGAAAAGGAGCGTACCGATATGAAGCAGAAGCTGTTCGGCGTCGTACCGCCGATCATCACCCCCGTCGACGAGAATGAGCGCGTGGACGAAAAGGGCCTGCGCCTGCTGATCGACCACTGCATCGACCACGGGATCCACGGGATCTTCGTATGCGGGTCCAACGGCGAGTGCATGGCGCTGACCCAGGCGGAGCGGGACCGGGCCATCCGGATCGCCCTGGACGAGTGCGCCGGGCGCGTGCCGCTGATCGCCGGGTGCATGGATTCGAGCACCCAGCGCGTGATCGACAACATCAAGCGTTTTGAGGACATGGGCGGCCAGACCGCCGTCGTCACGCCGGTGTTTTACGCCCGCCACGCCACCCAGGACGAGACCGTACAGCATTTTGAGGAGATCAGCGCCCATACGCAGGCCGATCTGATGATCTACAACATCCCCATGTTCACCGGCCAGAACCTGACCGCCGACACGATCATCCGGATCTCGCAGATCGACCGCGTCACCGGTGTGAAGGACACCTCCGGCAATTTCCCGGCCTTCATCAAGCTGCTCAACTATTTCAGAGGCAGGGATTTCCAGGTGCTCCAGGGCTCCACCAATCTGGCGGTGCCCAGCATGCTCATGGGCGCCGACGGCTACGTGCCCTCCCTGGCGCCGCTGTTCCCGAAGGCGCATATCATGGTCTACGAGTACGGACGGGCGCGGGACATCGACAACGCCATGAAGTGGGGCGCCATAGTGGACGATATCTGCAGGATCTATCCGATGGCCAGGAGCCAGACCGCTTCCACCAAGTACGCCATGAGCACGCTGGGCTTCGTGGACAAGCGGGTCATCCGTCCCACCGAGCCCATCACCGCAGAGGAAATGGCGCGCATCGACGCCTTCATCGACACGATGCGCGAATACATGTGATCGGAGCATCGGGATCATGGACAGCAGGGCCCCCGCTCTGACGATCCGTCTGGACAGTGCGGACAACGTGGTGCTCGCGCTGCGGGACCTCCCCGCGGGCACCTATCTCCCCGACGAGGACGTGACGCTGCGCAGCGACATCCCGCTGGGGCACAAGATCGCCTCCCGTCCCATCGCAAAGGACGAGCCCGTGCTCAAGTGCGGCACCGTCATCGGCTACGCCTCCCGGGACGTCTCCCCCGGCACCCACATGCACAACGAGACGATCCTGTTCCAGGAGCGCGCGGAGGCGCCGGAATTCTGCCGGGACTATGTGCCGACGGCATTCCTGCCGCCGGAGGAGCGCCGTACGTTCCGGGGCTTTGTCCGCCAAAACGGCGCCGTGGGCACGCGCAACTGCATCGCGGTGATCGCCTGCAGCAACTGCGCGGCCACCGTGGTGCGGAAGATCGCCTCCGCCTTCGAGGGGGCTTCCCTCGCCGCCTATCCCCATGTGGACGCGGTGGTGCCGCTGGTGACCTCCACCGGCTGCGGCATCGAAAAGAGCGGCGTGCCGCTGGAATACATGCGCCGTGTGCTGGGCGGCACGGTGCGCAACCCGAATACTGCCGGCGCCGTGGTCTGCGCGCTGGGCTGCGAGAACAACAATATCGACGCCTTTTTTGCCGAGGTGGGGCTGACGCCCGGGCCGATGCTGCGCCGTCTGGTGATCCAGGAGGAGGGCGGCGGCCGCGCCAGCGTGGAAAAGGGCGCCGCCATGGTGACGGAAATGCTCGTTGAAGCGGAGAAATGCCGCCGGTCCGAGGTCAGCGTCTCCGCCCTCACCGTGGGGCTCGAGTGCGGCGGCTCGGACGCCTTCTCCGGCGTCTCGGCCAATCCCGCGCTGGGGAAGGCCATGGACATGCTCATCCGTCAGGGCGGCACGGCGGTGCTCACCGAGCCCACGGAATTCGTGGGCCTCGAGGGCTCGCTGGCTCGCCGGGCGCGGTCCCCGGAGGTGGCGCGCAGGCTCATGGACATGATGAACTGGTGGCGCGGTTATCTCGCCCACGCCGACTCGCAGATCCACGGCAAGGTGACGCCGGGCAACAACGCCGGCGGCATCACCAATGTGCTGGAAAAGGCGCTGGGCTCCACCCGGAAGGCGGGTTCCACCTCCCTCAACGCCGTGTTCGGCTACGCCGAGCCCATCACCGAGCGCGGCTTCGTCATCATGAGCTCCCCCTCCTATGACCCGCTCTCGGCCGCCGCCATGTTTGCCGGCGGCGCCAACCTCTGCGCCTTTACCACCGGCAGAGGCTCGCTCTACGGCTCCCGCCACTTCCCCACCGTGAAGATCTCCTCCAACACCCGCCGGTATGAGCTGCAGGGCGACGACATAGACCTGAACGCCGGCGCCGTCATCGACGGCAGCAAGACGCTCGACCAGATGGGACGGGAGATCTTTGAGGCGCTGCTGGCCGCGGCCTCCGGCGAGCGTACCAAAAGCGAGCTCTTCGGCATGGGCGGCGACGAATTCGTGATCTGGGACATCGGGACAACGTCTTAATATTATGTTAACAATTACCTTGATTTTCTGTTGAATTACATATAAATATCAATGGCTCTTTGAAGTTATGGTAACTTTAAAGAGCCATTTTCGCCGTCGGGGACGCGGCAGCTGCCGCTTTCCCGGAGCATGCAGAAAGGAGGGCCCGAAGGCCCTCCTTTTTGTCATTGTGCGGATGGATTACAGGAAGGGAACGAAGCTCTGGAACAGGTCGCGCTGCTCCTTGAGGTTGGCGATGGTGTCCTCAACGTTGAGAACGAACGGGTTCTGCAGGCAGTAGTCGTTGACCATCTGCTTCCACTCCTCGGTGCTGGTGGCCTCGAGGATGGCGTCGTTCAGAGCCTTGACGATGTTGGCGGGAGTGCCCTTGGGAGCCAGGACCACATACTCGGTGTCGATGACGAGCTCGGGGATGGTCTCGCTGGCGGCACGCTGGTCGGGCAGCAGGTCGGGAGCCTTGGACAGGCAGGTGCACAGGCTCTTGAGCTGGCCGGCTTCGATGTACTGGGCCGCGGTGGAGTACGGCAGAGAGGTGGCGTCCACGGAATCGCCCAGCAGGGCGTTCAGACGGGCCGCGCCGTCGCCCACGTCAACGATGTTGAACTGGGCGCCGCCGATGTTGGTCAGGACGCAGGCCTGGATGTACACGCCGCCGCCGGTGGAGATGCCGTAACGGATGGTGCCGGGATTGGCCTTGGAGGCCTCGATCAGGTCGTCAAGGGTGTTGTAGGGGGAGTTGGCGGGAACGACGATGTTCTCACCGGACTGCATGCCGTAGACGGCCACGGGCTCAAAGGCGGTGTAGCCGAAATCGACCATGCCGGTGGCCTCGTTGCCGGTCAGGGCGGCGGTGTTGGTGGCGATCAGGGTGTAGCCGTCGGTGTCGCCGTCCTTGTACTGCTGCATGCAGGTGGCGCCGTTGGAGCCGGTGACGTTGGTCACGACCACGGACACACCCAGGACCTTTTCCAGCGCCTCGGCCAGCTTGCGGCCCATGTAGTCGGTGTCGCCGCCGGCGCCGTGGGTCATGTAGATGTTGATGGTCTTGGTGGGCTTCCAGGCTTCGGCCTCGGCGGTCTCGGCGGTCCCGGAGGCCTGAGCGGTCTCGGCAGCGGGCGCGGTCTCGGCGGCGGGAGCGGTCTCGGTCTTGCCGGAGCCGCCGCAGGCGGTCAGGGACAGGACCATGACGACCGCCAGAAGCAGGGCGAAGAATTTCTTCATGTTTCGGTTCTCCTTTGTTTTGATTTTTTTATTCACCGTCGGATCCGGCGGCCTTCATCTTTTCCATCTCCGCGAGTTCCTCCTCCTGGGCGCGGCGCGCGTCCTTCAGATTGGCGCGGGTGGAGAAGATGACGACCAGCACGGTCGCGACGATCAATACACAGAAAATCGGGTGCCGGTAGAAGGGATCGCTGGAGGCGAGCTGCGACACTCTTCGCAGGTTCGTCTCAAAGGTCGGCCCGAGGATAAAGCCCAGTATCATGGGCACCGTCGGGATCTTGGACTTGATGAGCAGATAGCTCATCAGACCGAAGGCCACCATGCTGTAGGTGTCAAAGAGGTTGTTGGCGTTGCCGATGGCGCCGATGCCGCACAGCACCACGATCACCGGCAGCAGGAAGTTCTTGGGGATCTTCAGCACGGACACGAAGAAGCGCATCCCGAAAAGCATGAAGATCAGCATGAAGATGGCAGAGAGCACCATCGCGAAGAAGATCGCGTAGACCACCTCGCCGCTCTTCTGGTAGATCAGCGGACCGGGGGCCACGTTGTGGATCTGCAGGCCGCCCAGCAGCATGGCCGTGGCCGCGTCGCCGGGGATGCCCAGGCTCAGCAGCGGGATCATGGCGCCGCCGATGGTGGCGTTGTTGGCCGTCTCGGAGGCCACGACGCCGTCCATGATGCCGGTGCCGTAGAGCTCGCGGTGCTTGGAGGTGTTCTTGGACACCGTGTAGGCGATCATGCAGCTCACGCCGCCGCCGATGCCCGGCAGGATGCCGATGCCCACGCCGATGAGCGCGGAGACGATGGCGTTTTTCGTCTGGGCCAGGCCCTCCTTGATGGAGAAGCCCGCGCCGCGGATCTTATAGTTGGTCTCGATGGTATAGCCCTGGTTTTTGCGCACAGACTCGGCGTAGGCCATGACCTCGGAGATCGCGAACAGTCCGATCAGCAGCACCAGCAGGGCAAAGCCGTTGTTGAGCTGGTAGGTGCCGAAGGTGAACCGGGGCTTGGAGTCCACGGGCGCGAGGCCGACGGTGGCCAGCAGCGCGCCGATCACGGCGCTGATCAGGCCCTTGGGCATGTCGCGGCCCGTGAGGGCGATGACCATGGACAGGGAGAAAACGGCCAGCGCGCAGTACTCGTAGGCCTGGAACTTCAGCGCGAAGTCGCACAGCACGGGAGCCAGCACCATCAGCAGGCCGATGCCGATGACCGTGCCGATGAACGAGAACACCACGCCGGTGCCCAGCGCCTTGCCCGCCTCGCCCTTGTTGGCCATGGGCTTGCCGTCAAAGCAGGTGGCCACCGAGGAGGGCGTGCCGGGGATGTTCAGAAGGATGGCGGAGATCAGACCGCCGGAAATGCCGCCGATATAGAGCGCCATCAGCATCGAGATGCCCTGGGCGGAGGTCATCGAATAGGTGACCGGCAGGAACATGACGATCGCCATCGTGGCGGTCAGACCGGGGATCGCGCCGAAGATGATGCCTACGGCGACGCCGATGGCCACCAGCAGGATGGTCATGGGCTGGAGAACGGCGGATAAGCCTTGCAGAATCATATTCACCTTCTCCTTTCCTTACAGTCCGAATACGGACAGCACGCCGACGGGCAGCAGCACGTTGAGCAGATAGCGGAATACGTAGAACAGTATGCCCGCGGCCGCCGCCGCCGTGATCAGCGCAGGCAGATATGTCTTCTTCCAGTTCTCCCGGGGCGTGAGGATCAGGATCTGGACAAAGACATAGATCAGCGTCATGATCACGAATCCCACCGATCCCATCAGCGCCACGTAGATCGTCAGCGAGATGAAGCTGGCGATGACCTCGCGCTTGTCGGAGACCGCCTCCGCGAACGAGTTCTTGTCCGCCCGGCCCCCTTCCGCCAGGTACTTCTTCCGCCGGATGATGCCGCGCACAAGGATCCAGAGGCTCAGCAGCAGCAACGCTCCTCCCCACAGATAGGGGACAAACCGGTTGGTCAGCGGCGTCGAGCCGAGGCCCTTGAACTCCACGATCTTGGGCACCTGTAACAGATAGAAAGCCGCAAACAGGGACAATACGATCCCGGGGATGATGTCAAGCTTGTATTGTTTGTTGCTCAATCGTTTCCTCTCCTTCCTTCTTTTGATGAATAAGAACGCTGGATTATGGATCAGGCGAAATCCAGCAGCTCGCCGGCTTCGTCAAATCTCAGTTCTCTCGGCTCCTCGAGGATCTCCATGTCGTCCCGGGCGCGGACCTCGTCAAGCAGCGCCTCAGACACCATGATCGTATCCAGGGAGAGGGTGTTCTTTAAATATACCACACGGATCCGGTCCCTGTCCACCTGTGTCAGCGTTCGCAGCGCCACCTGCAGCGCCAGCCTGTCGTCCTCCATGACCATCGGGATCTTGCCCACCTGGAGCACGGTGGAGGTGATCATGTTGAAATAGGTGGCGTTGGTATCCAGCTTTTCAAAGCATTTCTTCGTGGTCACGTCCGCCATGCCCAGGCCCACGAAGCTGCCGTGGGTCTGCTCGGAGAGATCGAATACGACGGTACGCTGTTTCCTGATCCCGCCGGTGGCGAAGGGCGTGCCGAAGGTGCCCGTCACGTTGGGGTCCATGCCGCTGCCGGAAAAGTTTTTGCCGATCTCGTGGACCATGAGCACGTCGGTCTCCGGCAGAAGGATGCGCGGCAGACGGCTCTTGGCATACTCGAGCAGCGCGGGCTCCCGCTCGAAAATCTCCTCGGCGGGGATCACCTCCAGCCGGCAGGTGCGGTCGAATTCGTTCTCGATGGGCGCCACGCCGAAGATGACGTTGCAGCTGTCGAACACGACCCTGCCGTACTGGGGCAGCCTCTCCCCCATTTTGCCGAAGCCCTCCCGGTGAAGGGAATCGGCGCCTTCCCGCTTTCCCATGCCGATGGCCATCATTTTGACCAGACCGGACTCATAGGGTCCGCGGAAGGCGGTGTGCGCCTTGATGCGTCCGACAACGATCACGGCGTCCGCCTCGTGGGCGTACTTGTCCACGCGGACCTCGTCCCCGTTGGGCAGCGAACCCACACGCACGGTCTCCATGCTCGAGAGGATCGGGCAGCCGCAGTATTCCTCGGTGATGCCGAAGCCCTCGAGGATGCCGCGCTGGCCTTCGGCGGTGGCGCCGCCGTGGCTGCCCATGGCGGGGATGATGAAGGGCTCGCCGCCCAGTGACCGGACAAAGGCCGCCAGCTCCTTGAGGATCAGCGCCATATTGTTGATCTGGCGGCTGCTGCCGGTCATCGCCACACGCATGCCGGGCCGGATCCGCGCCTTGAGCTTCTCATCGTCGAGCTTTCGGCGCAGCACGGCGGCCACGTCTTCGATCCCGTCGTCGGCGAACTTCTGGCGTACCAGCGCCATGCGCGGGATCGGTGTGTTTTCAAGCACGGCGCGAAGGCCGGACTGTTCTTTGATTTCCATGGTCGAATCATCCTTTCTCGGGAACGCCCTGTCCGGCGAGCATTTGCGAGAGCCGGAGCGCCTGCTGCAGCTCGGGGATGGGGTCGTTGCGCAGGGTGTTCTCCGTAATGTTCATCAGCGGATTGACCTGAAACCCCACGAACCGTCCCCGGAAAAACAGATGCAGCTCGTCGGCGCCGGCGCGCATGTACAGATTGCCGGGAATAAAGAAGGCCATCTCCTCCAGCAGGGACAGCGCCGGCCCCTTGAGCGGCAGATCGTCTGTCTGCCCGGCCCGCACGGTCAGCTCCGGGAACGCCGCGCCCGGCCGGACGAGCCGAAGATACAGTCCGCTGCTCATGGCGTTGAGCCCGTTTTCCCGGATCGGAAAGATCACGTCCGCCATGGTGACGGCGCAGGTGTTTTTCCGCCCGGTGACCTTCTCCCGGCTCAGGAAGGATTTCTCTGAGAGCGTGTTCACCAGCCCCGAGGCGAGGAATTCCTCCGCGGAGACGCCCTTTCCCGGCTCGTAGGTCACATCCGTGAGCCCCCGACAGACGGTACGGCGGAGGATCGCCTCGCGCACGGCGGTCTTGTAGCGGTTCGTCATGGGCCGCAGGAGCAGCAGATACACCGCAAGCACCGCCGCGGCGGCGTACGCCTTCCCGCCCATTCCCCGGATCAGCAGCAGATAGCCCAGCACGAGCAGCACGAGGAAATAGAGCAAGTTCGAGAGCATCATCGCCAGGCGCTTTTTCTGCAGCGCGGCCAACTCGGAGGGCATATCAGACCTCAGCCCACTCTTTGCCCGCCCAGCGGGGGTGGTCGTATACCTTTTTGTCCGCCACATAGGGCCACTTTTTGCCGTCGCAGACAGCCAGGCAGCCCTCCACGCACATCCGGGCCATCTTGATGACGGCTTCGCGGGTCTGCGCGGCGGAGTGCGGGCTCACAATGACGTTGGGGCACGAGAGGATCTCGTCGTCGGGAAGCGTGGGCTCGTGATAGAACACGTCCAGCCCGGCGCCGCCGATGGAGCCGCTTTTGAGCGCCTCACACAGCGCCGGCTCGTTGACGAGCTCACCGCGGCTGCAGTTGATGAGCAGCGCCGTGGGCTTCATGGCGTCGAGCTCGGGCTTGTCGATGGTGTTGTTGGTCACGCCCTCGATGAGGGGCATCTGGACGATGACCACGTCGGCCTCGCGGATGGCCGCGAGCTTGTCGTCCCGCTTCTCCACGCCCAGCACGCTCATCTGCTCGGCGGAGAGGAAGGTGTCGTAGCCGATGACCTTCATGTCCAGTCCCAGGCACAGGTGGGCGATGATCTTGCCGATGGTGCCCAGGCCGATGAGGAGACAGGTCTTTTTCTCCACCTCAAACGCCTTCTTGGCGTCGCGGATCTTCCAGTTGCCGCGGCGCTGCTCCACGTCGGCCTCCACCATGTTCTTGGACAGGGCCAGCATCAGCGTGATCACGTGCTCGGCCACGCTGCGGTTGTTGGCGCCGGGGGTGATGACCACGGGGATCCCCCGCGCGGTGGCGGCGTCCACGTCCACGGAATCGTAGCCGATGCCCGTGCGGCCGATCACCTTCAGCGCCGGAGAGGCGTCCATCGTCTCGGCGTCCACGGCGCCCTTGTCCGCCACGCGGACGATGAACATATCCGAATCCTTGAGTTCGTTGAAATAGTTGTGCGGATGGGCGTCATGGGCCACGAAGGTCTCGCATCCGGCGAGCATCTCCATGCCCTCGGCGCACAGCGTTTCCGTCATGGTAACTTTCATGGTCTCACTCCTTCGGTCTGGCCACGGTGATGGCGTAGTCCATCGCGTTGATCAGACTCAGCTCGTTGGCGTGGCCGTCGCCGGCATGGCCGAAGCCGGTGCCGTGGTCCACGCTGGCGCGGATGATGGGCAGGCCCAGCGTCACGTTGATGCCGGCCACCGCGTCCCAGTGTCCCTCGGCCTTGTTGTAAACGAAGCCCTTGACCTTCAGGGGGATGTGGCCCTGGTCGTGGTACATGACCACCACCATGTCGTACCAGCCGCCCAGCGCCTTGGAAAATACGGTGTCGGGAGGCGTGGGCTTCCTGTCGGGGATGTTGATGCCCTCGGCCATGGCCTGGTCGATGGCGGGCTGGATCTCCTCGATCTCCTCGGTGCCGAACATGCCGTTCTCGCCGCAGTGGGGGTTCAGGCCCGCCACGCCGATCTTCGGGTTTTCGATGCCCAGAGCTTTGCAGGTCTCGTCGGCCAGGCGGATGCAGGTGAGGACCCGCGCCTTTTTCGCCCGGTCGCAGGCGGTGCGCAGCGACACATGGGTGGATACGTGCACCACGCGCAGCTCCTCATGGGCCAGCATCATGGCGTAGTCCTTCGTATGGGTGTGGTCGGCGTAGATCTCGGTGTGGCCGCTGTAGTGGTGGCCGGCCATGTTGATGGCCTCCTTGCTCAGCGCGTTGGTGACGGTGGCGTCCACCTCGCCGGCCATGGCCAGCTCGATGACCTTGGCCACGTACTGGTAGGCCGCCTCGCCGCCCAGCGCGGTGGCGCCCAGGCCGAAGGGCTTCGGGTCCGCCGGATCGCCGGGGATGTCGGAGGGCTTGAGGACGCCCATGTCGTAGACATCCACGGTGCCGAACTCGAATTTCGCGTCGGCCACGCTGTGAACAGGGTTGATCTTCAGCTCCGTGCCGTAAACGGTCTTCGCCACGGCCGCGGCGTATTCCATGCTGCACAGATCGCCGACGACCAGGGGGCGGCAGCGGTCGTAAACGCTTTTGTCGCTGAGCGCTTTCAGGGTGATCTCCGGGCCGTTGCCGAAGGGATCGCCCATGGTGATGCCGAGGATCGGTTTTTTCATGTCATTTTCTCCCTTCTCAGCACAGGCCCTTTTCTTCGTTTTCCCTCAGCACGGCCTTGAGCTCCTCGACGCCCTCGTCGCAGAGGTAATTGAAGGGTCTGCGGCAGTCGCCCACGGGGTAGCCCATCAGCGCCACGGCCTTCTTGATGATCGTGTTGGGGTTGCCGTACTTGAACACGCGGCCCAGCGTGGCCACGGAGTCCTGGGCGGCCTGGGCTTCCTCGACCCTGCCCGCGGCGAACAGGTCGTAGATCGACGATACGGTCCTGGGATAGAGGTTGGCTCGCCCGGCAATGCCGCCGGCGCCGCCCGCCTTCAGGCAGGTGAGGATGTTGCCGTCGTTGCCGGCGAGGACCGCGAATTTCTTGCCCACGTCCCGGGTCTGGTTGATGTAGGCCATCAGGTTGTCCACGTCGCCGCTGGAGTCCTTGGCGCCCATGATGACGTCCACGTCCCGGGCGAGCTTCTCCACGGTATCGGGCAGGATCCTGTTGCCGGTGCGGGGCGGGATGTTGTAGAGGATGATCGGGATATTGACGTGTTTGGCGACCTCGACGTAGTGGTCGTAGAGCTCCTTCTGGCTGGCCAGGGCGAAGCTGGGGGTGATGATCGACAGGGCGTCGGCGCCGAGCTCCTCGGCCCGCCTGCTCATGTAGATCGTGTCGCGGGTGGAGATGCAGCCCGTACCGGCGTAGACAGGCACGCGGCCCTTCACCTGGTCGATGGTGGCCTCAAGGATCTCCTCCTTCTCCTTGAGGGAGAGGATGTAGCCCTCGCCGTTGGTGCCGAAGGGGAAGATGCCGTGCACGCCGCCGGCGATCTGGCGCTCGATCTGGTTGCGCAGCTCGGGGATGTTGACGCTCTCGTCCGAGGGGTTCATGGGGGTCAGGATCGGAACGATGATGCCTTTGATTTCCAGTTCTTTCATTTTGTCAGATCCTTCCTGTTCAAACTCACATGATCTGCTGATAGATCCGCCGCGCGTCGTCCGCGGTGACCTCGCGCATGTTGTTCACCAGCAGACGGGTGACCTGCATGCCGGCCTCCACCAGGGATTCCAGATCGTCGGGAGAGACGTTGAACTCCCGCAGGCTGGTGGGGATATCCAGATGCTTCACGATCTCGCCCATGCGGCGGACGACCCAGGCGCTCTTTTCCTCGACGGTGGTGCAGGTCTTTTCCCCGTGGACCACCCGGTCGTAGGCGATGGCCAGACGGTCGCGGATGGCGGGCTCGTTGAACTCCATGACGGGGACGAGCAGGATCGCGTTGGACACGCCGTGGGCGATGTGGTACTTGCCGCCGAGGGGATAGCTCAGCGCGTGGACGGCCGTGGTGCCGGAGCTGGCGATGGCCGCGCCGCCGTAGAACGCGGCGATCTGCATTTTGTTCTTGGCGTCGATGGCGTCCCGGTTGTCGCAGGCCTCCTCGATGTTGTTCATGATGATATCAAAGGCCTCGAGGGCGAACAGGTCGCTGAAGGGGTTGGCCTTGTTGCTGGTGAAGCACTCGATGGCGTGGGCCATGGCGTCGATGCCCGTGGCGGCCGCGATGCTGCGGGGCAGGTTGCGGATCATCTCCGCGTCGAGGATCACGTAGTCGGGGATCATGCTCGGGTTGACGATGCCGATCTTGAGCTCCTTCTCCGGCACGGCCACGATGGCGTTCTGGGTGGCCTCGGAGCCGGTGCCCGCGGTGGTGGGGATCAGGCAGGTGGGGACGGTCTTCTCCCCCAGCAGGGGATCGTCCAGCAGGTCCTTGATCGTATACCTGTCGGTGACCAGCAGGCTGGCGAGCTTGGCGGTGTCCATGGCGCTGCCGCCGCCCACGGCCACGATGAAGTCGCAGCCGCTTTCGCGGAACTCGTCCACCAGCTTCTGCGCCTGGGCATAGGTCGGCTCGGGGGGAAGGTCGGAGATCACGACGACTTCCTTGCCGGCCTCTTCGATCTTCTTTTTGGGCAGGTCCACCAATCCGGTGCTGAGGATGCCGCGATCGGTGAAGATCGCCACCTTCGTTGCGTTTTTGACCACCGTGCCCAGATTGTCCAGCGCGTCCAGGCCGCTGTAAACGTTGCGGGGCATGTTCATGCCGAATTTTGCCACACCCATAATGTGTCCCTCCATTTTAAATTAGTATGTATTTGAATCGTTTCGCTTACAGTTTCACAAGCAGATCCTCTTCCCCGAAGCCGCCGGATTTGGAGAGGATGTGCCGCTCCCTGCCCCGATAGGGCAGGCTCGAATGCACCACCCCGGGGGCGGGCTCGTCCAGAGGTGAGAAGGTCGTGCAGTCCAGACCGTTGATGAGCTCCAGCAGCGTATCGCCGCCGATGATCAGGATCCGCCGATCCATGCCCCGGTCCATCAGCGCCTTGACCATCGCGCCCAGCCGGCGGGAGATCCCGGCGCGGCGCCGCTCCAGCTCCTCCGGCGTGAGGCTGCCGTTCCCGGATCCCGCGGAGTCCCCGGTGTCCACCAGCACCGTACCGGGGGCGCGGCAGGCCTCCAGCAGCCGGTCGAGGACCTCGTTGTCCCCTTCAAAGGGCCTCTCGTCCATCAGGAATTCCATCGGCAGGCGGAAGCGGGGCATCCCCTGTTTTTCGGCGTAATCGAGCTGCGCCTTCGAGATGCGGTTCACGCTGCCGCAGACCACCAGCAGCGGCTGCCATGTCTCCTCGCATTCCTCCTTCCGTCCGGAGGAGGCGAGCTGGCTGGACAGCGCCTGGGCCAGACCCGCGCAGCCGGCCAGCATCCGCACGCGGCCGCTCTCCAGGACCTCGGCGGTGATGCGCCGCATGTCCTCCGCGGTCTCGGCGTCGTAGATCAGGATCGTTTTCTCTCCCGCGGGGGGCAGCTCCGCCCTGACGTCCCGGGGGATCACCCGGGAGGGCACGCTGCACTGACGGCCGAGCAGCCGGGAGATATCGTCCTCAAGCACCGTCTCGAAAGGGTCGCGGCCGAATACGCTCCGGCTCACGGGCTCGCCGCTGATATACTGCACGCCGCCACGGGTGACGCGGTCCATCTCCGGCAGCGCCGGCAGAAACGCCAGCAGATCCTCGCCGCTGCCGTCGAGCACGCCGTGCAGCTCTGCGCCGATGTTGCCGCGCAGCCCGGAATCCGTCTTTTTCATGATCAGCGGGAAACGGGCCGTATTGGCCTCCACGACGCCCCGGATCGCCTCATAGGCGCGCTCGGGACTCAGGTGCCGGGTGTCGGCACACAGCACGGCCACATTGGCGTCCAGAGTCACGGCCCCGTCCTTCCAGCGGGTGGAGACGGCGGTGGACAGTCCGGCTTCCGCGAACTTGACCCCCGTATCCAGCGCGCCGGTCAGATCGTCGGCAATGATCAGCAGCTTCGGCATCGGTCCCCATCCCTTCTGTCCCGTCGTTCGTTGAAGAATCTGTTTTTATGGTATTTTTATTATAACATCCAAGGGGGTGTTTCCAAAGGAGCACCGCCGGATAATGCGTTTGATTTCTGAACATTTTTTGGATCCGTATGTTTTATTTTGAAACACACATCAGTTTTCCTTCTGTCATTTTGCCAATAATGTATAATCCCGCGCCGGCGCTTTTCTTCCGCAGGCCGCGCCGCAGCGGCGGCAGGCGGGTCGACGGGACCGTGCGCAGCCGTTTATTTGCGGATCCGGGCGGAAAAAAAGCCCGAAAGATTCAAATTCAAACACTTTCATTTGCTTCCGCGCCGTTTCTGTGGTATTATGAAACAAATCGGCCGCGCATCCGCAGGCAGCGGAGGGCGGCGGGGAGGGACGCCTGTGAGAAAGACGCATCTGCTCGGCATCGCGCCCTACGAGGGTCTTTACCACCTGATGGTCAATCTGGCCGCTCAGCGCAACGACGTGAAGCTCACGGTCCGGATGGGCAATCTGGATGAGGCGCTGGAGCTGGCGGTACAGAACGAATCCGATCCCGTGGACGCGATCATCTCCCGGGGCGGCACCAGCGACGTGCTGCGCCGGGTCGCGGACATCCCCGTCTACGACGCCTCTCCCTCGGTCTACGATATCCTGCGTACGATCCGCCTGGCCCAGGAGATGGGCGAGCCCTTCGCCGTGGTCGGCTTCCCGACCATCACGAAGCCCGCGCGGACGCTCTGCGAGATCATGAAATACGGCTGCGAGGTGCGCACGATCCGCAGCGAGGCCGACTGCGGCGACGTGCTGCGCGAGCTGGCTGCCAAGGGAACGCGGCTCATCGTCGGCGACACGATCAGCGTGCAGTACTGCCGGGAGCTGGACCTGCACGGGCTGCTGATCGTGTCGGGCATCGAGAGCGTGGAGGCCGCCATCGACAGCGCGCTGGAGATGATCCGCCACTATGACACAGTGGCAAAACGGGCTTTTCTGCTCTCGGATCTGATCAACACCTCCCAGACGCCGGTGATACTCTTCGCTGCGGACGGGCGGGAGATCCTTCGCTCCTCCCAGGGCGTGCCGGAGGAGCTGGCCGCGTTTCTGCGTGAACGGATCTCCCACGTGATGACCCAGCGCGCCGTCAAGCTTTCCCGGCGGCTGGGAAGCAGCTATTATTCGATCCAGGGGCGGCGGCTGGTCTCCGGGGACGAGGAATACTGCATATTCTCGCTCCTGTCCCGGCCCGCTTCATCGGCGGACAAGTACCACATCCGCTTCCTCACGGCGGAGGAACCGCTCTCGGGAAGCCACCCGCTGGAATTCTATCTGGGCAGCGGCAGCTACGGCGAGGGCCTGCGCAGTCTGTGCGAACGGTACGCCGCCATCGACGCGCCGGTGCTCCTGACCGGGCCCCGCGGTACGGGAAAGGGCCGGCTCGCCCACTATATCTACACGCGCAGCGGGAACAAGCACAGCTCGCTGGTGTGGATCGACGTCTCCGAGCTCACGGACAAGGGCTGGGATTTCCTGCTCGACAGCGAAGCCTCTCCCCTGCTGGACGCCGGGCAGACCGTGTTTTTCCGCAACGTCAACCGGCTCGCGTCCCCGCAGGCCCGGGTGCTGCTGGCCTATCTGCGCAACGCGGGCACCGCCAAGGTCAACCGGCTGATCTTCTCCTATGAATCCATGGAGGCCGAGCCGGTGGGAGACGAGCTCTATTACTTCCTCACCGAGGAGCTGCGCTGCTCCCAGCTCCACACGCTTCCCATCAGCCGCCGGACACAGGATATCCAGCCGCTGGTCGGGCTGTGCATCAACACCTTCAACGTGCACTACGGCACCCAGGTGGTCGGGCTCAGCCACGGGGCCCTGCTGGCCATCCAGAACCGGGAATGGCCCCACAACATCGATCAGCTTGTGCAGTTCATCTCCCGGCTGGTGGCCGGGTCCGGCTCGGCCTATATCTCCGAGGAGGAGGTGCGGCAGATGCTCTCCGAGGAAAAGAGGGCCTCCCTCGCCGCCCAGAAGGGCCTGTCGGATCTCAGCGGGAGCCTCAACGACATCACCCGCGAGATCGTCAGGCAGGTGTATCTGGAGGAGGGGATGAACCAGACGCGCACCGCCGAGCGTCTGGGCATCAGCCGCAGCACCGTGTGGCGGATGCTGAAGGAGTGATTATGTAAACCATACCCCGCCGCCGACAGGAGACGGGAGAGGGTTTTGCCCGGTTGCAATACGGGGTCAAATACGTTATAATGCCATTTTGTTCGGGAGAACAAAGGATCTTACGCAGAGGGAGGGCGCGCCGTGGTTTTCAATTCCGCCGCATTTTTGTTCCTGTTCCTCCCCGCTGCGGTGCTGCTCCACCGTCTCGTGCCCGGGCGGACCGGCAAGGCCCTGCTGCTCGGGGCCCTGAGCGTCGTTTTTTACGCCTTCGGCGGACTCGCCCAGGTGCCGGTGCTGCTGCTTGCCTTCGCGTGGAACTATGTGTTCGGCCTCCTGCTTGCCCGGGAGGGCGGGCCCCGGCGGCTCGCCGCCGCGCTGGCGGTGACGGGCGACCTGGCGCTGCTGGGTGTATACAAGTATCTGGGGTTCCTGCTCCATACCGTGGGTCTTTCCTCTCCGTGGAGCCCGACGGCGCTGCCCATGGGCATCTCCTTCTTCACCTTCCACGCGGTCAGCTACATCGTCGACGTGTACCGGGACCGGTCCCTGGCGCAGAAGCGCCCGGACGCGCTGTTTTTGTATATCGCCTTCTTCCCCCGGCTGATCGCCGGGCCCATCCTCCCCTGGCGGCAGGCCGCCGCCGAGCCCTTCGGCCACGACGTCTCCGCGGAGGACACCGCCGCGGCGCTGCGCCGGTTCGTCCGCGGTCTGGCCAAAAAGCTGCTGATCGCCGAGAGTGCCGCCGCCGCGGCCAACGGCGTTTTCGCGCTGCCCGCCGCGCAGGTCGGCACCGCGCTGGCCTGGCTGGGCGCCGTCAGCTACAGCCTGCAGATCTACTTCGATTTTTCCGGCTACAGCGACATGGCCATCGCCCTGGGAAAGCTCTTCGGCTTTGACTTTCCGGAAAACTTCGACCATCCCTACGCCGCGCGGACGCTCACGGCCTTCTGGCGGCGCTGGCATATGACGCTCAACCGCTGGTTCGTGGATTATCTCTATATCCCCCTGGGCGGCAGCCGCCGGGGCGCGGCCGTCACGCTGCGCAACACGATGATCGTCTTCTTCTTCACCGGACTGTGGCACGGCGCGGGCTGGACCTTCATCCTGTGGGGACTCTGGCACGGGGCGCTCGTGTGTCTCGAACGGCTGAATACCGGCCTCGTCGGCGCTCTGGAAAAGAGCGCGCCGGGTCGGGCGGCGCTGCACCTGTACACGCTGCTGGCGGTCGTAACGGGCTTCGTGATGTTCCGCGCGGACAGCGTGGCTCAGGGCCTGGCACTGCTCGGGCGGATGTTCGTTTATCGCGGCGCGGATCTCGCCGGCGCGGTGGCCCTGCGCCGTATCCTGACCCCGGGGCGCGGGGTGATGCTCCTGCTCGGCGCGGTGTTCTCCCTCCCCCTCCGGCCGCGGCTGTCCGCCCGGCTCGAAGCGCGGCTCGGCGGCCCCGTATCCGTCGAGGCGGCGGCAGACGCCCTGGCGCTGGCCGGTCTGGCGGTATGCGTGCTCGCGCTGGCCGGCGGCGGGTTCACCCCCTTCATCTACCAGCAGTTTTAGGGGGACGGCGATATGAAGAAACGACTTGTCTGCATCCTCTTCTCCCTCGTGTTTTTCGCCGGGTGTCTCACGCCTCTGGTCGGCCTGGCGGTCACCGGCGGGGCAAAGGCCGGCGCCAACGAGGTCCTCGCCGTCCGGCCGTCGCTGAAAAACCGGGACGGCACCCTCAACGGCGATTATCTTTCCGGGCTGGCGGACTACGTCAACGACCGGTTTTACCTGCGGCAGGAGTGCGTCACCGCCTGGGCGCGGCTCAACGCGGCGCTGCTGCGCACCTCCGTGACCGAAGACGTACTCCTCGGCGGTGACGGCTGGCTCTATTACGCGCCGACCCTGGACGACTACACCGGCGCCGCGCCGATGACCGACCGGGAGCTCTGGTGCGCGGCGCGGACGCTGTTCCTCCTGCAGGAGGCCGTCGAGCGCCGGGACGGCCGCTTCCTTTTCACGGTCGCGCCGAACAAAAACTCGCTGTATGACGACGCCATGCCCGCATACCCCCGCGCTTCGTCGCCGACGAACGCCGAGTCCCTCGCGGCCCTGCTCGCGGATATGGGTGTAAATTATGTAAACCTATTTGAGGCCTTCCGTACACAGCCCGAAACGCTGTACTTCCCCACGGACAGCCACTGGAACGGCAAGGGTGCGGCGCTGGCCGCGGACAGCCTGCTCGCGGCCCTCGGCCGGGACGGCGCGTTCTTCGCCGGGCCCTTTGCCGCGGGCGAGCACCGGGGCGATCTCTATGAGATGCTCTGCCCCGCGGGCCTGGACCTCGACGCCGATCAGGTTTACGCCCCGGGGTTCGGCTTCACCGCCGACACCGCCAACGCCAACAGCATCACGATCCGCACTCAGGGCGGCGGCGAGGGCGCACTGCTGATGTACCGGGATTCCTTCGGCCGGAACCTGTATCCCTTCATGGCGCAGGCTTTTTCCGAGGCTGTCTTCTCCCGGAAGACCGATTTTGACCCCTCGCCGATGGCCGACGGCGGCGTGATGATCGTCGAGCTGGTGGAGCGGAACCTGCGGTATCTGAACACGTATCCGCCCACGCTGCCCGCCGCGGAACGGGACGCCGCGCTGATCGAGGGCGCCGTCCCGGCCGGTCGGATCCAGGCGGAACGCCGGGCCGCGGCCGACGGATCTGTGTCGCTGCGCGGGACGTTCACAGACGTCCTGCCGGATGACGACTCGCCGGTCTGGATCCTCGCGGACGGCGCCGTTTACGAGGCCGTGCCGCTGCCGGACGGCTTTTCCGTCACTATGCCGGAGGGTTTTTCCACGCTCTCCGCGGTCTATTTCAGCGGCGGAAGCCTCGTGATGCTGGATTGTATTATGTAAACATATCGCGTTTTAGGAGGAACCCTGCAAATGAAAAAAACGATCGTTCTCGTGCTGGCCGCGCTGCTGATCCTCGCCCTGGCGGGCTGCGGCGGCTCGTCGTCGGCCGCCCCCGCCGCCACCGACGCGCCGGCGGCCACAGATACGCCCGCGCCCACCGCGACGGCCGCGCCCGCCGAGGCGCCGACGGCGACCGAAACGCCTGCGGCGGATGACACGGCCACTCTCGTGGCCCGGATCCTGGCCATGGAAGGCCAGCCGGTGGAGGAGCTTTACGACCTCATCGGCCAGCCGATCAGCAGCGATTACACCCCCAGCTGCCTGGTCACCGGCGGCAAGGACGGGCAGCTCGAGTACGAGGGCTTCACAGTGTACACGCTGGTGATGCCCGACGGCACGGAAACCGTATACTACTGCGAATAAAGCGCATCAAACGCAAAGAGCTCCGGACATTCGTCCGGAGCTCTTTGTGTTTATCTGATGGATTATGTAAACTATAACGGCAGCTAAGCGAGCTCGTTTCTTGTTCGCTGTAAATCTCTTGCGGTTTGCAGGCAGACAAGATATACTAAAATTGTCAATGTATCTATTTTTTGGTGTCAAATGCGCATTCGGAGGGGTAGCGTCATGAAAAAGCGTGCTTTGTCTTTGTTCCTCGCGCTGGTGCTGGTGTTCTCTCTGCTGCCGGTGAATGTACTGGCAACAGAAGACGACCAACCGGCAGAAATCAAATCCGATGATTATTCCATGGAGGGGACCACCTCTCTGGGAAAACTGATGACGCACACGATAGAGAGTGCGGACGCCTCTGAGAGTGGCTTCACCAGTTCTGTTACAGATATCGCCGTGACGGGAACACATGCGACGGTGGAACTCTCTACAGACCGCGCCTCCGAACTCGTTGTGGCGGTATACCCTGAGGAAGGGACACAAATGCTCGGCTCCGGCCACACAGCCGTTGCCGCCGGGGACGAGGCTGCCGAGGTCAATATTGAGATCGATCAGATGCCGGAATACTTCGTCCTCGGCGCGTATCTGCTTGACGCGGAGACCCGGGAACCGCTGTCCGAGCAGTATATCAGCCGGTATTACACGCAGGAGTTCCAGGATTTTCTTGCCACGGATACCTCTGACTAGAGATACCTTTTGGAATAACAACGATAGAGGATAGAACGTTTTCTGGCTGCCGAGGATTGACAACGATAGATCTTCCGGATAGTTTGACAAGTATAGGTAAGAATGCGTTCGGAGCTTGTACAAGTTTAAAAACAATAGAGATTCCTTCTGGCGTGACTAAAATTGAGGATCAAACGTTTTATAACTGCATTGGTTTAACGACGATAAAACTGCCGGATAGCTTGACAAGCATAGGTAACTATGCGTTTCATGGTTGCTCTAAGCTAACGACAATCGAAATACCTTCTGGGGTGACAATAGTTGAGTTGTTGGCGTTTGATGAATGTTATGGTTTGACGACAATAGTACTGCCAGATAGCTTGACAAGCATAGGACAGTATGCATTTAATAAATGCTCCAAGTTATCAGATGTGTATTATTCCGGGACTTCGGCACAGTGGGACGAAATAATTATAGGTTCTAACAACGATTATCTCACTTCCGCCACCATTCATTACAACTCTGCCGGCCCGACGAGTATGGGGAATGAGCCTGAAGACAGACTGGCGCCTGCCGAGGACCTGATGCCGGATTTGCCGGAGGAGTCGACGGATCCGGAGCCGGTCAATGATCCCGCAGCGGAGCCGGAAAATGATCCCGAGCCGATCACCGATCCGGAGCCGGTTAACGAACCTGCAGCGGAGCCGGAGAACGATCCCGAGCCGATCACCGATCTGGAGCCAATCGACGAACCCGCAGCGGAGCCGGTGAGCGACCCCGCGGCAATTCCCGATTCGGAACCCGATTTTAATGCAAACACTGATCCGGGGACCATGGAAGGATCCGGATCCGTCGAAGATCCCGACGTGAATCAGGACGAATATGTTTTTGAACCGCTGGCAATGTATCTGCCCGCGGAGGACAACGGCACTTTAGCCCGCTTCAGCGGTCTGTTGCCCGGCGCGCCTTATGTGTTTCTGGTGACGACCGGAGATGAGGAGCCGGCGTCTCTGAATGCTGAGGACCTGTTGTACATCGCGCAGTTCAACGCGGACGCCGCCGGTACACTCACGATCAATTATGTGCCGCGTGTGAATGCAGCCGGAGCTTGTGCGCGCGTTTACGGCGCCTCACACAAGAGCCTGACGAATGCGGCGATCACGGTGGAGCAGTTCGTCGGCGGGCGATACCGTGTATGTGTTGTCTATGACGGCGTCGAACTGACGGAGGAGCAGGACTATCTGCTCTCGATCGAAGATGAAAAAGATGTCGTGACAGTCACGGTTCGGGGCCGGGGCGATTATTCCGGTATGCAAACCGTGGCCGGGGACAAATATCCTGACGAGGCTGTGCCCGTCATTATCGAGCTCACGCAGGAATATGTCGTTCTTCCCGTTGGGGAGAGCACGAGTATCCAGGCGGCTGTCACCCCGAAGGTATACGCTCCGCTGCTGACGTGGAGCGTAGAAGGCGATTCCTCTGTGGCTTCGGTTACAGCGGACGGTACCGTCACAGCGCTGAGAGAAGGCTCTGCGTGGATCAGTGCTGAACTGATCGTGGACGGCACGACTTACGCGGCCCGTTGCCGGGTGGACGTAGTGGAGGGCGAGGGTGAGCACCCGATCGCGGACGACGTGGCGGCGGAAGCCAACGGCGTGAGCGGCGTGCGTCTGACCTCGACGAAGGCCACGACGGAGCTGTTCCATACGGAGTACACGCGGATCCAGGTGATCCCGGAGCTGACGCAGAACAACAAAAAGCGTGCTGCGGTGACGCCCACGCCGGAGCCTGCGGCTGACGCGGGTGTGGCCATCGAGGGCGCGGAGTTTACGGACGGTGAAACAAAGAGCCTGTTCGCGCTGCGCGTGGCGGATGACCGGACGCTGGAGGTGATCCCGACCCGGGCGGCGATGGAGAGCCACGCGAGCCTCAAGAGCAGCTATACCTCGACCATCGCGGTAACGGTGGACGGGAGGGTGTTCGAGACGGCGGCGCTGACGCTGACCGTGAAGAAGACCGAGCCGAAGATCACCGCGAAGAAGATAGCGTTCAACAGCTATTACACAGATATCCAGAAAGTTACATTTACCGGCGGGAACGTGGAAAGCGTTGAACCTGATCCGAACAAACCTCTCCCTCCGTGGCTCATGTGGGACATGCTGAGCAATCGCCTTATCTACATTGGCGATCAAGGCGCGAAGAAGAGCGGCAAGGTGTATCTGCTGGTGACGGCGGAGGGCTGGGCCGTGCGGCGGAACGTGACGGTGGAGGTGAGCGCGAAGAGCACGGCGCCGAAGATGACCTTCAAGCCGGGCACGCTGACGCTCAAGCCGGGCACATCGGACAGCGCCACGACGGCATGGACACTGAAGCCGGCGTCGTTCGCGGGGCAGGAGGTGACCGTCAGCCGGATCACCGAGGGCAAGAAGACCTACGCCAACGGCGAGGTGCTCAACGTAGTGCTGACCGGTTCGGGCGCCGTTGTGACCGCGCCGTACGTCGACGGCAAGGCGCACACCTACAAGGTGGTCCTGAGCGTGCTGGGTAAAGAGTCGTCGTTCACGGTCAAGACGCTGGCGGACAGCAAGGCGGTGGCACTGACGCTGAAGGCGAAGGGCACGATGGATCTGGCGATCCCGGAGAGCCCGGTGACGATCACGGCGGCGATGAAGAACTACCACACGGGCGAGGCGGCGCTGAGCCTGACGTCGGTGCGGCTGTCCGGCGGTACGGAGGACGTATCCGGGCGGTTCAATATCCGCCAGAGCGGGAACGTGTTCACGCTCACGGCGATCGATGCCGAGCCGGGCAAGTACACGGCGACGGTGAGCGCGGACTACGGCGGTCCCGCGCCGGCGGCGAAGACGGTGACGTTCACGGTGAAGCGCTCTGCCACAACGCCGGCGGTGTCGGTGACGCTCAAGGCGGCGGGGAAGATCGACGTGCTGCGTCCCGGCACGAAGGTGACGCTGACGCCGACGGTGAAGAACAGCTATACGCACACGCTGACGCCGGAGGACCTGACGATCCTGCGGACCTACGACGGCGCGGCGAAGAAGAAGGTCAGCGAGGACGTGACGGACCGCTTTGATATCAGTGTCGAGGGCGGGAAGTATGTGATCTCGCCGGCGTCGGGGTCCGGGGTCTCCCACGCGGACAAGTTCAGCGTGAGGGCGAGCGTGGCCGGCGCAACATCGAAGGCGGTGACGCTGAAGGTGGTCCAGGGCAAGGCGAAGGTGAGCCAGAGCGTGAAGACGGTGACGCTGCTCAAGACGGATCGGTACAGCCGGGGCGAGGTAGTGCTGACGCTGCCGGACGGCACGCTGGCGGGGATCGCCGAGGTGGTGCTGGTATCCCCGAAGGACAAGCAGGGCCTGCCGCTGTTCGAGCTGAAGGATCTCGGGAACGGGCGGTATGCCATCGCGTACTACGGCGACAAGATCACGACGACGAAGGCGGCGACGGTGAAGCTGCAGGTCCGGCTGCTCGGCAACGAGACGGCCAAGCCCAACGCGACCCTCAGCGTCAAGGTAACGTTCAAGTAAAAAAGGAAAAACAAAGGGGGCCGCGGCGAAAGCCGCGGCCCTGTGTTTATTCTGCCTTTTCTCCGCGCAGCCGGGACGGTGCCGGTCACTCCACGGATTTGAGCGACTCGGCCATATCCACCTTTTCGAGCTTGAAGCGCATGACCCAGTTGGTGAACGCGGCGAAGGCCAGCGTGATCAGGAAGGACCACAGATAGCTCACCGGCAGGATGCGCACCTCGCAGGTTAGGGACTCCACGTCCACCAGGCCCATGACGAACCGGTGGAACTGCCGTCCCAGCTCCATCCCCGCGGCGGCTCCCAGGAAGGACAGCAGCAGGTTTTCCCGCAGGATATACGAGGCGGTCTCGCCGGGATAGAAGCCCAGCACCTTCACGGTGGCGATCTCCCTTGTGCGCTCCATGATGTTGATGTTGGTCAGGTTGTAGAGCGTGATGAAGGCCAGGATCCCCGAGCAGATGATCAGCATGAACACGACGATATCGAGGCTGGCCATGGACTGCTCCATGGTCTCCCGCTCCCTGGCGGTGACCGTGACATAGCTCACGCCGTCCTCCGCGCGGAGACGCGCGGCCAGCCGGTCGGCGTCGGCGCCCTCGGCGGCGCGAAGCAGCGCCGTGTTGTTCCGGGGCGAGCCCACGGTGCGCGCGTCGACATACACGTAATGGCTCAGGTAATTGTCGCAGATCCCCGTCACGGTGACGGCCGCCTCGGTCCCGTCGTCCAGCCGCAGCCGGGCGGGGTCGCCGACACGGAGCGCCAGCCGGTCGGCGAGCTTCTGCGTGATGACCGCTTCCCCGGGGTCGGGCCAGGCCACCGCGCCGTTTTTGTTGTGGAGATCGATCAGCTCCCGCAGCGCGTCGCCGTCGGCGGCCACGACGCGCGTGCTCTTTTCCAGGCCGCCCGCGCTCATCGTCACCGGGTCCTGGAAGCACATGGCCGAGCGCCCGGCCCCGCCGGCCCACAGGCTCTCCGCGGCCGCGTCGGAAGCGAATTCCTCCGGCTCGAGAGTGACCGCCAGATCGTAGAGGAAGATCTCCTCGTACTGGTATTTGGACAGGTCGGACAGCGAATCCAGAACGCCGAAGCCCGTCACGAGCAGCGCCGTGCACCCCCCGATGCCCAGCAGCATCATCAGCACGCGCACCTTGTGACGAAAGGCGTTGCGCAGCGTGACCTTGGACAGGAACGACAGCCGGTCCCACAGCGGCGTGACGTATTCCAGCAGGACGCGCCGTCCGCTGCCCGGCGCCTTGGGACGGATCAGCTCCGCCGGCTTTTCGGCCAGCTCGCGGCGGCAGGCCAGCCAGGTCACGAACAGCGCCCCGGGCACCGCCGCGGCCATGCAGGCGGCGTACATCCAGGGGTTGAAATAGTATTCGAGCGCCGCGGTGGTATACATGATGCCGTAGGCCAGCGAAACCACATAGGGGATGACCCGGGTCCCCAGAAAATAGCCTGCCACGCAGCCCAGCAGCGCGGAGGAACCGGCGTAGGCCAGGTATTTGCTCATGATGGCCCCGCCGGAATAGCCCATGGCCTTCATGGTGCCGATGACCGTGCGCTCCTCGTTGACCATGCGGGTCATCGTGGTCACGCATACCAGCGCCGCGATCAGCGCGAAGAACACGGGAAAGGCGTCGGCAATGGCGTCGATGATGGTCGTGTCGTTTTCAAAGGTCACATATCCGGCGATGGTGCTGCGGTCGAGGGTGTAGACCTCCAGAGCCAGCGTATCCTCCAGCTCGGCCCGGGCGTCGGCAAGCTCGGTCTCGCCGTCGAGGAGCTCCTGCTTCGCGTCGCGCAGCTTTTGGGCCGCCTCCGCCTTTCCGTCCTCATACTCCTGCCAGCCGTCGGCCAGCTCCGCTTCGCCGTCTTCCAGTTCGGCCCGGGCGTCCTCCAGCTTCCGGAGGTTGCCCGGATATTCGTCCTGGATCTTTTTGAGCTTCTTCTCCGCTGCGTCGAGCTTCCCGCGAGCCTTTCGGATCTCTTCCTCCCCGGCCTTGAGCTGCGCCTCATTGGCGTCCAGCTCCGCTGCGGCCGCGGCCACCGGAGCGCGGCCGGCATCCAGCTCGGCCTGGGCGGCCTCCAGCTGCGTTCTCGTCGCGGCCAGCTCCGTCTCGGCGGCGGTGAGCTGCGCCTCGATCCCGGCGGCGCGCTCGTGGAGCTCGGCGATCACATCGTCCGCCGCAATGAGGCTCGACGCGTCGGGGACGTAGCTCTCCTCCGCCGCCGCGAGGGCGGCCTGCGCCGCGTCGTGGGCGGCCTGCGCCCGGGCGAGCTGCTCGCGCAGAGCCGCGAGGGTCTCGGCGTTCTCCTCCGTGTCCTCGAGGGCGTCGATCCTGTTTTGGATGCGCTCCACCTCGCCCCGGGAGAACAGCTCGGCGGCATAGTAGTCCTCGAGGGCCAGGTATCTGGCCGCGTCGTCGGCCGCGATCTGATCGCGCAGCTCCTGTTCTCGTTCATTGAGTTCCCGGTTCGCTTCCTCGAACATCTGACGGTATTCCGCCGTCTGCCGCTCGCCCTCGGCAAGCTGCGCCCAGCCGGCATCGAGCTCGGCCTGCGCGGCGTCGAGCCGGGCGATCGCCGGGGCGAGCTCGGCGCGGGCCGCCTCTATCTGCGCGTATCCGTCCTCGATCTCCTCCGATTTCCCGTCGAGCGTCCGGCGGTTCTCCGCGATCTCGTCCAGTCCGTCCCGGACCTCGGCCATGCCGTCCTCGAGTTTTTTCCAGTTTTTCTCCAGTTCATCCCAGCCGTCGTCGAGCTCGGCGCGGGCGTCCTTCAGCTCCGCCAGGGCGTCGGCAAGCTTCCGGTCCGATTCGTCCCTGCCCTCGGCGTAGGCGATCCAGCCCGCGTCGAGCTCGACCCGGGCCTCCTCCAGCTCGTCCTCCGCCTGCGCCCAGAGCCCGGCTCTGCGCAGGGCGCCGCGGCGGTTGAGCAGACTCTTGATCTCCGGCTCCGTCCGCGAGCGGGCGGCGGAATATTCCTCCGAATAGATCGCCCCGGGCAGGCCGCACCAGAGCAGTATCTCATGGTAGGCCTCGGCGGAGAAGCCCGCGGGGGACAGGATGACAAAGCCCTCGACGCTGCCCGCGCCGAGGGAGGTGCTGCCGCGGTCGTCGCTGATATAGCGCGGCGAACGGGCCAGACCGACGACGGTATAGCTGTCCCGGCTGAGCAGGTCCAGCGTGTCGGCGTCGTTGTCGGGGCTGATCGTCACCGTCCGGCCGATGTCGCCGCGCTCGAACACTCTCTCGTCGCCCAGGCATTCTCCCGGCGCCTCGGGCAGACGCCCGGCGGTCAGATACGGTACGCTGACGCGCTCGGTCAGCGACATGAAATGCCATGCGCCGCTGACGCCGTCGGCCTCGGCCACGGCGTCGACGAACCAGGCGCCCTCGGCCTCCTCCACGGCGTCGAGCTCCCGGAAGGCCCGGACGTCCTCGGGCGTGAAGCCCAGAGTGGACAGGAGCTGGAAGTCCTGGAAGCGCTGCGCGCGCAGATAGTCGTCCGCCGTGGAGAGCATGGCGGGCATGGAGCTTTTGAGTCCCGCGAAGAAGCCGACGCCCAGCGCCACGATGGCGAGGATGGCCAGATACCGCCCCAGGGAGGATCGGATGCTTCGCCGGAGCATTTTCCGGATATAACGGTTCATGCTCTTACCACTCGATCTCCTCCACGGGCGTGACGGTCTCGTTGACACACGCCGATTCCACCGTGCCGCTGCGTACCCGGATGACCCGGTCCGCCATGCCGCACAGGGCTTTGTTATGGGTGATGATGATCACGGTCATGCCGCTCCGGCGGCAGGTGTCCTGCAGGAGCTTGAGGATCGATTTGCCGGTCTGGTAGTCCAGGGCGCCGGTGGGCTCGTCGCACAGCAGCAGCTTGGGATTCTTGGCCAGGGCGCGGGCGATGGCCACCCGCTGCTGCTCGCCGCCGGAGAGCTGCGCCGGGAAATTGCCGGCACGCTCGGCCAGCCCCACCTGGGTGAGCACCGTCCGCGGGTCCAGAGCGTCCTTCGAGAGCTGGGCAGCGATCTGCACGTTCTCCAGCGCCGTGAGGTTGGGGATCAGATTGTAGAACTGGAACACGAACCCCACGTCGGTGCGCCGATAGCGGGTCAGCTCCCGCTTGCTGTAGCGGGAGATCTCCACGCCGTCCACGAATATGCGGCCCGCGGTGAGCGTGTCCATGCCGCCGAGGATGTTCAGCAGCGTTGTTTTGCCCGCGCCGGATTCGCCCACGATCACGCAGATCTCTCCGCGGTCCACGGTAAAGCTGACGTCGTGGAGCGCCGGGACCTCCACCTCGCCGGAGCTGTAGATCTTTTTTACGCTGTCAAAGCGGATGAATGCTTCGTCCATGTCCGTTCTCCTCATGGGCAGACGCCGACGGCCGGCGTCAGATAAAGGGACTGTAATCCTTGAGGACCTGCGCGGCAGCGGGCCGGTCCACCGTGCGGTAGGCACTGTCCTCCCGCACCACCAGCCGTCCGGGCAGCGCCTCGGCGGGCATCTTTCCCAGGTCCGCCTTCACGAGCACCCGCGCGACCCAGAACAGGTTGCGGACCGTCAGATCCGTCCGCGTCCGCGCCCGGAAAAGCCGCCACAGCTCCCGCGCCGAGCGCAGCGAGGACGGGCTGAGCAGCCTCTGCAGCGCGGCGAGCACATCGTCCGCGCCGCCGAAAAAGCCGCCGCCCGCCGGCAGGCCCGCCAGCTCTCCAGCCCGGTGCAGCCATTCGCCGTCCAGCAGGAAATACCCGTCGGGCGGAAAGCCCAGCAGATCCTCGGCCAGACGCATGAGCTCCGTGACGCCGCCCAGCGCGTAGGCCCCGTCCACCCGGGGCTCCGCGCCGTCCTCGGCGACCATGTCCGCGGGCAGGGTGAGGGTCCGGACCCTGTGGTCCTTCTGTTCAAAGGTCACCAGCATCACCGAGTCGGTATGGCGGCCGTCCTCGGCGACCACGATGAGCAATACCGCGCTCCGACCGGACAGGCGCTCGCCCAGGGCGTTGCTCATGGGGGGCGTGCCCAGCAGCATGGCCGCCAGACCGGCGATGATCAGGAGCGTCAGCAGCACCCGGAAGGGATGGCTCCTCCTGCGGCGGCGCTTCCTGCGGCGCACGGTCCTTTTGGCACGTCCGCCGTCGGGCGCGTCCTCGTATTCGTACTCATATTCGTCGTCGGCCTCGGGAGCCTCCTGCCGGGCGTAATAGGCGTCGCGTTCGGCGTAATAGGCGTCCCGCTCGGCATAGTACGCGTCTCTTTTGGCGTAGTAGGTCTCCCGGTCCACGGCTCCGCGCACCCGCGGGTCCGCAGACTCCGCGGGCTGCTTGGGCGCCGTGTGCCAGTAATCGTCGTAAAAGCCCTCCCGGTTCCGTTCCCGGTCGGTGGTGGATCCGTTTTTCATCGTCCGCCTTTCCGGCTCGCTCCGTCCTGCAGATCAGAGATGGTTATGGTTATATTGATACAGAATAATTATAGCAGGAAACCGCCGCCCGCGCCACTGTCTTTTTCGCCCAAATCCATGCCGGGGGCTTTTTTTTCGCAAAAAACGTGGTATAATGATCGATGACAATGAGTTTTGCAGCGGCAAACACGGAAAGGAGACAGAAAATGGCTGAGATCACTGTGACCCGCGCGAATTTCGAGGAGGAGGTTTTAAAGTCCGAGCTGCCTGTTCTGGTGGACTTCTGGGCTTCCTGGTGCGGCCCCTGCAGGATGGTCGCCCCCATCGTGTCCGAGATCGCCGAGGAAAACGAGGGCTCCATCAAGGTCTGCAAGATCGACGTGGACGCCAATCCCGAACTGGCCGGAGAGTTCGCCGTCAACAGCATCCCCACGCTGATGGTCTTCAAAAACGGCGTGTGCGTCAACACCCTCGTGGGCGCGCGTCCCAAGGCCGCCATCATGGCGATGTTCGGCTGAACCGAATCGCAGCCGACAAAAAACAGGAGGATCGTTCTGCGATCCTCTTGTCGTTTTTTATAAAAAGTCCGCCTGCGATTTGTTGAAAAAAAAATAAACCCCTGCGGATCTTCTATGATATAATTAGAATGCATTATAGCACAATCACAGCGGCCATTCCCCGGCCGTCCGCCGTCCGGCCGCCTCCGTCAGATGCTTTTTCCGGCGCAGAAAGGCATTCCTCCGGGGCGCGGCGCGGCGGCGCGGCCATTGGCAACCGATCGATTAAGGAAGGTGAGAAATTGGAGAACTATACCAAGTACAAGCTCAAAAACGCCGAAGAGCTCCTCCCCGTGCTGGCAGGGACGGACAATATCTTCGTCATCGCTTGTAACAAGTGCTTCAAGGAATTCGAGTCAGTGGACGAGCCCGACTGCGGCGAGTTCCTGAAGCTGGCTGCCGAAGCGGGCAAAACCGTCACCGGTTCGACGCAGATCGACTTCCTGTGCAACCAGACCCAAACCGCCCGCAAGCTCAAGGACGCCATCCCCGAGGGAACCGAGGCGATCTTTGTGATCTCCTGCGGTCTGGGCATCCAGATCATCGCGGACATGGTGAAGATCCCGGTCTTCGCCGCGAGCAATTCTCTCAACTACACCGGCCATCACGGCATGGCTCTGACCAAGAAGGCCTGCGACGCCTGCGCCCAGTGCTATCTGAATATCACCGGCGGCGTGTGCCCGATCGTGGACTGCTCCAAGAGCCTGATCAACGGTCAGTGCGGCGGCGCCAAGGACGGCAAGTGCGAGGTCGATCCCAACAAGGACTGCGCCTGGGAAAAGATCTATCGCCGGCTGGAGGAGCAAGGCCGTCTCGAGGAGTTCCGCAACCAGCCTGTGCAGCTGCGCGATTACTCCAAAGTCAATTTCAAGCTTGTCAACGACTATGTAAAATCCATCCGCGAGAAGCGCTTTGACGGCTATTACGGCGGCGTGCATCCCTCAGAGCGCAAGGAAATGAGCGAGCACTGCGAGCTCGAGCGCTTCCCCGAGTCCGACATCATGGTCATCCCCCTGTCCCAGGCCTCCGGCAAGCCCGCCGAGCCGCTGGTCAAGGTGGGCGATACCGTAAAGGTCGGTCAGAAGATCGGCGGAAAGGCCGGCTTCATCAGCGCCAACGTCCACTCCAGCGTCAGCGGCGAGGTCATCGCCATAGAGGCGCGGACCCACCCCGCGACCCGCGGCGGCCTGTCCGTGGTGATCCGCAACGACCACAAGGACACGCTCGACGAGTCCGTGCAGCCGAAGGGTTCTCTCGAGAGCCTCAGCCGCGAGGAGATCGTCTCCATCGTGGAAGAGGCCGGCATCGCCGGCATGGGCGGCGCGGGCTTCCCCACCTCGGTCAAGCTCAACCCCGGCAAGCCCATCGAGGCCGTTCTGCTCAACGGCTGCGAGTGCGAGCCGATGATCACCGCCGACCACCAGCTGCTGCTCCACTACCCCGACGAGGTCATCTTCGGTCTGCGCGCCGTTATGAAGGCCGTGGATTCCCCCAGGGGCGTCATCGTCATCGAGGACAACAAGCCCGACGCCATCGAGCTGTTCCGGTCCAAATGCGAGGGCCTTGACAACATCGAGGTCGTCGTGGCCCGCACCAAGTACCCGCAGGGCGCTGAGAAAATGCTCATCAAGCGCGTCATGGGCCGGATGGTCCCCTCCGGCGGACTGCCCGCCGATGTGGGCGCGGTGGTCTGCAACGTCAGCACCGTGAAGGCCATCTCCGACGCCATCCAGCTGGGCATGCCGCTCATCGAGCGCGTGGTGTCCGTCACCGGCGAGTGCGTCAGGAAGCCCGGCAACTTCCTCATCCGGTTCGGCGTCAGCGCCAGGGAGGTCCTGGAGAGCTGCGGCGGTGTCCCCGAGGGAGACGTCACCTTCAAGATGGGCGGCCCGATGATGGGCATCCCCATCCCGGACGTGGACGTGGCCGTCATCAAGGGCACCAACGGCATCATCGCCTATGAGACCGACCACAGCCAGGAAGTCGAGTGCATCAAGTGCGGCCGCTGCGCCGACGTGTGCCCGATGGAGCTCTCTCCCCTGTATTTCAACCGTTACCTGAAGGACGGCAACATCCAGGGGCTGAAGGATATGAACATCATGGACTGCATGGAATGCCGGTGCTGCGAGTACATCTGCTCGTCCAAGATCCCGCTGGTCACGCGGATCAAGGAAGGCAAAAATGCTGTAAGGGAGATGAAGTGATATGTTGATTACCGAACTGAAATCCAAAGAGGTCCTTGAATCCCTGCTCACCGGCAAGGTCTTCATCATCAACTGTCACGGATGCAAAGAGGTCAGCTTCCCCGAAAAAGAGGCCGAGGAGTTCGAAAAGGAGCTGCTCGCCGCCGGTAAGGTCACCGGTATCCTCACCACGGATTACATCTGCAATCCCGAGAACCTGCAGGTCCGCCTGGAGCGGCGCCGCGCCATGATCGACGAGGCGGACGCCGTGCTCGTGCTCTCCTGCGGCGTGGGCGTGCAGACCGTGGCCGAGTACCTGACGCCGAAGCCCGTTTTCGCCGGCTGCGACACCGTCCGGCTGCCCGGCTTCCAGGGCGTGACGCCCCAGGAGTTCGACTGCGGCCAGTGCGGCGAGTGCTATCTGAACTACACCGGAGGCATCTGCCCGATCACCGCCTGCTCCAAGAGCCTGGTCAACGGCCAGTGCGGCGGCTCCAAGAACGGCAAATGCGAGGTCGACCCGAACATGGAATGCGGCTGGGAACGCATTTACCGCCGTCTGGAGGCCACGGGCCGTCTGGACATGCTCAAGTGCCCGACGCAGGTGCGCAATTTTGCGACCGACGCCGAGGTGACCAAATAAGAGATCCTTCAAAAATCTTGATGATTAGGAGCAATATGGAATGAAGATTACTGAATTATTCGACCGTGGTGAATTTGTGGTCTCGGCGGAAGTCGGCCCCCCCAAGGGCATCAACATCGACCATGTGATCGAGGAGGCCAAGACCTATCTGAGCGGCATCACCGCCGTCAACGTCACCGATAACCAGTCCTCCGTCATGCGTCTGGGCTCCCTGGCCACCTGCAAGGCGCTGCTGGACGCGGGCCTGAACCCCATCTTCCAGCTCACCTGCCGCGACCGCAACCGCATCGCGCTGCAGTCCGATCTTCTCAGCGCCGCCATGTTCGGCATCGAGAACATCCTGTGCCTCACCGGCGACCACACCAAGCTCGGCGATCATCCCGGCGCCAAGCCCGTGTTCGACCTCGACTCCGTCTCGCTGATCCATACCGTGAAGCTGCTCGAGTCCGGCGTGGACCTGGGCGGCAACGCCCTGGTCGGCGATCCCCCGAAGTTCGCCAAAGGCGCGGTGGTCTCTCCCTGCAGCGACTCCGTGGACGCGCAGCTCGCCAAGATGGAGCGCAAGGTCCTGGCCGGCGTCGACTACTTCCAGACCCAGGCCGTGTTCGAGCCCGAGAAGTTCATCGCCTTCATGGAGAAGGCCAAGCAGTTCGGCAAGCCCGTGCAGCTGGGCATCATCATCCCCAAGGGCGCTGCCATGGCGCGCTACATGAACAACAACGTCGCCGGCGTCCATGTGCCCGACGACATGCTCGCCGAGCTCGCCGCCGACAAGGAGCGGGCCAAGGCCGGCATCACCGGCGTGGAGATCGCCGCCCGCGTGATCAAGGCCTGCCGTCCCTACTGCCAGGGTGTGCACATCATGGCTCTGGGCTGGGAGAAGCACGTCCCCGCTCTGCTCGAACAGGCCGGCATCTGACCGTCTCCCGAAACGGAACGGGCAGCGGGGAGAGGGCCCGGTTTTCTCTCCCCGCCGTCTCCGCGCAGTCCGATTTCCTACATTTTGTAGGATAGGTCTGTCAGGCACTTCCCGACATTATACACAAAAACGACGAGCAAAAGCGACGGCTGAATTTCCTTGACTAAAAAAGCTTTATACTGTTTAATAGTATTATAAGCCGAAGCATGGATCCCAGGTCCCGCGGCAGGTCGGCCGGCATGGGCCGGCGGCTGCGGGCGGCACACATCAAAACAGTCATTTTTATTTGGAGAAAGGAGCAAACCGCATGCTTGATCCCACAATCTACAAAGACTGGCAAATCGCCGAGGACGCCGAGAAGAGACTGCCCTCCGTGGAGTACTTCCGCGAGAAGATGGGTCTTCTGCCCGACGAGATCATCCCCTACGGCCGCACCCCCAAGCTGGACTTCCTGAAGATCATGGAGCGTCTGAAGGACAAGCCCGACGGCAAGTACATCGAAGTCACCGCGATCACCCCCACCCCGCTGGGCGAGGGCAAGTCCACCACCTCCCTGGGCCTGATCGAGGGCCTGGGCAAGTTGGGCAAGAACGTCGGCGGCTGCCTGCGTCAGCCCTCCGGCGGCCCCACCATGAACGTCAAGGGCACCGCTGCCGGCGGCGGCAACGCGCTGCTCATCCCGATGACCGAGTTCTCCCTCGGCCTCACCGGCGATATCAACGACATCATGAACGCCCACAACCTCGGCATGGTCGCGCTCAACGCCCGCATGCAGCATGAGCGCAACTACGACGACGAGAAGCTGGCTTCCATCGGCCTGAAGCGCCTGAACATCGATCCCGAGCGCATCGAGTGGAACTTCGTCATGGACTTCTGCTGCCAGGCTCTGCGCAAGATGGAGATCGGCCTCGGCGAGGGCAAGCTGGACGGCTTCCGCATGACCACCCGCACCAACATCGCCGTCAGCTCCGAGCTCATGGCCATCCTGGCCGTGGCGCGCGACCTGCCCGACCTGCGCGAGCGCATCGGCAAGGTCGTCCTCGCCTACGACAAGAGCGGCAACCCCGTCACCGCCGAGGACCTCGAGGTCGCCGGCGCGATGACCGCGTGGATGCGCAACACCATCAACCCGACCCTCTGCTACACCGTCGAGCATCAGCCCTGCCTCGTGCACGCCGGCCCCTTCGCCAACATCGCCATCGGCCAGAGCTCCATCATCGGCGACCGTCTGGCGCTCAAGCTCTTCGATTACCATGTGACCGAGTCCGGCTTCGCCGCCGACATCGGCTTTGAGAAGTTCTGGAACGTCAAGTGCCGCCTGAGCGGCCTCAAGCCCCACGTCAGCGTCGTGGTCGCGACCATCCGCGCCCTCAAGATGCACGGCGGCGGACCGGAGGTCCGTCCGGGCCGTCCGCTGCCCAAGGAGTACACCGAGGAGAACCTCGAGCTGCTCGAGAAGGGCTGCGCGAACCTGTTCCACCACGTCAACAACGTCAAGAAGAGCGGCATCAAGCCGGTCGTCTGCATCAACAAGTTCTACACCGATACCGAGGCGGAGATCGCGCTGCTGCGCCGTCTGTGCGACGAGCAGGGCGTGCGCTGCGCGCTGAGCGAGCACTGGCAGTACGGCGGCGACGGCGCCAGAGAGCTGGCCCAGGCCGTTATCGACGCCTGCGAGGAGCCCGAAGAGCCCATCAAGTACCTGTACGACCTGGATACCCCGCTGCGCGAGCGCGTCGAGCGCATCGCCAAGGAGATCTACGGCGCGGACGGCGTCGACTGGGCGCCTGAGGCGATCGCGAAGGCCGAGCGCTTCGAGAGCGATCCGAAGTACGCCGACTACAGCACCATGATGGTCAAGACCCACCTGTCCCTGAGCCACGACCCGAACATCAAGGGCGTGCCGAAGAACTGGCGTCTGCCGATCCGCGACATCCTCGAGTACGGCGGCGCGAAGTTCCTCTGCCCGATGGCCGGCACGATCTCCATGATGCCCGGCACCGGCTCCAACCCGGCCTACCGCCGCATCGACGTCGACACCAAGACCGGCGCGGTCAGCGGCCTCTTCTAAAAAACCGACAGGGGACGCGGGGCGTTTTCCCCGTTCCCGAACAGGCAAGTCTTACGCAATCGCACGGCCCACCGGCCGTGCGATTGCCGAAACTGGAGGGAATCTACATGTCAATGAACGATATGAGCGTTCGGGAGTTCGGCGCGATCCTCGCGGCGAAGACCTCCGTGCCCGGCGGCGGCGGCGCTTCCGCGCTGGTCGGCGCTCTGGGCGTCGCGCTCGGATCCATTGTGGGCAACTTCACGCTCGGCAAGAAAAAGTACGCCGAGGTGGAGCCCGAGATCATCCGCCTGATGAACGAGGCGGAGAAGCTGCGCGCCGACCTGCTCGACTGCATCGACGAGGACGCGGCGGCCTTTGAGCCGCTCTCGAAGGCCTACGGCATCCCGAAGGAGGAGCCGGGGCGCGACGAGACGCTGGAGAAGTGCCTGCGCGACGCGGCCGCGGCGCCGATGAAGATCCTCGAGCTGAGCTGCCGCTGCGTGGAGCTGCACAAGGAATTCGCCGAGAAGGGCAGCACCATGATGGTCTCCGACGCCGGCACGGGCGTCACCTTCTGCCAGGCCGCCATGCGCGGCGCGGCGATCAACGTGAAGGTCAACACCAAGCTCATGAAGGACCGCGCGCACGCCGAGGAAATGAACCGGCACGTCGACGAG
>JAFXYJ010000109.1 GCA_017541825.1 Oscillospiraceae bacterium | reverse complement strand
GTTCGTCCTGAGCCAGGATCAAACTCTCAATAAATCTTATCTCAGCGATCTCTCGATCGGTGAAATCATTTACTGATCGCTATTTCTAGCTCTCAAAGAAATCTTTCGACAGAACCTCTCGGCCCTGTCAAGAACCCTTTCTGGTGCTTATTTGCATAAGCTTTGTTACTTTGTTCAATTTACAAGGTGCACTCCGCTGTGCCCTCGGATCCGGGACTTCAGCCCCTGTTCTGCGGGACAGCTTGCTTAATATACCATCCGGTTTTTCGTTTGTCAACCCCTATTTTTCAAAAAATCAAGAAATTTTTCCCGCCCGGCTCGGGGGCAAAAACGGGGTTTCCATAACGGCGCAAAAGTGTGGAAAACCCTGTGGAAAAGGCCGTTTTGCCATCATTTCTTCTTATGGGCGGGCACGGTATGCGCATGCGCCGTTATGCCGTTATAATATATAGTATGAGCCGCCCCCCGCTGACGTCGGGAGGGCGGCTCATGCAGGTCTTCCCTTTCGGAAGATCTCAGACGGCCCGAGTGACCTTGCCGCTGCGGAGGCAGCGGGTGCACACGTAAACGTGCTTCGGAGTACCGTCGACGATGGCCTTGACGCGCTTCACGTTGGGCTTCCACATGCGGTTGGAGCGCCGGTGGGAATGGCTGACCTTGATGCCGAAGGAGACACCCTTGTCGCAGAATTCACACTTTGCCATGCTTGCTGCACCTCCTCACTGATTTGAGATGTATGTGCGGCCGGGATCCCCGGCTGCACAGCCAAATTATAATACCAGACGAAACCGCCAAATGCAAGAAGAAATTTTGATTTTTTGGATTTTGAAAAACCGGCCGCGGGTTGTTGCCAAACGGGGCCAAATTGATTACAATATAAGGTAAGACTAAATCGGAAACGGAGAGTGGCTATGAGCAGGAACAGCGCTGTTTCCCTGGCCGCCATCGCCGCGGAACACCAGCTGGCGGTGGCCTACCGTGCCTCGGATTATGACAGAGTCTTCATCGACAACTGGGACGTCGCCCGTCCCGGGCTGCCGCTGGCGGGGTTTTACGATTATTTCAGTCCCGGGCGCGTCCAGGTCATGGGCAAGCTGGAGATCACTTTCCTGGCGGAGATGGACGACAACCTGCGCCGGGAGAGCATCGACCGGTTCCTGACCTCCGGGATCCGGTTCCTGATCGTGGCCCACGGCATGGCCCTGCCGCCGGAGCTCCTGGACGGGGCGCGGCGGTTCGACGTCACGATCCTCACCACGGAGCAGTCCACCAGTCCGTTCATCGCGCAGCTTCTGTTCAGCCTCAACCACCATCTGGCGCCGACCACGACGATGCACGGCGTGCTCATGGAGGTCCACGGCGAGGGCGTGCTGATCACCGGTGAGAGCGGCGTGGGCAAGAGCGAGAGCGCCATGGCGCTGCTCAGCCGCGGCCACCGTCTCGTGGCGGACGACGCCATCGACCTGCGGCGGCTGGGCAACAACACCATCGTCGGCACCGCGCCGGAGATCATCCGCTACTTCATGGAGATCCGCGGCATCGGCCTGGTGGACGCCCGGCAGATGTTCGGCATCGGCGCGGTCAAGCAGGAGCAGACCCTCGATCTGGTGGTGCACTTCGAGCCCTGGGACGACACCAAGTTTTACGACCGTCTGGGGGCCGAGCCGCTTTACACCGAGATCCTCGGTCTGCAGGTCCCGCTCTACGAGATCCCCGTCCGCCCGGGCCGGAACCTGGCAGACATCATCGAGCTGGCCGCCCGGACCAACCGCGGACGCAAAATGGGCTACAACGCCGCCCAGTCGCTGATGGAGCGGCACGACAAGCTGGTGGATCAGGGATGAACACGCCGTCGCTGCAGAGCTTTCTGCGGGAAGTCCGCGCCCGCTGCCCCGAACTGACCGTCCTCGAGGGCGAGCCCATGGCCGCCCACTGCTCCTTCCGCATCGGCGGGCCCTGCGACGCGATGCTGCTGCCGGGCACCGCGGAGGAGATCGAGACGGTATGCTCTCTGCTCGCCGCGGCGGGCGAGCGGCCCTTTATCATGGGGAACGGCACGAACCTGCTCATCACCGACGCCCCCCTCCACCGGATCGTGCTGCGCATGGGCGAGGCGTTTTCGCAGATCACCGCCCGGGCCTCGTCGCTGCGCGCCGACGCCGGCGTCACGCTGGCGCAGCTGGCCGTGACCGCCTGCCGGAAGGGTCTGGCGGGGCTGGAATTCGCCCATGGCATCCCGGGCACCCTCGGCGGCGCGGTGACCATGAACGCCGGCGCCTACGGCGGCGAGATGAAGGATGCGGTGACCTCGGTGACGTATCTTGACGGCGACCTGGTGCTGCGGGAAACGCACGACCCCGGCTTTTCCTACCGCCGCAGCCGGTTTTCCGACGGCGGCGACGTGATCCTGGCCGCGGAGGTCCGTCTGCGCGAGGACGAGGAGGCGGCCATCCGGGAGCGGATGCGCGCGCTGCTGGAGCGCCGCCGTGCCAGCCAGCCCCTGGAGCTGCCCTCGGCGGGCAGCACCTTCAAGCGGCCTGTCGGCGGCTACGCCGCGGCGCTGATCGACCAGGCCGGACTCAGGGGCTTCGCCGTCGGCGGGGCCCAGGTCAGCGAAAAGCACGCGGGCTTCGTCGTCAACCGCGGCGGCGCGACCTTCGACGACGTGCTGCGGCTGATGGACCATATCCGGGAAGAAGTTTTTCGCCGGAGCGGGATCATGCTCGAACCGGAAGTGAAGATCATACGCGAATAGAGAGAGAACTTATGGAATTTCTGATCGTGACCGGGCTGTCCGGCGCCGGCAAGACCCAGGCGGCCCACTATCTGGAGGATCTGGATTATTACTGCGTGGACAACATGCCCACGGCGCTGCTGTATCCCTTCGCGGAGTTCTGCATCGCCTCCCGGGGCCGCTTCAAAAAAGTCGCCCTGGTCACCGACACCCGGGCCTGGGAGAGTCTGGATCAGCTCTTCTCGGCGCTGGAATCCCTGCGGGCGCTGGACTGCTCCTTCCGCATCCTGTTCCTCGAGGCGCCGGTGGCGGCCGTGGTCCGGCGGTACAAGGAGACCCGGCGGCCCCACCCGCTGGCCGAGGAGGGCATGACCATCCAGGACGCCATCCACCGGGAGATCGAGCTGCTCCAGCCGGTGCGGGAGCGGGCCGACTACATCATCGACACCGGCCGCACGACCCTGGGCCAGCTCCACAACAAGATCTGCGCCCTATTCGCCGAGGGCGGGGAGGCCACGCTGCCCATCAACATCATCGCCTTCGGCTACAAGTACGGCATCCCGATGGAGGCCGACCTGGTGCTGGACGTGCGGTTCCTGCCCAACCCCTTCTACGTGGAGGAGCTCGCCCCCCTGAGCGGGCTGGACCAGCCGGTGAGCGAGTACGTGATGAACAGCTCGGACGCGTCCGAATACATGGAGATGCTGACCTCCTTTCTGGATTTTCAGCTCCCCCGGTTCCGCGCCGAGGGCAAGCCCTCGCTGACCGTGGCGGTGGGCTGCACCGGCGGACGCCACCGCAGCGTGGCCGTGGCCCGGGCGCTGACCGACCATTTTCTCGAGCACGGGCAGGACGCCCGGCTGATCTGCCGCGATCTGGGGAGGGTGAACGACAATGGCTGAACGATATAACCGATCCCCGCGGATCGTCGCCATCGGCGGCGGCACCGGGCTGTCCACGCTGCTGCGCGGACTCAAGCATGTCTCGCCCAACATCACCGCCGTGGTATCCATGGCCGACAACGGCGGCGGCAGCGGCGTACTGCGTCAGGAGCTGGGTATGCCGCCCCCGGGGGACGTGCGCAACTGTCTGCAGGCGCTGGCCAACACCGAGCCCACCATGGAGGCGCTGCTTGCCTACCGTTTCAAGGAGGGCAATCTGCAGGGCCAGAGCTTCGGCAACCTGTTCCTGGCCGCCCTCAACGGCATGAGCGCGAGCTTTGACGAGGCCGTCACCCGCATGAGCGAGGTGCTGGCCATCACCGGCCGGGTGCTGCCCGTGACCAACGAGAACGTGCAGCTCATCGCCGATTTCGACGACGGCGTCACCGTGACCGGCGAGAGCGAGATCGCCGAGTACAAGACCGGGGAGAGCCGCCGCATCCTCCGGGTATATATGTCCCCGGAGCGGCCCGCCGCCCTGCCGGCGTGCATCGACGCCATCCTGGGCGCGGATCTGGTGCTGCTCGGCCCGGGAAGCCTGTATACCAGCGTGATCCCCAATCTGCTGGTGGAGGGCGTCGCCGAGGCCATCCACGCTTCCCGCGCGGCCAAGGTCTACGTGATGAACCTGATGACCCAGGACGGCGAGACCGAGGGTTACACCGCCGCGGACCACGTCCGCGCCCTCTTCGACCACGGCGGCGACGGGCTCTTCGACCACACGCTGATCAACGACCTGCCCGTACCGGCCGCGGCGCTGGAGGCGTACCGTCGGGAGGGCGCGGCACCGCTGTCGGTGGACGTCACCGAGCTGGCCCGTCTGGGCGTGCGGGCGGACTTCGCCCCCGTGGCGGATTACTCCCGGCTGCTGGTGCGCCACGATCCTGCGGCGCTCGCTCAGGCCATCATCGATCTGTACCGCCGCATCTCCCCCACGCACATTTACTGAGTATCCACAGAAACGAGGCCGGCCATGTCCTTTTCCTCCGAGACCAAATCCGAGCTCTGCCGCGCGGGCACCGCAAAGGAGTGCTGCGCCCTGGCGGAGGCTTACGGCGTGCTGCTCTACTGCCACTCCTTCGATCGGCGGGAGATCCGCATCATCACCGCCGGGGACGATTTCGCCCAGCGGCTGCCGAAGCTGTTCCGCCGCGCCTTCGGTCTGAGCTTCGACGTCGTCCCGGCGGAGGGGGCCAGGGGCAAGCGCACGTTCCTGATCACCGATCCGGACAAGCTCTACCGCATCAGCGCCGCCTTCGGCCAGGAAAGCAGCCTCTCCCGCCACGTCAACTTCGGCATACTGGAAAACGACTGCTGCCGGGCCAGCTTCCTGCGCGGCGCGTTCCTCGCCGGAGGCAGCATCATCGACCCGGACAAGCGCTACCATCTGGAATTCTACACCGGACACGCCGCCGTCAGCCGCGAGGTCTTCGCCCTGATGCTGGAGATGGGCTTCACCCCCAGGGACTCCCGCCGCAGCGGAGGCGTCATCATATACTTCAAGCAGTCCGAGGCCATCGAGGACGTGCTGACCACCATGGGCGCGCCGCTGGCGGCCATGGGCGTGATGCAGTCGAAGATGCTCAAGGATATGAACAACGCGGTGAACCGCCGGGTCAACTGCGACAACGCGAATCTGGACAAGATCGTCGCGGCCAGCGGCGAACAGCTCGCCGTGATCCGCCGGATCGAGCGGGAGTACGGCCTGACCAGTCTGCCCGAGCCGCTGCTGGAGACCGCCATGCTGCGCATCGCCAATCCCGAGGCATCTCTGGCCGAGCTGGCCCGCCTGGCCGACCCGCCGGTCTCCAAGAGCTGCATGAACCACCGGCTGAAAAAGCTGCTGGAATACAAGGAAGACTGATCGTTCGGCCCGGGATCGCTTCGCCGGGCTTCACGCTGCGCCCCCGCGCCGAAAGGCTGTCGAACCATCTCATAAAAGGAGCCGCGCCATGTCCTTCGTCCATCTCCATGTGCATACGGAATACTCCCTGCTCGACGGCGCCTGCCGGATCAAGGATCTCGCCAGACGGGCCAGGGAGCTGGGACAGACGGCCCTGGCCGTCACGGACCACGGCGTCATGTACGGCGCGGTGGCCTTTTACCGCGCTTGTCTCGCCGAGGGGATCCGGCCGATCATCGGCTGCGAGGTCTATGTAGCCCCCCGCTCCCGCTTCGACAAGGAGCACGGCCTGGACAGCGCCTATTCCCACCTGATACTGCTGTGCAAAAATGAGATCGGGTACAAAAACCTCTGCTACCTCGTCTCCTGCGGCTTCACCGACGGTTTTTACATCCGGCCGCGCATCGACTGGGAGCTGCTCCACGCCCATGCCGAGGGTCTTGTGTGCCTGTCGGCCTGCGTGGCCGGGTACATCCCCCGGCGGCTGATCGAGGACGATTACGAGGGCGCGAAGGAAAAGGCCCTGGAGCTGCGTGAGCTCTTTGGCGAGGACTTCTATCTGGAGCTGCAGGACCACGGCATGGCCGAGGAGCACAAGGCCGCCGCGGGGCTGCGCCGTCTCTCCCGGGAGACCGGCATCCCCCTCGCGGTCACCAACGACGCCCATTACATCAACAAGGAGGACGCCCACAACCAGGACGTGCTGCTGTGCATCCAGACCGGCAAGACCGTGGAGGACCCGGACCGGATGCGGTTCGACTCCTCGGAGCTCTATCTCAAGAGCGAGGAGGAGATGCGCGCCCTGTTCCCCGACGACGGCGAAGCCTGTGACGCCACCGCCGAGATCGCGGAGCGCTGCCGCTACGACTTCGAGTTCGGTCACTACCATCTGCCCGAGTTCAAGCTCCCCGAGGGCGAGACCGACAGCTATGCCTATCTGGAACGGCTGTGCACCGAGGGTTACGCGCGCCGTTACGGCGAGGGCACCGAGGCCATGCGCGCCCAGCTCCGCTATGAGCTCGAGATGATCCGCCAGATGGGCTTTGTGGACTATTTCCTCATCGTCTGGGACTTCGTGCGCTTTGCCAAGAGCGCGGGGATCCCCGTCGGTCCCGGCCGCGGCAGCGCCGCGGGCTCCATGGTCAGCTACACGCTGGGCATCACCGACGTGGACCCGATCCGCTACTCCCTGTTCTTCGAGCGCTTCCTCAACCCCGAGCGGGTCAGCATGCCGGATATCGACATGGACTTCTGTGTCCGCCGCCGGGGCGAGGTCATTGATTATGTAAACCGAAAGTACGGCGCCGACCATGTGGCGCAGATCGTGACCTTCGGCACGATGGCCGCGCGCATGGCGATCCGGGACGTGGGCCGCGCGCTGAACATCAGCTACGCCGAGACCGACGCGGTGGCAAAGCAAGTGCCCATGGCGCTGAACATGACGCTGGACGAGGCGCTCAAGCTCTCCAAGCCGCTCAAGGACTTTTACGAGGGCGACGAAAAGCTCCGCACGCTCATCGACACGGCCCGGGCGCTGGAGGGCATGCCCCGCCACGCCTCCACCCACGCGGCGGGCGTGGTGATCACCCAGCGGCCGGTATACGAATACGTGCCCCTGGCCAAAAACGACGAGAGCGTCGTGACCCAGTACACGATGACCACGCTGGAGGAGCTGGGGCTGCTGAAGATGGACTTCCTCGGGCTGCGCAACCTCACGGTGCTCGACGACGCCCAGAAGCTGGTGCGGCTCATCGAGCCGGATTTCAACGTGGAGACCGTCCCGGTGGACGACAGGGCGACCTTCGACATGCTCGCCGCGGGCAAGACCTCCGGCGTGTTCCAGCTGGAAAGCGCGGGCATGACCGCAGTCTGCACGGGCATCCGCGCCAAGAGCATCGAGGATATCACCGCCATCATCGCCCTGTACCGTCCCGGCCCGATGGATTCGATCCCCAAGTTCATCGAGTGGTCCCAGCACCCGGAGAAGATCCGCTACAAGCACGAGTCCCTGCGGCCGATCCTGGAGGTCACCTACGGCTGCATCGTCTATCAGGAGCAGGTCATCGAGATCTTCCGCTCTCTGGCCGGCTTTTCCCTGGGCCAGGCCGACAATATCCGCCGGGCCATGTCCAAGAAGAAGCACGCGGTCATCGACGCCGAGCGCGTGGCCTTCATCCGCGGCGACCCGGCGCGGAACATTCCCGGCTGCGTGGCCAACGGCATCCCCGAGTCCGTGGCCGACAGCATTTACGACGAGATCCTCGACTTCGCCAGCTACGCCTTCAACAAGGCCCACGCGGTCAGCTACGCCATCGTGGTCTACCGCACGGCCTACATGAAGTGCCACTGGCCGCGCCAGTACATGGCCGCCCTGCTCACCAGCGTGCTCGACAGCTCGGTCAAGGTGGCCGAGTACATCTCCGAGTGCAAAGACATGGGCATCCGTCTGCTGCCGCCGGACGTCAACGAGTCCGACGCCAACTTCACCGTCGCGGGCAGCGATCTGCGCTTCGGTCTGGTGGCCATCAAGGGCATCGGCTGGGGCTTTATCGAGAGCCTCATGCGGGAGCGGGAGCGCGGCGGTCCCTTCAAAACACTGGATGAATTCTGCCGCCGGATGACGGGCAAAGATTTCAACCGCCGGGCGGTGGAGTCGCTGATCAAGGCCGGCGCCTTCGACTCCCTGGGCTTCCGGCGCAGCGCGCTGCTGACGGCCGCGGGCCAGATCATCGACAGCGTGGCCGACGAGACGAAGCGCAACATCTCCGGCCAGATGGACCTCTTCGGGCTGGGCGGGGACGACGCGGTGATGCACACGATCCCGCTGCCCGACATCCCCGAGTTCAGCCGCGCCGAGCTGATGGCCATGGAGCGGGAGACCACGGGCCTGTATCTGACCGGCCATCCGATGGACGACTACCGGGACAAGGCCCGCCGGGCGGGCGCGGTGTCCATCGGCGCAGTGCTCTCGGATTTTGCCGAGGGCGAGCCGACGCGGTTCCGCGACAACCAGGAGATCACGCTGGCCGGCATCGTGGTCAGCGCCAGGACCCGGACCACCCGCAACAACTCTCTGATGAGCTACATCACCCTGGAGGACGACACGGGCATGATCGAGCTGGTGGCCTTCCAGCGGGCGCTGGACAACGGCGGCGGCTATGTGCAGGACGCCGCGGCGCTGCTGGTCCGCGGCCGGATCTCCCTGCGGGACGAAAAGGACCCGCAGCTCATGGTGGATTCCTTCCGTCCGCTCAGCGACCTGGACGTGCCCGGCGAGAGTCGCGCCGCCGCTCCCGCCCCCGCCGCGGAGGATCGGCGCCGGACGATCTATGTGCGCCTGCCCAGCCGTTCGGATCCCCGCTGCCGCAAGGTGGAGCTGATGCTGACCATGTTCCCCGGCCGGGACCGGATCGTGCTGTATTTTGAGGACACGAAGAAGAAGGCCGGCGCCGACTGTCTTGTCCACGACGCTCTGGTTGCCGAGCTCACCGAGCGATTCGGCGCCGAGAACGTGGTCGTCAAATAAAAAAGGAGCGGATCACCGCTCCTTTTTTATTCGGAAGTTTAACGCCGGCACCGATTGTCCTGCTCTGTCGGTCATACCGGGGTTTAAGCATTCAGCTCTATGGTCGGTACGATACCGAGGCAATTCGCATTTTCCTTTTTCCGGGGCAGCCTCATCCAGCTCCATTGTCGGTACTATTCTCAGGTAATGCGCATTTTTCTTTGCGTATCTTTCTTTTGAAAAGCCCAAAAGAAAGATACGCGAGAAAGAAAAGGCTCGGTGCAAGACTGCAGGCGGAGGCCTCTAAAGTCTATCACTCAAAAGGCTGCTGCGCCGCCGTCCGCGCCACCCCGCTTACACTCCGGCGCTTGGTGGGAGATTTATTAGGGTTTGGCGCTCTCACCCTGCTGCCGCGGGTGCGTATACTTGGCGGCGTCTCATTTTGCCGTAGGGGCGCTGCTTGAAGCGCCCGTACATCGCCAACTCACGCACTACGCAGCGCCGGAGCGAAGCGGTGTGGCGCGGACGGGGATACTGGAACCCATTCAGTCTTGCAGCGAGTTAAGCCGCTGACGCAATAAGTCATAGGGGGTCCAGGGGGCGGCATTTGCCGCCGCCACCTGGCTGTCTTTTCTCATGCATGGTCTTTTCTGCAGCACAGAAAAGACCTGCAAAAAAGCGAATTTCGTATAATCTAGTATTACAATGGAGCAAAAGCACCATCCCCGGTCACGGGAAAAAGTGACTCCCCCGGCGGGGTCAGGCGGGATCCCCCGCCCGTTCCTGCAGCCCGGCCGTCAGCGTGTGCCACCACTCGATCACGCGGAAGCGGAACACGTATCCCTCGCCGTCGCCGGTGATGAGCTTGAGATCGTCCTCCGGCAGGGACGCGGTCTCCAGCGCTCCCGCGTCCGCCGCGGCGCACAGCGGCGGATAGACCACGCACCACCAGTTGCGGCCCCGTCCCGGGCCCAGCGTCACGCGCAGCGACACATACCGCCCCGCCGGCAGGGCGAAGCCGTCATACACCCGGGTCGGATAGAGCTCCGTGCCCAGGGAGGCGCAGGCGCTCCGTCCGCTGATCTCCTCCGCTGCCGCCGAGAGCGCGGGCAGCGCCCCGCGCAGCCGTTCAGCCGCCTCTTCCCGGGAGCGCGCGCCCTCGAGCAGCGGCGTCACCGTCTCGAGGACCGCGTCCCGGACCCGCAGCTTGAGACGCTGATCCTCCGCGCTGTCCGAAGCCGCGATCACGTGCAGCCGCACCAGGTTCGCCGCCAGGGCCTCCTGCCGCCGCTGGGCCCACAGCCCGGCCAGCAGCGCCGCGCACAGCGCGATCAGCGCCGCGGCCTCCCAGGGCCGCATATAGTTTACATAATATGTCCGCTTCAAAACAAAAACCGCCTTCCTGTCACAGACAGTATCGGCGGTTTTTATGCTTTTTAAACCGGCGGCGTCAGGGCACGCCCACGGGGATCGCGTCGGGATAGACCGGGATGGCGATGTTCTCCTCGCCGGAGCCGTCGTAGTCCGGCGGCACCGGGGTGGGCTCGGCCATGCTCAGATCCACGTCGGTCACGATGGAGCAGGCCGGCAGCGCCTCCTGCAGACGGCGGATCTCGTTGGGGTCGATATCGCCGTTGCCGGTCAGGTCCACGGATTTGAGCTGGGTGCAGCTGTACAGCGGCGTCAGGTCCCGGACCTTGTTGAAGCGCAGGTCCAGCTCCTCCAGCGCCGTGCACCCGGCCAGCTGGGAGATGTCCTCCAGGCCGTTGCCGTAGAGGTTCAGCTTGCGCAGCTGGGTGAAGGTGTCCAGCCCCTTGAGGTCGCTCAGCCCCCGGCCGGTCAGGTCGAGCTCGGTCATGTCCGAGGTCAGCTTCCGCCCGCCGAGGATGATCGTGTAGAAGACGTCGTCGTGGAGGATCTGACAGTGGGGCAGCGCGTTGCTCAGATCCCGGATGCCCTCGGCGGTGAGCACCGGGTTCCCCCGCAGGTCCAGATATGTAAGCCGCCCGATGGTGGCCAGAAACTCCAGGTCCTCGTCCATGAGCCCGGTGGAGGCCAGGTTGAGGATCGTCAGCTTGGGCAGCCCGGCGAGGGTGGTCAGCGACGAGAGCGGGTTCCCGCTCAGATTCAGGTCCCGCAGCTGCAGGCAGTAGGACAGCTTGGAGATGTCGCGGATCTCCCGGTCGGACAGGTCCAGCTCCTCCACGTCCTCGGTGAACACGGTGCCGCCGAGGGTGATGGGCCGCACCGCCTCCACCACGCTGTCGCTGAAGATGCGGCACTCCGGCATGGACGTCTGCAGGTCCTCGAGCACGTAGTTGGCGATCGTGACGCCCTGGATCGAGAGGGTGGCCAGATGGGGCAGCTGGATCAGCGGCGTCAGGTCGGTCAGCGGGTTTTTGTCCAGGTACAGCGTCCGCAGCTGGGTCAGCCCCACCAGCGGGGTCAGATCGTTGATCTTGTTGTCCGGCAGATACAGCGTCCGCAGGTCGGTCAGCGGCGTCAGGAAGCTCAGGTCCGAGATCGAGCAGTTGGTCAGCGACAGGGTCTCCAGCCGGCTCAGCGAGGCGATCTCCGCCATGTCCTGGGACGTCAGCGTCCGGCCGCTGAGATCGAAGCTGTCCGTGTCGGGGTCCACGTTTTTGCCAGCCACGGACACGGTGCGTCCCCCCGGCTCCGCCGTGGAGACGGTCTGCGTCGACACGCTCGGCACCTCGGCGGCGGCCTGCGGCATGTGACGGCGAAGCAGCCCGTAGAGCATGCCCAGCGCGAGAAGCGCAAAACCGGCCGAGAGCAGGATAAAGGTGATCTTCTGTTTTTTCGAGCGATCGAGCATATCGGCCCATCCTTCCTGTGTTCCCCATATTATAGTCTGTCCGGCGGCTTTCGTCAATGCAAACCGCCGCGATCGGAAAGCCGGGCGGACACTGTGTCCTCCCGGCTTTTCGATCGGCACGCGTCAGGGCGCCGGCAGCCATCCGGCGGGATCCACGTCCTCGCCGTCCCGGCGCAGGGCGAAATGCAGGTGCGCCTCCTGGCCGCTCTCGCTCAGAGCGGTCCCGCCTACGGTCCCGAGCACGCCGCCCACGGGGACGACCTGTCCGATCTCCACGGGCACCTCGGCTGCCAGATTGGCGTACACGCTCACCAGGCCGTTGCTGTGGCGGACCTCCACCACCGTGCCCAGGCGCTCGTCTTCATAACAGGCGCACACCTGCCCGTTGGCAGCGGCGAGGACCTGCGCACCGGGCTCGGCTGCGATGTCCCAGCCGCGGTGGACGCGCCAGTCGGCCATCGTCCGGTCATAGCTGAGCGTTTCGATCGCAAAGCCGCGCAGCAGCACGCCGTTGACCGGCCAGATGAAGTAATCCACCGCCGGGATCGGCTCTGCGGCCCCGGCGCTGACGGCGGCCGTCTCCGCCGTTTCCGGCGGGAGCTCCGCGGCGGCAGGCTCCTCGGGCGCGGGAATGGCCGGCGCGCCGGTCGTCTCCCCGATCTTCCCTGTCTCCGCAGCGGGCCGTTCGGCCCGCCCCTCGTCCACGTTCATGGCGGGCACGGCGCCGCCGTCCTCCGCGCCGACGCCGCTGACCGACGCCGTACCGATCCCGATCTCTCCGCCGACGGCTTCCGCATCAGCCCCGCTCCTGTCCGTCATCAGCCAGATCGACGCCGCGATCAGCCCCGCGCACAGGAAAAGGACTATGTAGAAGCCCTTCCCGGCAAAGAACGCGCCCAGCACCTCGCCGAGCGGTTTCTTTTCCTCCATGGTTGACCTCCTCCATTTGGATTTCGAGGCTATCTTTTCCAGATCCGGCGCGATTTATACCTGTCCCAATGAAAAAACCCCGGATTTTGTCTCCGACAGAGGCCGTTTCGGCGGTCAGTTCACAAATTGTTCGCAGAAATATCATATTCTGTTTAGGATTCCATTGAAAAACCGGAGTATATTGAAGACACTCCAAACATGATTTTCTCTCCTTTTTATTTCTTTCCCTCTCATTTCTCTCTTGGCTTCCGTTGAGCCATTTGGTCATCTCTCCCGGCCAACAAAGATACGGAAAAAGCGGAACGGTGCAAACCGTTCCGCTTTCTTTTGTTTTGTCAGCCCCGCATGATTCATGGCACGCGTCTTGCTTGCCGATCATCCGCCATACATCACAAAAATCCTCGGCAATACACAAAGTATTCCCTGCGGTTTTTGTTTCCTCTGACGAATGATCTGACAGCGCAATCCGCACACCTGAATCATGTGGGGCTGCCTTTTTGCGGGATAATACCTGCGTTACTCCTCAAAAGCAGACTTGATATGCAGCTCGTCGAGCTGCTTTTGCTCCACGGCGGAGGGCGCGCCCATCATCACGTCCTGGGCGTTCTTGTTCATCGGGAAGGGGATGATCTCCCGGATGGAGCTCTCGCCGGCCAGCAGCATGACCATGCGGTCCACGCCGGGGGCGATGCCCGCGTGGGGCGGCGCGCCGTAGCAGAAGGCGTTGTACATGGCCGGGAATTTGGCCTTCACGTCCTCCTCGCCCAGGCGGACCATCTCGAAGGCCTTGACCATGATCTCGGGGTCGTGGTTGCGCACCGCGCCGGAGGAGAGCTCCACGCCGTTGCACACCAGATCGTACTGGTAGGCATAGATGTCCAGCGGGTCCACCTCGCCCCGCTCGGCCTTCAGGAGGATCTCCAGCCCGCCGTTGGGCATGGAAAACGGGTTGTGGCAGAACTCCAGCTCGCCGGATTCCTCACCGATCTCGTACATCGGGAAGTCCACGATCCAGCAGAACTCATAGCGCTCGACGTCCATGTGGCCGGGCACCTGGGCGCCGGCCATCTTGAGCATGACGCCGGCGGTCTTCTGTGCCTCGGTCTTCTTGCCCGCGGCGATCAGCACGAGGGTGTTGTTTCCCAGTCCCAGGGCCGATCTCAGCTCGGCCTCTCTGGGGGCGAAGAACTTGGCCACGCCGCCGGCCATGGCGCCGTTCTCGTCGATGCGCAGCCAGTAGGGCTTTCTACCGGCCTGCACCTCCACATCGGCGCAGAGCTTGTCGATCTGCTTGCGGGTCAGGGTGCAGCCGGACACCGGCACCGCCTTGACGACCTGGCCGTCGAAGGGCGCAAATCCCAGTCCCTGGCTGAGGTCGGTGATGTCCGTCACGGTCAGATCGATGCGCAGATCGGGCTTGTCCGTGCCGTAGGTCTCCATGGCGTCGTTGAAGGCGATGCGCCGGAAGGGCGCGTCGGAGGCCACGTCGTATGTCCCGTATTTGGCGAAGATCGGCGGCAGCACGTCCTCGAGCACCGCGAACACGTCCTCCTGGGAGGCAAAGGCCATCTCCATATCCAGCTGATAGAACTCGCCGGGGGACCGGTCGCCCCGCGCGTCCTCGTCCCGGAAGCAGGGCGCGATCTGGAAATATTTGTCAAACCCGCTGGTCATGAGCAGCTGCTTGAATTGCTGCGGGGCCTGGGGCAGGGCGTAAAACTTGCCCGGGTGCTTCCGCGCGGGCACCAGGTAATCCCGGGCGCCCTCGGGAGAGGAGGCGGTCAGGATCGGGGTCGTGATCTCGAGGAACCCGTGGGCGGTCATGGCCGCGCGCAGGGCGGCCACCACATTGCAGCGAAGGATGATATTGTTCTTCACCGCCGGGTTGCGCAGATCGAGATAGCGGTATTTGAGCCGGGCGGACTCGTCGGCCTCCCGGGAGCGGTTGATCTCAAAGGGCAGTTCGTTGTATCGGCAGCGGCCCAGGACGGCGATCTTCTCGGGGACGATCTCGATCTCGCCGGTGGGCAGCTTGGGGTTGGGGCTCTCGCGCAGACGCACGGTGCCGGTGACGGAGATCGTGCTCTCCTTGTTGATGGCCTTGATCGTCTGCATCATATCGGCGGTCTCCACTACGACCTGGGTGATGCCGTAAAAATCGCGCAGGACCACAAAAGCGAAGTTGCTGCCGACCTCCCGGACGTTCTCCAGCCAGCCCGCCAGGGTGACGGTCTCTCCGGCGTTCGCGGCGCGGAGCTCTCCGCAGGTATGGGTGCGATACTCAGACATGTTCTCTTCTTCCTTTCCGCGGTTCTTCAAATACAACGAGATATTATACACATCCCGCCCCGCCTTTGCAAGATGTCCCATGGACGCCTTGACAACTTTTTCATCCCGGACGAGGTATCATACAGGGCATGGACGTCATCTACGTGGACGAACTGATCGCGCTCAACGCCATGATGGACTACCTGCTGCTGATGCTCTCGGCGCGGCTGGCAGCGCTCCCCCTGCGGCGGGGCCGGTGCGCGCTCGCGGCCTTGCTGGGCGGCGCGTACGCCCTCGGCGCGGCGGTCTGGCCTCTCTGGCAGACCGGGACGGCAAAGCTCGCCGCCTCGGCGCTGCTGTGTC
>JAFXYJ010000011.1 GCA_017541825.1 Oscillospiraceae bacterium | reverse complement strand
CAGAGTTGACGATCTCGCGGCCGAACTTGGTGGCGTAGAGCTTGGCCATGGCGGCTTCCTTGTTCACGCGCTGGCCCTGCTGCTCCATCCACGCGGCGCGGTAGATCAGCAGGCGGGCCATATCCAGCTTGGTGGCCATCTCGGCGATCTCCCATGCCACGCCCTGGTTGGCGTTGATGGGCTTGCCGAACTGACGGCGCTCGGTGGTGTAGGCGACGGTCTTCTCAAAGGCGGCGGTGGCCACGCCCAGCGCCTGGGCGCCGGTGCCGATACGGGCCGCATCCAGTGTACCCAGCGCGAAGTGCATCATCTGGCCGACAGCCTTCGGGCCGCCCAGCATGCGGGAGGCGGGAACGCGAACGTCTTCGAAGATGACCTCGGCGGTGGGTAGACCGCGGATACCCATTTTGTTCTCGATCTTACCGATGCTCACGCCCGGCGCGTCGGCGTCGACGATGAAGCCGTTGAAGCCCTTCTCGCCGTGCTTCACGTCGGCGATGCAGACGACGATATGATACTTGGCGATGTTGCCGGCGGTGATGAAGCACTTGGTGCCGTTGATGATGTAGTCATCGCCGTCCTTGACGGAGGTGGTGTGGATGCCGGTGGCGTCGGAGCCGGCGTCGGGCTCCGTCAGGCAGAAGGCGCCGATCATACCCTCGTTGACGACAGGGGGGATGAATTCCATCTTCTGCTCTTCGGTGCCGTACTTCTCGATGAAGGTGGGGAAGCCGTGGCCCAGCAGGGCGTAGGTGGCGCCGTGGGTCAGACTGGCCTTGGAAAGCTCTTCGATAACGATCATCTCGCCGATGGCGTCATGGCCGACACCGCCGTACTTCTCATCGTGATTCACGCGCAGCAGACCGATCTCGGCCATCTTCTTCCAGGTCTCGTACGGAAATTCATGGGTCTCATCCAACTCGGCCGCTTCGGGCTCGCAGTAGCGTTCGGCGAATTCCCTGGCGGTCTTGCGGAGCAGCTCCTGCTCCCTGGTCAGTGTAAAATCCATCAAATCAGTCCCTTCTGTTAAATTGTTCTGACGAAATGTAAAATCGCTTAGCACAAACACTTATTAGCAAGAGCCGTGCCAAAAAAGAAGCTTCGGCGGAATGAACAAAAAATCTGCAAAAGATTATATTATGCTGACAAAAATGCCGTGAGCAATGGCGAAAAGGAAATAAAGATTGTATTATACCGTGTAATGTGCTACAATTTGTGTCATAAGGGAAAGCGACACAGATTGAGACAGTGAGGAGAGACGGATGGAAAAATACACGTCTGCGCCGATGCTTTCGGATCAATCCTTCGAGCGCGCCAAAAACGAATCTCTGATGATCTACGCCTACGCCAACCGCGTGCTGTCCATGGCGGAGCAGTGGAAGGAAAACCAATCCTCCGGCTTCGGGCTCTTCGACAGGAGCGGCTGCCTGCTCAAGCTGTACGGGTCAAGACGGTTTATGGATTTCTGCAAAGCCCGTTCGATCCGCGTAAGATCCGTGTGGAACAGCGCGTCCTGGGAGAAGACAGCGGTGTCAAGAGGGATCGCCACCTGCAGGGAAGCGCGGTCCTCCGGCAAGAGCAACCCGGCCGGCCTGCAGGACGTGGATATTTTTTTCGAGCCCATCAACATGGAGCGCAGGAACGAGATCGGGACCAACACGTTTCTGGGCGGGATCGCGCTGTTCTCGCCGGTGGATGAGCCCGTGCAGGAGCCGAAGCTGATCTGCGCCGCTCTGGCCAACGACATCGTATTGCATCTGTTCATGTCCGACGAGCTCTACATGATGTATTTTCAGGAGCCGCGCGCGCTGCTCACGCTGGACATCAATATGAAAACGGGCGCGGTCTATCTGCTTTACCACAACGAGGAGCTTTTTCGGACGCTGGGCATCCCGAAGGAGGACCTGTTTTTCAAACGGATCGAAACGCTGTTCGATCCGCCGCCGAAAAACAAGCGGTTTTGGGATATGATCCGGAACCGCCGCAGCATCGTGGATCAAAACATGACGCTCAGCATCCGGGGCAGCGAGCAGGTATACACGGTCACCTCCCACGCCTACCAGCAGAGCGGTCTCCGGCTGAGCGGCATACGGCTGCTGCTGACCTCCCAGAGAGAGCTGTCTACCCATGTGGCCCGGCATATCGGCAACAACGCCATTTATTCCTTCTCCGATATCCTCGGCAGATCCGATTCCATGCAGCGCTGCATCGCCCAGTCAAAGGCCATCGCCCGCAGCGACAGCAACGTGATGATCACAGGGGAGAGCGGCGTGGGCAAGGACGTGTTCGCGCAGGCGATCCACAACGCCAGCCATCGGGCCGAAAAGCCCTTCATCGTCCTCAACTGCGCGGCATATCCCCGGGATCTTCTGGCCAGCGAGCTGTTCGGATACGAGGGCGGGGCCTATACCGGCGCGAAGAGAAGCGGAAACCTGGGCAAATTCGAGCTGGCGGACGGCGGCACGATCTTTCTCGACGAGATCGGAGACATGCCGCTGGATCTGCAGGTGATGCTGCTGCGCGTGATCGAGCAAAAGAGCTTTATGCGCATCGGCAGCAATACAGAGCGCCGTGTGGATGTCAAGATCATCGCCGCCACCAACGCGGATCTCCAGGGCATGATCGAGAAGCGCACCTTCCGGCTGGATCTCTATTATCGGCTGAGCACCCTGGCGCTGCAGCTTCCTCCGCTGCGGGAAAGAGGGGACGACATCCTTCTGCTGGCGGGGCATTTTATCGGGAAGATCAGCGCCCGGACCGGCATGCGGCTGGACAAACGGTTTTCCCCGGAGGCAAGGGAACTGATGCTGCGTCTCCCCTGGAGCGGCAACGTGCGGGAGCTGCAGAACGTCATGGAGCGGGTGGTCCAGATGATCCCCGGCGACGTCATCATGCCCGACGACCTGCTTCGCTGCCTTGATTTCCCGCCGGAATCCGTTCCCGAGGCGCCCGTGCCTGCCAGGACAAGGCATCGCCGGCAGAACGTCGGCCGGGAGGACATCCTGCAGGCGCTGGAAAACTGCCGCTACAACCGGACGCTGGCCGCCGCCGCCCTCGGCGTTTCCAGAAAGACCTTTTATCGAAAGCTCGAGGAATACAATATCGATCTCTCGTGACCGACGGACAGAAAAAACCGGACCGCTTGTGACGGTCCGGTTTTTTGTTGTCCGAAAGGCGGGGATCACTTCACGAGCAGGGGCATGATCACATTGGTCCACAGCGCGCTCAGCGGCATGACAACGATCATGGCGGGGATCATATCGGCGATCGGGAACTCGCGCATCTTGGCGATGCGGAAGCCGGTGGCCAGCAGGAGGAAGCCGCCGCAGGCGCGGAAATCGTTGATCATCACCGGGGTGGTCAGCGGATAGATGGCTTTGGCGGCCAGAAACAGAGCGCCGAACACGATGAACTGGGGGATCGCCACCGCCGCGACGACCGCGCCGAGGCTGCAGGCGAATACCATGGCCGTGAAAAAGTCCAGTACGGATTTGGCCAGCAAGATCGTGATGCTGCCGGTCATGCCGGCGTAAAGGCTGCCGTAGATCCCGGTGCCGCTGGAGCAGAACAGTACGATGGTCGTGACCAGCAGTGACAGATATTCGTCGCGGCTCATATCGCTGCTGCCGGCTTTGTCGCCCAGAAGCGCGCTGACGGGCTTTTCCAGCAGGCGGCCGCTCTTGGCGATCAGGTCGCCCAGATGGATCGCCAGACCGATGGCCGTGCCCACGACCATGGCCAGGATCACGGCGGGCATGTTCTGCATCAGGCCGATGGAGCTCACGCCCATTCCCGCGGCGCACACGCCGAAAACCAGATTGAGCTGAGCGGTGAATTCCTTGGACATTTTCTTGCCGAAAACGGTCCCCAGCAGACCGCCCAGGGCTACTGAAAGGACATTGATGATGATACCGAGCATGACAGACCTCCGTTATTCTATAAGATGGGTTTTTCGACAGGGTAATACAGATAGAGCCCGTTGCTTTTTCTGACGCGCAGCCTGCCGCGCAGGACCAGATAATCCAGATGGGCCAGCGTTTCGCCGACGGCGAAATACTTCTGCGTCAGCGGGAATTCCTCCCAGTTCCGGCTGCGGATCTTCCAGCTCATCCGCGCGGCGATCTGGTAGGCGTTCATGCCGGGCTCGTCGCCGGTGACCTGCAGCGTGTTGGCCAGACGCCGGGCGTGATGCGCCTTGAGCTCGTCCACCCTTACGGACAGGACGCCGGTCACCGCTCTGTGGGCCGGCAGCAGCAGCTCCGTGTCCAGATCTCTTATTTTGTCCAGGCTTTCCAGATAGCTGCCGAGCGCGTCGGGCATGAACATCCAGCGGCAGATGTTGGGGGAGATATGGAAAAGCACATGGTCTCCCGAGAACAGCCAGCGGCGGTCCTCCGCGTAGAGGCAGATGTGTCCGGGGGTGTGGCCGGGGGTGAAGATCACGCGCAGCCGGTGACCGCCGTAGCGCAGGATATCGCCGTCGTTGAGCAGCGTGAATTCCGGCTTCCAGTTGTCCGGCGCGGCGATCTGCGCGGGATTCGTGTCCCAGAGGTGCTCGATCTCCTCGCGGGAAAAGCCGTTGGCCATGTACATGACGTAATCGCGCTGCCAGTACTCGTCGGAGGGCGTGTAGTCGAGGAGCCTTCCGTCGATCCGGCCGATGAACATCCGGCAGCCGGGCCGCAGCAGGGTGGGGGCGAGCCCCGTGTGATCGGAGTGCAGATGCGTGAGCAGGATATCCATCCGGTCACGGTCGACGCCGAGCTCGGCGAGCTGCGCCTCCATCGGCTCAAGACAGGACTGCCGGCGGAAGCCGGTGTCGATCAGCAGGCTGCGATCCTCCCCGAGGATCAGGTAGCTGTTCAGGTTTTTCAGCGGATTCCCCACCAGGGGGATATCCAGTCTCCATAGATTTTCAGTGATTTTCTCAGCCATGGGATGATACCGGTCGGTTCTCCTTTGCAGATATATGCGGGGATTTCAGCCGAAGGGGTGGGGCGTATAGCGTTCCCGCAGCGCTTTTTTGTCGATCTTCCCGGTGGGATTGCGGGGCACCTCCCCGATAAAGATCCGCTTCGGACGGCTGATCCGGGGCAGGGGAGCGCAGAAATCCAGCAGCTCCTGCTCGGTGATGCTCATGCCGGGCTTGAGCTCTACCTGCGCGGTGACCTGCTCGCCCAGACGCTCATCGCAGATGCCGAACACAGCCGCGTCCTGCACGGCCGGGTTGCGGCGCAGGAAGTCCTCGATCTCCACAGGATAGATATTCTCGCCACCGATGATGATGATATCCTTGATGCGCCCGACGATATAATAGAATCCGTCGGCGTCCTGCCGGGCCAGATCGCCCGTATGGAGCCAGCCGCCGCGCAGGGTCTCGGCGGTGAGCTCGGGATTCTTGTAATACCCGCTCGTCACGCCCGGACCGCGCAGCAGCAGCTCGCCCGCGCGCCCGAGGGGCACGTCGTTGTCATGGGCGTCCACGATGCGGGCCTCCCAGCCGGGAGAGGGCTGGCCGACGGAGCCGAGCTTGTCCATGCGGTCGGAAAAGAGGTTCAGGCAGCCGGGACCGCCGGATTCGGTGAGGCCGTAGCTCACTTCGTATTCCAGATCCGGGAAGTATTTCTGCATCGAGCGCACAACCACGGGCGGGATCGTCT
>JAFXYJ010000108.1 GCA_017541825.1 Oscillospiraceae bacterium | reverse complement strand
GGAGCCCTGTCCTGTCCTTGTTTGTCAGCCGATGCGCTTTTCCAGCGCGTCGAGCTCGTCACGCAGCCGCTGGGGCAGCTTGTCGCCGAACTTGGCGTAGAACTCGCGGATGCCCGCGACCTCCTGCCGCCACAGCTCGGGGTCGACGGAGAGCAGCTCCTCCAGCGTGGCCTCGTCCACACCGCTGCCCTCGAGATCGATATCCTTCGCATAGGGCTCGTAGCCCAGGGCGGTCTCGCGGGCGTCCACCTCGCCGAAGGCGCGGCGCAGCACCCATTCGATCACGCGCAGGTTATCGCCGAAGCCCGGCCAGAGGAAATGTCCCTCGTCGTCGGTGCGGAACCAGTTCACGTTGCAGATGATCGGCGGATTCGTTATGAGCTTTTCCATATCCAGCCAGTGCTGCCAGTAATCGGCCATGTGATAGCCGCAGAAGGGCAGCATCGCCATGGGATCGCGGCGGGTCTCGCCCACGGTGCCCTCGGCGGCGGCGGTCTTTTCAGAGCCCATGATGCTGCCTACGAACACGCCGTGGCCCCAGTCGCGGCTCTGGTAGACCAGAGGAGCGGTCTTGGCGCGGCGGCCGCCGAACACGATGGCGGAGATGGGCACGCCCTGGGGATCGTTGAATTTGTCGGAGATGCAGGGACAGTTGACCGCCGGGGCGGTGAAGCGGGAGTTGGGGTGGGCGCCGGGCTCGCCGGAGGCGGGGTCCCAGGGCTCGCCCTTCCAGTTGAGCGCGTCGGTGGGCGGATTCTTGTCCATGCCCTCCCACCAGACCGTGCCGTCCGGCTTGAGGACGACGTTGGTGAAGATCGTGTTCTTTTTGGTGGCCTCGAGCGCATTGGGGTTGGTCTTCGCGCCGGTGCCGGGAGCCACGCCGAAGAAGCCGTTCTCCGGGTTCACGGCCCACAGACGGCCGTCGGGTCCGGGCCGCAGCCAGGCGATGTCGTCGCCCACGCACCAGCACTTCCAGCCCTTCTCACGCCAGGCCTGGGGCGGGATGAGCATGGCCAGGTTGGTCTTGCCGCAGGCGGAGGGGAAGGCGCCGCAGACATAGCGGACCTCGCCCTGGGGGTTTTCCACGCCGAGGATCAGCATATGCTCGGCCATCCAGCCCTCGTTGCGGCCCAGCACGGAGGCGATGCGCAGGGCGAAGCATTTCTTGCCCAGCAGCACGTTCCCGCCGTAGCCGGAGTTGACGGACATGATATAGTTCTCCTCGGGGAAGTGGACGATATAACGCTTTTCGGCGTCCAGCTCCGCCTTGGAGTGCAGGCCCTTGATAAAGTCGGCGGACTCGCCGATGCCCTTGTAGATCTCGGTGCCGACGCGGGTCATGATCGCCATGCTGACCACGACGTAGATCGAGTCGGTGAGCTCGATGCCGTACTTGGCGAAGGGGGAGCCCACGATGCCCATGGCGTAGGGGATCACGTACATGGTGCGGCCCTTCATGCAGCCGTCGTAAATGTCGCGGAGCTTTGCCTTCATCTCGGCGGGCGCCATCCAGTTGTTGGTGGGACCGGCGTCCTCCTGCTTTTCACAGCAGATGAAGGTGCGGGCCTCCACACGGGCCACGTCGTTGAGCGCGCTGCGATGGTAGACGCAGCCGGGCAGCTTTTCCTCGTTGAGCCGGATCAGCTCGCCGGTGAGGAAGGCCTCGTTCCGGAGCTGTTCGAGCTGTGCCTCGGAGCCGTCGATCCAGACGACCTGATCGGGCTGGAGCAGCGCGCGGCACTTTTCCACCCAGTCGGTGATGTGGTGATTGATCGAATACGCCATGGTAATACCTCCTTGAAGTCAATAAACGATCTTTTGATCATAATAATCGCAGTCGGGATCGTTTGCAACAAAAAACGGGCGGCGGGAGCTAATTTATCCCCGGGCTGTAAAGAAGACGGCTCAGCGCGGCGAACTGCGCGAGAGACAGCGTCTCGCCCCGGACGGCGGGGGAGAGCCCCAGCGCGTCCAGGGCCGCTTCGATCTCGGGACGCCTGAGCCCCGGAATGCCCGCGGACACCGCGTTGGGCAGCGTTTTACGCCGCTGGTTGAAGGCCGCGCGGACGACGGCGAAGAAGAAGCCCTCGTCCGGCACCTCGGCCGGGGGCGTACCGCGGACGTCGAGCCGAAGCACGGCGCTGGTCACTTTGGGCTGCGGCACGAAACAGTGAGGCGGCACCTCAAAGCACAGCCTCGGCTCGGCGTACCACTGCGCGAGCAGGCTGAAGGCGCCGTATTCTCCCGTGCCCGGCCCGGCGCAGATCCGCTCTGCCACCTCCTTCTGGACCATGACGGTGATGCTTTGAAAGCACCCGGCCTTCAGGAGCGCCGTGAGCAGCGGCGTCGTCACGTTGTAGGGCAGATTGGCGCAGACCTTCCAGGGGCGATCGCCCAGGTGTTCGCGGCAGAGAGCCGCGAGATCCGCTTTGACCGCGTCGGTGAATACGACCGAGACGTTGTCGAACCCCGCGAGGGTCTCGCCCAGCACGCCGCGCAGCCGCTCGTCCAGCTCCAGAGACAGGACCCGGCCCGCCCGCCGGGCGAGCTCCGCGGTCAGGCAGCCCACGCCGGGGCCGATCTCCAGCACGCCGTCGTCGGGGGCCAGACCGGCTTCGTCGGCGATCCTCCCGGGGACCCAGGCCGCGGTGAGGAAGTTCTGCCCCAAAGACTTTGAAAAACGAAAGCCGTGGCGCTCCAGCAGCGCCGTCACCTGCCGGTGATCGGTCAGATCCATCACTTCAGCCCCTTTTCAAAGCCCTGCCGCCGGGGATCGTGGCCTTCGCCCACCTGATAGATCACGTTGCCGCGGAACTGAAAGGCGCAGCGGCGCAGCAGCTTTTTCATCGGCTCGTTGTGCCGGTGGGTATCGACCCGGATCGAGCCGATTCTCATGGCGCGGGTCAGCTCCTCCGCCGCGGAGATCAGCCGCTCGGAAAGGCCCGTGCCGCGGTATTCCGCGCCGATGCAGCTGCGGTGGATCACGGTGTAGGGGCCTTCATAACGCCATTTGCCGTCGGTGATGGCATCGTAGCAGGGCTCGGGCCGCGCCGAGAGACAGAAATACCCGGCGACGCGGCCGCCGCAGGTCATCACATAACCCTCGCCGCTGTCGATGTCGCCGCGGACCGTGTCCTCGTTGGGATAGCCGTCCTGCCACTGGTCCACGCGGTTTTTCCGGAGATAGTTCTTCGCCTGGCGGAAGAGCAGGCCCACGGCCTCCACATCGGCCTCGGTCACCGGCCGGCATACCACCGGCTCCTCGAGCGGGCGGCGGGAGCGCTCCTTCAAAAGCTCCGCGAGCAGCGCTTCATCCTCGTCGGACAGCTCCCGGCGGTCCCACAGGTCCGGACGCTTTTCCATCGTGCGCTCGAGCATACGCTTGCGCCGCCAGCGGCGGATCTCGGCGTCGTTGCCGCCCCGGAGCACCGCCGGGACGCTCCGGCCTTCCCAGACCTCCGGACGGGTGTACTGGGGGTATTCGAGCAGACCCTCCCAGTGGCTCTCGCCGGTGAAGCACTCTTCGTCGGAGAGCACGCCAGGCACCAGACGGCAGACCGCGTCGGTGACGGCCATGGCGGCGAGCTCGCCGCCGGTGAGGACGAAGTCGCCCAGCGAGAGCTCCTCGTCGACGCACTCCTCGATGAACCGCTCGTCCACGCCCTCGTAGTGGCCGCAGACCAGCACGAGATGGTCGTATTCCGCGGCCAGCCGCCGGGCGGCGGCCTCGTCAAAGGTCTTTCCCTGGGGGGAGAGATAGATGACCCGCCGGCGTCGCTCGCCGGCGTCGCCGATGATGTGGTCGAGACAGCTCTTGAGCGGCTGGGCCATCATCACGCAGCCCCATCCGCCGCCGTAGGGATAGTCGTCCACCTGCTGCTGTCTGTTGTCGGTGAAATCCCGGATCTGCACGCAGCGGATGTCGAGGATGCCCTTTTTCTCCGCCCGGCCGAGGATGCTGATCTTCAGCGAGGCGGCCACCGCCTCGGGGAACAGCGTCATGATATCGATGCGCATGGTTACAGCCCCTCTATCATGTGTACGCGGATCAGGCCGCTGTCCGTGTCGACGCCGAGGATGAATTCCGGCCGGTTGGGGATCGTGTGCTCGCTCTCCCCCTGCACCACATAGACCTGCCCGGCGGGCAGGTCCAGCACCTCTGTGAGCCGGCCCACCTCGGCGCCGGCCTCGTCCACGACCCGGGCGCCGAGGATGTCCGCGATAAAAAAGCGGCCCTCGGGCAGCTTCGCGTCGGCCCGGGCAAAGGTGACGACCTTGTCCTTGAGCGCCATGGCGGCGCTGACGTCCTCCACGCCCTCGAACTGCACGATCAGCATGTCCTTGTGGACCCGGGAGGACACGACGCGCCGGGGCGCTCCGTCGATATACAATGTACGGAACGGGCGCAGAAAGTCGGCTCCGTCGCACCAGGGCTGCAGCTTGACCTCGCCCCGGACGCCGAAGGTGCTGACGATCTTTCCCGCTTCCAGATATTCCTGCTTCATCTGCAAATCACCACATATGCCGCAGGGGCGTGACTTCACGCCCCTGTTCAGCCGATCTCAGCTCAGTCGAGGATCTCGACCGAGACCTTTTTGCCCTCTCTCTGGGCGACGGCCTTCATCAGCGCGCGGATCTCCTTCACGACCCGGCCCTGGCGGCCGATGACCTTGCCCATATCGCCCGCGGCGACCCGTACCTCGAATACGGTCTCACCGCCGGACTCGCGCTCGGTCACAGAGACCTCGTCGGCTTTGTCGACGAGACTCTGCACGATGTAGGTCAACAGTTCTTTCATTCTGACGTCGCCCCTGTCGCTCAGGCCTCGGGGGCCTCAGCCAGCTTGAGCAGGCCGCGGACGGTGTCGGTGGGCTGGGCGCCGTTGGCGATCCAGTACTTGGCGCGCTCCATGTCGATCTTGATGGTGGCGGGCTCGGTGACGGGATCGTACAGGCCGATCTCCTCGATGAAGCGGCCGTCGCGGGGGGAGTGGCTGTCAGCCACGACGATGCGGTAATAAGGGGCTTTCTTGGCGCCCATGCGGCGCAGACGGATCTTGACCATGATGTTTTCCTCCAAAATGATTTATGGTATTTTTATTGCTTCTGCAACAATAAACAGGGTTAAAATGCCTCGCAGGGCTTGCGCCGACAGGCACAAATAATAATCAGATCATATTTCCCGGGGACATGTGTCTCGAAAATACACTTCTCGCGGAGCGAACGTGCGGGCGAAGCGAGTACGATGAGCGCAGCGCTTTTGTCCAATGAGAGCCCAACGAAGAGGGTCTGATTGGATCATAATCCGAAGGGGAAGCCGCCGCCGCGGCGGAGCCGCTTCATCTTCTTGCCGGAGAGCTGCTTTGCCATGGACTGCATCATTTCATACTGCTTGAGCAGCCGGTTGACGTCCACGACGGCCACGCCCGCGCCGGCGGCGATGCGCCGCTTGCGGCTGGCGTTGAGCAGGGAGGGATTGTCCCGCTCCTGGGGCGTCATGGACAGGATGATGGCCTCGGTGTGCGCCATGGCCTTTTCATCCACCTTCGCGCCCTGCAGCGCCTTGGGGTCCAGACCGGGGATCATCCCGGCAAGGTCCTCCATGGAGCCCATGTCCTTGACGGAATGGAGCTGATCGAGATAGTCGGTGAGGGTAAAGCGGTTTTTCTTGAGCTTTTCGGCCAGTTCCCTGGCTTTCTTCTCGTCCACGGCGGCCTCGGCCTTTTCGATGAGCGTGAGCATGTCGCCCATGCCGAGAATGCGGCTGGCCATCCGGTCGGGGTGGAACACCTCGATGGCGTCGAGCTTCTCGCCGGTGCCGGCAAACTTGATGGGCTTGCCCGTCACGGCCCGCACGGAGAGCGCCGCGCCGCCCCGGGCGTCGCCGTCAAGCTTCGTGAGCATCACGCCCGTGACGCCGAGCTGTTCGTCGAAGGAGGCCGCGGCGTTGACCGCGTCCTGGCCGGTCATGGCGTCCACCACCAGCAGGATCTCCGCCGGATCGACGGCTGCCTTGATGTTTCGCAGCTCGTCCATGAGCGCCTCGTCGATGTGGAGACGGCCGGCGGTGTCCAGGAACACCAGATCGTTGCCGTGACGGCGGGCGTGGTCGACGGCGTGCTTCGCGATCTCCACCGGGTCGCCCTGACCCTCCTCGAAAACGGGAATGTCCAGCTTTTTGCCCACGGTGATGAGCTGATCGATGGCGGCGGGACGGTAGACGTCGCAGGCCGCCAGCAGCGGACGCTTGTTCTGCGTCTTGCGCATCAGCGCGGCCAGCTTGGCGCCGTTGGTGGTCTTGCCCGCGCCCTGCAGCCCCACCAGCATCACGACGCTGGGCGACTTTGAGGAGATGTTCAGCCGCTGATTCTGACCGCCCATCAGCGCGCAGAGCTCCTCGTTGACGATCTTGATGACCGTCTGCGCGGGGGAGAGGGCCTCCAGGACCTCGGCGCCGGTGGCCCGGGCGCTGACGGTCTTGATGAAGTCCTTGACGACCTTGTAGCTTACATCCGCCTCCAGCAGCGCCAGACGCACCTCGCGCATGGCGTCCTTGACGTCCTGCTCGGAGAGCCGGCCCTTGCCCCGGAGGTTTTTGAACACGTTGTTGAGTTTGTCGGAGAGATTTTCAAATGCCATGTCGCAGCTCCGTCAGTTCCTTTTGCATTTCCTCCGCCATGGTGCGGGGCTCGCCCTCCAGATGCGGGAGCAGCGCCTCGAGGGTGTGCTCCAGCGAATCGATCAGCGAGCGCTCCCGGCCGAACCGTGCCACCAGCCCGGTCTTTTCCTCATAGCGGCGCATGCTCTCCTCCGCGCGGCGGATGATGTCCCACACGCCCTGCCGGGAGATCCCCTCGCTCTGGGCGATCTCCGTCAGCGAGAGGTCCTCGTTGTAGTGGAGGTCGAAATACTCCTTCTGCTTGTCCGTCAGGAGCTCGCCGTAAAAATCGAACAGCATCGTCCGAAAATAGGCCTCGTCCATGGGTCTCGGCGCCTCCTGTCAAGTATTTTTCCTTGCTATCCCGGGTATTATAGACGCAAAACTCCCGCCTGTCAAGCATTTTTCTTTGACAGGCGGGAGGAACGGCGTGCGTTCCGGCGGCGTCATCGCGCGCTGGCCTCGTACAGTATTTTCCCCGCGATGAGGCTGTTGCTGGCCACGCCGGTGATATACGGGTTGAGCGCGAGGATGGCCTCGGCGCTGTCGAGGGTCCAGACCTCCAGGGGGATGCGGTGGTCAAAACAGAGCTGGCATTCCTCATCGGTGCCGGACATCGAGTCGATAAAGACCTCGTTGTAATTCGTCCGCAGATTCTTTGCGGTCAGGATGACGGGATACGTGACGGACTGGACGAGATAGCCCAGCCGGGCTCGGTTGTCGAATCGGCGGATGTAGGACAGGAACGTGTAGGAAAAGGAGATCCATGTGACCTTTCCGTCCATCCCACAGGCGTAAACGATGTTGACGAGGTCGCGGATCTGCGCGCCGGTGTAATTGCCCGTTTCCTTCAGCTCGAGATACGGGAACAGTCCCAGCTCCCGGCACAGAAGCAGGAACTCCTCCAGCGTGGGGATCCTTGTGCCCTCGTACTCGGACGACTTCCAGGAGCCGAAATCGTACTGCCGCAGCTCCTCGAGGGTCAGATCGCCGATGTACCCGGTGCCGTTGCTGGTCCGGTCGATCGTGTCGTCGTGCAGACACACGGGGACGCCGTCCGCGGTGAAGCAGATATCGGTCTCCACGTAATAAAACCCCTCGCGGGCCGCCAGGATATAGGCGGGGAGCGTGTTTTCCGGCGCGGCGGCGGAGAACCCGCGATGCGCGATGGATCTGATGATCCCGTCATAGGAGACGGGCCTGGAGAGCGCCGTGTCGGGCTTGGCTTCCTCCGCCTGGACCGGCGCGGGCTCTTTCAAGGACTCTTCCCGGCTCGCAAGGAACTCCGTCATCTTCTTCGACAGATCGCCCACCGTGTCCTGCAGCTCGAGGGCCGAGCGCTGCAGCGTGTCGAGCTCTCTGACGAGCCGGCGGTCTTCCCGATAGACGATCAGGCCCAGAGCCGCGATCAGCAGAAAAGAGAGCATCAGACCGAAAACTACGATCGTCTGAAAGGCTTTCCTGCCGCTGCTTTTTCTGCGTTTGCGCCGAACCGTCTCTGCCTGTTCTGAAACGGCGGTCTGCTGATCCATCGGGTCATCCCCCTCTCCCGTAGAGACTGAACATCATTTTACACGCTCTTGCCCCCGCTGTCAAAGAAAACCGGCAGGAGCGGACCGAATGGCGCCGCGCCCCGAAAAAAGAGAACGGCACGGCGGCCGTTCTCTCGCAGGGCTGATGAGGCGCCGCGCCCGGGACAGGGTCACCCGGCGTAGGCCTCGCGGGTAAGGTAATACAGGAACTCGACGATGCGCGGATGCTGCACCGGGAAGGTGTTGTTCAGGATCACGTTGCCGTATTTCCCGAAGCGGTCCATGAAGCGCTCGGCGGAGGCCCAGGCCTCCTCGTCGCTCATCTGCGGGTCGGAATCGGTGGGGAAGGCAAGCATGACCCTGTCGCCGATCAGCCGATAAAGCAGGTCGTAATCGTTGATGTTTTCCTGCGGCAGCCACAGGTCGACGCCGCTCTCGGCGATGACCGGGGCGATGATGTCATTTTTGCCGCAGCTGTGCAGCTCGAAATACATCCCGCGCTTGTGGCAGGATTCCACCAGGCGGCGGATGTAGGGCATCAGCATCTCCCTGGCGGTATCCGGGGAGAACTGCGGGCCGCGCTGGGTGCCCCAGTCGTCGTTGAACATCACGACGTCGCAGCCGTAATAGCGGCGATAGCGGTCGAACAGGTCGTCGTAGAAGTCGCACAGCCTGTCAAAGAACCGGTGCACGCCCTGCTGCATGTCCTCGTCCACATAAGCCACCATCACGTCACGGAAATTCATCAGAGACAGCATCCGCTCGTTGAGGCCGTTCATGAGCCAGATACGGGTCATGCGCCGGGGCGTGAACAGCGCGGCGTTGTTCCTGGCGCTGCCCTCCCAGTCGTAGCTGTCCAGATCGGGGAAGGTGATGTAATCCTCCCAGTGGGTGATGTCCTTGATCTTGGGATTGTCGCCGTGCACCATGGAGCCGCCGGTGACGGGGACATAGTCCCAGATCACCCCGAACATGTCTGGACCGCCGTCGCATTTCCCGCCGGGGAGACTGGGCTCCGCGATCTCCAGCGCCCAGGCACGGACCTTGTGGTCCGGGATGATGGCCGGCGAAAAGGGCGTCATGTCGGTGATCACCGGGATATAGACCGGTTTTTCCCGGCGAAACAGCCGCTCGAAATTCTCACGTTCGGAGATCGGGAAGTTCCGCATGGGCTCCCGCGCATCCACTCCCCAGGAGGAGCGGTATTCTCCGATCTGCTTCCACTCGTCCGCGTACTTTTCGATCAGTGCGTTATTCATTTGTAATTCCTCCTCTGTTGCCGCTGTGCGGCTTTTCACAGCACCCCCGAAGGGGTCCTCCTCCAAGATAAAGAATACAGAGGAAAACGCCTGAAGTCAAGGCATTCCGCGCCGCGGCGGGCTGTATTTGCCGAAGATCGGGGTGGCCTTTTTCCGGGATCCGTGGTATAAAGGGAGTATCAAAGACACGGCGGAGATGAATCATGAGAAGCATACAAAGCGTATACAAGATCGGCAACGGACCCTCCAGCTCCCACACCGTCGGCCCGTACCGGGCGGCGCAGACATTTGCGCGGCGCTACCCGGAGGCGGACGCCTGGCGCGTGACCCTGTACGGTTCGCTGGCCTATACCGGCGAGGGACACGGCACCGGCAAGGCCATCCTGGCCGGCCTGCCGGGGGCGGAGATCGTATTTGACAGGGAGACGGCGGACCTGCCCCACCCGAACACCATGCTCTTCACGGCGCTCAAAAACGGGCGGGAGCTGGGCTCCGCGCGGATCTTCAGCATCGGCGGCGGTTCGATCCGCATCGAGGGCGAAGATTCCGACGAGGAACGGGAGATCTACCCGCAGAAGGATTTCACACAGATCCAGCGTTTCTGCCGCGAGGAGGATCTGACGCTCACGGAACTGATCCGCCGGATCGAGGGACCGTCGCTGCGTCCCTATCTGGAAACGGTGTGGGACGCGATGAAGGGCGCCGTCCGGCGCGGGCTGGCGGCGGACGGGGTGCTGCCCGGCGGCCTCGGCGTCGCCCGGAAGGCGAAGATGCTCTTTGAAAAGCGCTGCTACAACGAGAGCGCCGACGTGACGATGAACCGAGTCATCGCCTCCTACGCCTACGCGGTCAGCGAGGAGAACGCGGACGAACAGGTGGTCGTCACCGCGCCGACCTGCGGGAGCAGCGGCGTGCTGCCGGCGGTGATGTACTACATGCAGTACGACCGCGGCTTCCCCGAGGAGGAGATCCTCGACGCGCTGGCGGTGGCGGCGCTCTTCGGCAACGTGATCCGCACCAATGCCAGCATCTCCGGCGCGGAGTGCGGCTGCCAGGCGGAGATCGGCAGCGCCTGCTCCATGACGGCGGCCGCCCTCGCGTCGCTTTACGGACTGAACATCGACCAGATCGAATACGCGGCGGAGATCGCCATGGAGCACAACCTCGGGCTGACCTGCGACCCGGTCCGGGGACTGGTGCAGATCCCCTGCATCGAGCGCAACGCCGTCGCCGCGATGCGTGCCATCAGCGCCGTGAACCTGTCGCGGTTCCTGTATTCCACCCGCAAGATCTCCTTCGATGAGGTGGTCGCGACCATGTACCGAACGGGCCGGGACATGGACGAGAAGTACCGCGAGACCTCTCACGGAGGTCTGGCGCAGATCTACGCCGAGAGCGCGGACGAATGACCCGGCACAACGAAAAAAGCCGCCGAAAGGCGGCTTTTCATTTTGGGAATAAAGTCTCGCGGAGCTCACCGCCGCAGCAAAACGAAGCGGGTCCCATTTGAAGAATATCGTGTTACGGCGTGATCTTCGCGGGGGCCGTGAACAGACCGTGCCGGTTGCAGTAATAATAAAACCGATCGGTCCCGGCGATCCTGAACCGGGCCTGGGCGTCCCCCTCGGGGTAAAGCCGGCGCACCTCCCAGCCGTCGACGCCCAGCGCGGCGAGGAAGGTGATGCTGTGGTCCCGGCGCATCTCGTGGGCGATCGTGACATAGAACTCGTCCTCGACGCGCTCGACGCGGATGGGGTGGCCTTCGTCGGGAGCCTCCGCCTCCAGCGCGGGCAGGGTGATCCCGCAGCAGCTCACGACGGCCTCTCCCGTGCTGAGGATCACGTTGGCGCAGATCGGGCAGACGTGGAATTTGGAGCGCAGCATGTGCGCGGCCCGGTTGGTGTTGACCACGTCCTCCCCGGAGAACAGCTCGATGACCGAGACGCCCAGGGCCTCGGCCAGCGGCTCGATCAGGGTGATGTCGGGGTACCCGCGGCCGGTCTCCCACCGGGAAACGGCCTTGTCGCTGACGTTCATCCTTTCCGCCAGCTGCAGCTGTGTGATCTTTCGCTCCTCGCGCAGGCGCCGGATCATGGCGCCGGTGACATACTGATTCATTCCGGTCACCTCCCTGGGCCTTACGATAATACACCCGCGCCAAAAGGGCAACCTACGATTCGTAGACACGGGGGAGACAAATGCCGATTGTGTTGAGTTTCCGTTTTAGTTGTGCTATAAAAATCATATTGACACAGTATAAAGAGATTTGAATAATCAATTGTAAAAGTGAAAGAAATCTTGATAAAAGCGAGGGTTTATGCTATTTTTGTTTTATAAAGCTTTTCTTATGAACTTCCCCTCAGCACATGAAGATAGCTTTAGATATTTGATTATAGATAGATTTAGAAATAATTAAAGGGTAGGCTTATCTACCCTTTTGTTCTTATTAAGAGAGTAGGATATAAATGTTTTTCGCTATAGATGAAAACAATATTAGGGTGAATGCTGAAGATGGCGAATTTAAGCATTGCGTTTGCCCTGCTTGTGGAAGTCCTGTTATTCAGAGGCGAGGGGATACCAACAGACACCATTTTGCACATGATCCAAGGAAACGAAATGATGAGAAGTGTCCTTATGATTATAATGCTGACTACAAAAACATGTCAGAATGGCATATTAGAATGCAGGAGTATTTTCCAAAAGAAGAACGAGAGCATATCTTTACAGATAATGAAACAGGCGAAAAGCATATTGCTGATGTATTTATTAAAGAAGCTAATATTGTGTTAGAATTTCAATATAGTTCTATCAAAAAGAAAGAGTATGTTGATAGAACACGATTTCACCTAAAGGAAGGAAGACGAATTGCTTGGCTATTCAATGAGAGTTGGAAGGATAATGATGAAGAGTCAAAATCTAACCATACCATTGAGAGATTTCAGCTTGATAAGAGATTTACAGCTATAGGCCCCAATCCACAAAGGGTGTATAAATGGAATTATAGAAGAAAATGTGTAAACTATGGACCATGTGTCTATAAAGGGTACTATAGTGTCTGCGTTTATACGGGAAAAGAAGGAGATGTTTTCAATAGAATAATAGATTTAGATAGTAACTATGTCACATTTTCTTATCATACTATCAAGATGTCATCTGAAATAGATGTTGAAGAGTTTTTCTATCCAGAAGAGCATTGGTATCCAGAATCCTTAAGACAAGAACTTGAGATTTATAATAAACAACTTGAAGAAGATGAAAAACAGGCAATAGAATTACAAGAATACATCAATAATCTTTCTTTACAAAGTCAAACAACTTCATTAGATAACAATGAACAAAATAGTTCAATAAATAGAGTTGACTTTGATGGGCAATTGCTCAAAGAAACGCAGAGAAAGGTAGATAGATATAAGGAACAGCAACAAAAGATGAAAGAGAAAGACAGATATGATCGTGAAGACTATTGGAAAGCCTTGTTGAAATATGTAGATAGCATTGTAAGCCCCAACAAATAGTTGAGTTAGAAAATTGTTTCCCAAAAGATGCTGTTGTAATAATCACTTATTACTCTAAAGATAGTTAAACAGAGCATGACATAATGCCGATTTCTTGATGCGTGAGACAGACGAGGAATACAGCGTCTTCATCAAGGATATTCAAGAGCGCCTTGCCAAGTACCGCTCCCGTTCAACTCCCCGGTTCCGTGAAACAAAAACGGCCCACCCTGACGGGTGGGCCGTTTTTGTTTGGTGGAGGCGAGGGGAGTTGAACCCCTGTCCGAAAACGCTTCAAAGGGAACTTCTCCGGGCGCAGACATTTGATGCGGGATCGCTCCCCGTTCCCCTCATCACCGGACAAATGTCAAACCGATGGGTCGGGTAGCTTCATGATGCATGGTGCGCTCAAAGCTTTGCGCACGCACGTCCGCCTCTGATCGACGCCCCGCATCCGGGCCGAGGCACTCCCGGAGGGGACGGGTCACGGCTTAGGCCGCGGCCAGAACAGCGTTATCGTTGTTCTTTAATTTATAAGTGCCCATTTTATGGATGTTAGGCGCATCCGCCCGCTATTCCGATCTCCGCATCCCCGTCGAAACCGTTACGCCCCCATAGTTGCCATGATTTCTGCGGAAATCATGAAGCCGCCTGGCGGCGGGGCAACTTCCGGGCGGGAACCATGTTCCCCCCGGAGGCCCCCTTCTTTTTGGAATAAGGTCGGGGAGATCGCGCTGCGTTAATTCAGTTGTAATGCTTGGGCTCGGGATACTCTTCGCCGAAGGTCTCCACGGTGACCTTTTTCATCACCTGGGGCTCCAGAGGCCGGTCGTTGTAGTCGGTCTTCACGGAGGCGATCCGGTCAATGACCTCAAGCCCCTCGATGACCTTGCCGAAGGCGGCGTAATCGCCGTCCAGATGCGGCGCGTCCTCGTGCATGAGGAAAAACTGGCTGCCGGCGGAGTTGGGCGCCATGGCCCGGGCCATGCTCAGCACGCCGCGGGTGTGCTTGAGGCGGTTGTCAAAGCCGTTGCGGCGGAACTCGCCGTAGATGTGGTAGCCGGGGCCGCCCATGCCGGTGCCCTGGGGGTCGCCGCCCTGGATCATGAAACCGGGAATGACGCGGTGAAAGATCAGCCCGTCGTAAAAGCCCTTCTGTACCAGCGTGACAAAGTTGCGCACGCTCTGGGGCGCGGTCTCGGGGTACAGCTCGGCCCTGATGACGCCGCCGTCCTCCATCTCAAACGTCACGATAGGATTCTTCATGCTCATATCCTCTCTTTCCTGGCTCGGTCCATGTCCCGCTCGGCCTCGCGCCGGGCGTCGGATTCGCGCTTGTCATACAGTTTTTTGCCCTTGCACAACCCCAGCTCCACCTTGACCCGGCTGTCCTTGAAGTACAGCCGGAGGGGGATCAGCGCCACGCCCTCCTGGGCCACCCGGTCGCCGAGCCGGCGGATCTCGCGCTTGTGCATCAGCAGCCGCCGCACCCGCACCGGGTCGCGGTTGAAGATATTGCCCTTTTCATAGGGGCTCACGTGCATCCCCCGCACGAACAGCTCTCCGTTCCGGATCAGACAGAAGCTGTCCTTCAGGTTGACCTGGCCGGCCCGGATGGATTTGACCTCCGTGCCGAAGAGCTCAATGCCCGCTTCGAAGCGTTCCAGCACGAAATAGTCGTGGAACGCCTTGCGGTTGGAGGCGATCTCCTTCACGCCCTCCTTTTTCGGCAATGGTCCCACTTCCTTTCCGCGAGAACGTTACGAAAGGATTATAACACATCTGTCAAGAGGCAAACTGTCTGCCGGGGCCTGACGGAAAACGGAAGCGTTCTGTCGGGTACCGGTATCAGCGCCGCCTCCGGACCAGAAACCGGAGAGCATCTGCAGTTATGTAAACTCCGCGCGCGGGGCGGGCCAGCAGCAGCGTACCCTCCCGTCCGGGAAAGATCTCGATCTCCAGCGCGCCCCAGTCGTCCCTCGGGGCGAGCGCCGCGCGCACGATGGCCTCCGCCTGATCGTCGCTGGGCAGGCCCGGCACACGCACTGCCAGGCATTTGACCGTCTCCGCCATGTCGTCCTCCTGCGTTTTTTCCCATTATAGCCCCGAAAACACCGGCGGGAGAAGTGAAAATATCTGGCAAAACGCCGCAGGCGGTGGTATAATACGCAAAACAAAAACGGCATGAGGTGTCATCCATGGATTATTCCGAGAAAAAAATACGCCGGATCAACCGCTACGAGGGCGTCGTCATCAATGTCACGATGGACAGGATCCGGCTGCCCGACGGCTCCGAGGCTTTCCGCGAGGTGGTGGAGCACCCCGGCGGCGTGTGCATACTGCCGGTGGACGCCGACGGCTATGCTTACTGCGTGCGTCAGTACCGCTACGCCATGGGCGAGCATATCCTCGAGGCGCCGGCGGGGAAGTTGGAATTCGGCGAGGACCCGGCCAAATGCGCGGTCCGCGAGCTGAGCGAGGAGACCGGCTTCTCTTCCTCTCAGATGATCCCTCTCGGGCGCTACTATACCTCGCCCGGCTTTTCCACCGAACAGCTCTATCTGTTCCTGGCTCTCAACCTTCACGCGGGCGAGGCCCATCCCGACGTGGGAGAATTCCTCGACGTGGTGCGCATCCCGTTCGACGAGCTGTACGATCACGTGCTCAGCGGCGATATCCACGACGGCAAGACCGCCATTGCCGTGCTCCAGGCGAAAAGGTATCTCCGCTGAAGAACGCCGCTCGAAGTGCCGGCGGGACCGCCGGATGAGCGGAGCACCGGGCCGAAACGGTACGCTGCGATATGGAAAACGGCTGTGAAAACAGCCGTTTTTTGCATATAAAAGGGGCTTTTTTTGTCGTTTTCCGCGGTTTTTTGAACTTTATGCAAGTATATAAATGGTTTTATGTAAAATTGAATTGCCAAGCGGGCCATTCTGTGATATAGTAACTGTGTATACGTATGGAAATGATTACAAATCGGGGACAATTCATCCTCCGCCATACGGCAACGGGAGGTATTTCGCTTGGAAACATACAGAATTCAGGGCGGCAGCCGCCTGCACGGCGAAGTCGAGATCAGCGGCGCGAAAAACGCGGCCGTGGCCATCATCCCCGCGGCACTGATGGTCGACGGCATCTGCCGGATCGAGAATCTGCCCCAGATCAGCGATACCGAAACGCTTCTGCATATCCTTGAATCCCTCGGCTGCAGGGTGCGCATGATCAACCCCTCCACCGTGGAGATCGACAGCCGCCGCGCCGGCTGGCAGGGAGCGGACTATGACCGGATGCGCAAGATCCGCGCCTCCTATTATCTCGTCGGCGCGATGCTCGGCCGCTTCGGCGTGGCCCGGACTACGATGCCCGGCGGCTGCAATTTCGGCGTACGGCCCATCGACCAGCACGTCAAGGGCATGAACGCCCTGGGCGCCGAGGTGGAGGTCACCGATTTCATCGACGCCCGCGCCGTCAACGGACGGCTCCGCGGCGCGGAGATCTACCTGGACAAGGTCTCCGTCGGCGCCACCATGAACATCATGCTGGCCGCGGCGCTGGCCGAGGGCCGCACCGAGATCGAGAACGCCGCCAGGGAGCCCCACATCGTGGACCTGGCCAACTTCCTGAACCTGATGGGCGCCAACATCAAGGGCGCCG
>JAFXYJ010000107.1 GCA_017541825.1 Oscillospiraceae bacterium | reverse complement strand
CTCGCGGTATGCCGCCTCGGCTTTTTTGTCCAGGACGACCGGGACGTCGTCGTAGATGATGTCGGGGAGCTTAAGGTAGTCCTCCGCCCGCATGCTGACGCAGATGTCCGAGATCGCCGCGGTGATCTTCTCTGCGGCTCCGGGCTTTGGCTTCCAGGAAAAGACCTGCCCGTAGGCTCCCCGGATGTCCGCCTGGAAGTAGATGTCCCGGTACCAGCTGTATCTTTTCTGCAGGCGCTCCCCGCCGTCCAGCAGGTAGATCTGCGCCCACAGGTCCAGCAGCCCGTTGGGAGACGGCGTGCCGGTCAGCAGGACCATCCTGTCGATCCGCGGCAGCTCGCTCACCAGCGCTTTAAACCGTTTGGCCGAGTGGTTTTTGAACGACGACGACTCGTCGACGATCACCATGTCATAGGGCCACTGGTGCTGCCAGTAGTCCCGCAGCCAGGGCACGTTTTCCCGGTTGACCACGTAGATGTCGGCCGCTGCCGTCGCCCCGGCGATCCGCTGCTTCTCGGTCCCGAGGATCTGCGAGACCCTGAGGTCCTGCAGGTGGTCCCACTTTCTGGCCTCCGTCGACCAGGTGCCCTCGGCCACCTTTTTCGGCGCGATGACCAGGACGCGCGCGACCTGCAGCCTCTCGTACTTTAGGATCCGCGCAGCGGTCAGGGAGATCACGGTCTTCCCTAATCCCATGCCCCTAATCGAGGAACAAACCGACGCGCGGCTGCTCGACGATCATGTCGATGCAGCGGCGCTGATAATCGTGCGGCTCGAACCTCATTTCCCATCACCTCCCTCCTCTTTCTCCGACGGGTTCCTGACCTCATGCCCGTTCGCCCATCTGATGCCAATTACCATACCGAGTTGTTCTTCAAGTCCCTTTCGGATTTCCGTCCAGTTGATGCAATCGTCCTGCAGGTACTCTGCCGCCTGGTTGAATGCGGTCTTGAACCTGTTGGCCCGGATCCTGCCGAAACCAAAGGTGTCATGCAGGACGGCGAGCGTCATGATCAGGACGGTATCCAGGCAATTCTCCCGAACAGCTTTGCAGAAACGGTTCTCATCCGCCCGGCTGAGCGCCAGCGGAATGGAACCCGCGCCGCGCCTCCGGATCTCCGCTTTCAGCGCCTCGACATCGTTGTCGTGTTCCGTCAGGAAGCGCAGGCAGAACGACATGCCCTCAGCGCGCCAGCGCTCCTCCTTAGTCATCCTCGTCCTCCTCCCTGATCATCCTGCCGATCTCGTTGACCGTCTCGGCCAGCCAGGCGGAGAACCGCAGGAAGACCAGCAGCAGGCCGATGACCGGCCACGCGAAGACGATCGCCCCGATGACGTCCTCCCGCAGCTCGCCTCCGCTGTAGGCCGACGCCAGGATGGCCGACGCGGTACCGATGGCCAGGTAGACCATGATAATAATCACGTACTTAATCATCTGTCCCTCTTTTCATATCGATATTTCTCGATTTATCCTGCCGCTCCCGGATCTGCCGCGCCCGCCGCGCGCTGTCCGGCATGCCCAGCTCCCGGAATAATTCCTCGAGCCCCTGCATCCCGTACACGGTACGGACCCGCTGGTGCAGCTCCCGCAGTCTGGCCGCCCAGACCTTCTGCGGCCCGGACAGCCTGCCGGTCTCAGTCTTAAGCTCCACGAAGATCGGCATGGTCCTGCCCGGCAGGAAGACGATCCGGTCCGGCACGCCGACGTTGCCCGGGGAGACCCACTTGGGCGCCCGGCCTCCCGCTTTCCGGACCTCGTCCACGAGGACCCGTTCGACCTCGCTCTCTTTCACGTGATCACCTCCTTGTCTACGTGCAACGCTCTCACGCGCGTTATTTAATTAATTCGCGATTAAGGCGTACAGCCCTATACATATACGTTTAATTTATTTATTTTTATATCTTTTAAAGAAATAGTGTTGACATGTAGACAATAGTACTTAAACCCTTATAAATACTGGATTTTCAGCGTCAACAGCGTCTGTTGAAACCTGTAGACACTGTAGGCAAATACCGTCAACACTGTAAACGGTTGTAGACGGCTGTTACACGGCCTTGTCTACAGGTTTTCCTCCTGCTGGCGAACATATCCTCGCTGCGTACCGTAGGCTTTGCCAAACCGGCAGGAAGTCCTGACGCGCTGCCACCCCGGCATCCGCTCCATGATCTGCCTGATCGCCTGGCGGTCCTGCGGCCTGCGGCCGAGCTCCACCAGATCACGGCCGAAGCACTCCTCCCAGATCTGCACGACGCATACCCGGTCAAGGTGTACCAGCCGCTCCTCCGTCCCCTCCGGCATCGGGGCCTTGCGGCCGTGCAGCCACATGCGGCGCTCCTGCAGGTCCATGTCGTACCAGCCGGCAGGCACCATCGTGTCCTCGAGGTACGACTGGATCTGCGACGCCCAGCCGTTGTCGTCCCTGTGTGCTTCCTGCGCCAGCAGCGCGAGATGGCTCTCATCCTCGCCGGTCATGTACAGCGGTTCCTCGCCGTAGATCTCCGGGTGCTGCCAGCGGTAGTACGCCTCAGCCCAGATCTGGTCGCGATCCTCCCGGAGCTTGGTGAAGACCATCTCCCGGCGCTCCGGATCCGGATGCACATCGATCGGCCAGAAACGACGGTTTCCCGTCATATCCCGGAGGAAGTCCACGTCGTTCGACGTGCCGAAGAAAACGCAGCGCCGCGGGTGTTCCTCTGTCCGGTGGGCGAATGGCGCCCGGTAGATGTCGGAGACCTTCGACAGGAACATCTTTATATCGGATATCTCCGATTTGTTCATGGCTGACAGCTCGCCGATCTCGAACAGCCATCTGCCCCTCAGCAGCTCTGACGCTTCCTTCCCGGCGAACTTCTCAACCGAGTCGGAAAACCACTTGTCTCCCGCGAGGTGTCTGATAAAGGTGCTCTTGCCGATGCCCTGGTCGCCGCTGAAGATGATCATGTAGTCAAACTTCGTCCCGCCGTTGATCACCCGATCCACTGCGGCGATCATCACTTTACGCGCCGCCGCTCTCGTGTACGCGTTGTCCTCGGCGCCCAGGTAGTCCACGAACAGCGTCTCGATCCGGGACGTCCTGTCCCAAGTAAGCCCCCGCAGATAGTCCTCGACCTCGTTGACCCTGTGCTGATCAAAACCCAGGGTCAGGGCATCATCGAGATATTTCCCGGGCGCCAGTCCGTAGTACTTCTCCATAAAACCGTGGAACGCGGCGTCATCCACATTGGACCACATGCGCCGGGTGATCTTGCCTGATTCCCACTTGGCGCGGTCGTCTGGATGCTCCCACGGCATCGGGCCGGTGACCACCGGGGCCTCCATAAAGAGATCTATGGCGATCCGGTCTTTCAGCCGCGGATCCATCTCGAGGATCTTCGATGCGTTGCTGATCGTCCGCTTTACCTTGCCGTCCTTGGTCAGCTCCAGCTCCATCGTCTCGGGCGGTGCCGCCTCTTCTTCTGGTCGGTCCTCCAGGTTGACACCTTTAAAAGCATCCCGTGCCTTCTCCATGACATCCCGCTGCCGTGTTTCCTGTACCCGCGGATCCGCGAGCGCCAGGTTCTCCATCGCCGCGTAGGACGGCCGCCGGGTGACCGGTGTGCCCTCCTTGATGCCTTCGTCGAGATCGACGAATCTGTGGATGCGGACCAGATCGAAGGCGTTGACCTCCTGCTCACTGCAGGGATCCGTCGCGTGGTGGCTGTATAAGTACTTATCCTCATACACCACCGCGCCGCCGGCCGTCGTGCCGCCCAGGTACGTGTACCTGTCCTCGCTGACCTGCTCGTAGACCCCTGGCAAGAAGGTCTCGATCGCCTCGTGGATCGTGTAGGTCCTGCAGAACGCGCCGACAATGTTGTCCTTTGTCACAGGATCCTGCTGTTTCTGATTTCGCGCGTGGACCTTGTTTCTGTGATCTGCCTCCGCTTTCCCGACCGGCCATTGGCTGATATCGTGCCAGTCCGAGTATCTCGCCAGGATCCTGTCGACCGGCACCGGCCGGCCATCCATGATCTCGCATATGTACTCGCTGTCGCTGCACGTGCTCGGCCAGAACATGAGCCGGTTGAGCTCGTAGGTCGTCGGGTCGCACCAGTCGATCCCGACGATCTGCGCCAGCTGCCTGGCGACCGGCTCGTATTCGTAGATGTCCATCGTCCGGTCCGTGGGCCAGATCACCCGCAGCCGGGGCGCCTCGGGCCTGTGCTTGCGTGTGCTGTATATCGCGCACGCGTAGCCCATGCCCCGGGCCGCTCCGATGATCGCGTCGGTCTTAGGCCCCAAGACGCTGTCGAGATCCAGCGTGATCAGGTCGCGGCTTTTTACCGCATCGACTTTTCTGCGGTTGCCATCGATGACCCCACCGACAAATCCGCCGACGTCCTTGAGTTCGTCCTGTACGGATTTGTCCAGCTTTATAAACTCATCAATGGTCTCTGTCCCGATCCGCTTAGGCTCGCGGAGCTCCCCGCAGAAATCCGTCCAGCTCATCCTGGTCGTCTTCCATTGCGTCGACCACCTGGATGACCCGACGGTAATGCTTATTTCTCTGTCATAACTCATCCTCTTAATCCTTCATGTAGTAGGCCGCCTCGAAGCCTGCGCCCTTGAGCAGCAGCCCGGGTGCCCAATCGATCGGCTCCGCCATCAGCGCGCACAGGTCGTCAGCATGGACGTCCATCGAGACATCCACGATTACCTCGTCGTGCACATGAAAAACCACGTCCCAGCCCCGGTCGATGATCCGCCGGATCACCTCGCAGAGGCAGTCGCGGGCGATGGCCTGCGTGCAGTTGTGGACGACCATCGGCCCGGCGTCGGTCATGATGCAGAACCTGTGCCGCGGGCCGGCGTCCTGGATGTCATAGACCTGACGCAGCCGTCTGAACTCATTGACCGAGCGGCCGTACAGCCCGGCCTCGTCTGCTCTTTTCCATCCTTCCGTCGTGAGTATCTTGTGATCCGGTGTCATCCGGACACCGTCCACGCTGATCGTCTCCTGGATGCCCTTGTCGATGACGCCTTTGTGGCTGACCCACTCGAGCCCGTCCCACAGGAGCATGCTCTCCTTGACGTCCCGGAGCCTGACAAGCCCCGAGCTGGTGATCACCAGCGCGTCTCCGGAGATGCAGTTCTCGGCCAGCTTCCCGGCGTAGGTCGACTCGGTGCCCCACCGGCCTGTCGCCTGCTCCGTCCCGCGGTAGTGGATCGCGAGCTTGCCGAACCTGTTTTCCTTGAGCTCCGGATCCACGTAGTAGAGCTTTCGCCCCACCGGCAGCTGCATCGTCAGGTAGCGCTTTCCGTAGATCGGGTCGATCTCCATGCGGAAAATGATCCGACCGGCAGGACCGTCACAGTCCGGAGCGGTCATCTGGCCGGTGCTGACGCACTCGACCGCGGCGCGCTCCAGCTCGTACCACATCCTGACCGTCTTGGGCCTTGACGCCCTCCACTTGGTCACGATGTCCGGCAGGTCCTCCTCCGGGATCCCCATGCGCAGGGCGCCCATGGCGATCATCGCCGCGGGGCCGCCCTGGTAGCCCAGGGCGAGCGTCGCCACCTTGCCCCGCTGCCTCAGCTCCGCGTTGGGGCCGTGTTTGCCGACCGGCACCCCGAACATGGCGGAGGCCGTCTCGCAGTAGATGTCGCGTCCGTTCGCGAATACATCCATCACCCACTGCTCACCGGCCAGCCAGGCCAGCATCCGCGCCTCGATCGCGGAGAAGTCTGCGACCACGAAGTGGCGCCCCTCCGACGGGATAAAGGCCGTCCTGATCAGCTGTGAGAGCAGGTCCGGCACGTTGCCGTAGATGGCCTCGGTGAGATCGTAATCCCCGGTCTTAACGAGCCTGCGGGCCTCGTCGAGAGTGTTGATGTGGTTCTTCGTGAGGTTCTGCATCTGGACCAGGCGTCCGGCATATCTGCCGGTCCTGTTGGCTCCGTAGAACTGGCTGATCCCGCGGATCCTGTCGCCCTCGCCCATTGTCACGTGCATGGCCTCGTACTTTTTGATCGAGGTCTTGCCGAGGAGCTGCCGCAGCTCCAGCACGCGCCGGACGTCCGGCTCCAGATCCGCCCCGGCCAGCAGGTCCCCGACCGTCTCCTTTCGGATGTCGGACACGGGGCACCCGTGCGCCTGGAGCCATGGGAGCAGCTGCGCCTGGCTGTTGGGATTATCGAGGCCGGTGATCGCCCTGGCCTCGGCCAGCATGCGCTCCGTGCCCGCGTCGCTCAGCGCCAGGGCGCCCGTGACCAGGTCACGGTCCACCCGGACGCCGAGGGCGTTCATGCGCACATCCGCCCGCCAGAGCTCCCACTCGGCGGGCGGGACGGGGAACTGCCGCAGGACCTGCCAGATCCGCGTCTCGGACAGCACGTCCCTCTCGTTGTACCTTTTGAACAGCTCCCACCGGTCCGGATCATCCTCCGGACGGTGGAAACCGCCCGGAAAAGATCTCGTCGGCCTGTTTGGTACGCAGAAGTATCTGATCAGCGCCTTGCCCGTCGACAGCTTCATTTCATCGTCCTTGAGGCCCAGGGCCTCGCCGATCCGCGCCAGGCCTGCCGGGTAGCCGAGGTACATGCCGTGCACCATCGTGCACTCCCACTGCTCCAGCGGCGTGTAGTACCCTGCCCGCTGCAGGCAGTACCACTCAAATTGGGCGTTGTAGGCGTGTTTGGTCACATCGGGCCGCTGCAGCAGCGTGACGATCCTGTCCGGCAGCCTGCCGTCGCCCTGTGTCAGGTCGATGACCTCCACCGGGCCGTCGTCCAGGCGGTACCCGAACAGCAAGATCCGGAAATCCGGATCCTGCGCGTACTTATAGCTGCCGGTCTTGGCAATATCGGCGCTGCTCGCTGTCTCAAGATCCACACTGAGATGGTGTCTCATGGCTTACTGCCAGCTGAGGGGCAGCCCGGTGATCGGATCCACCGAGGGGCCCTGCGCGCCGTATGCCGGGGCAGCGGGAGCCTGCGGCTGCCCGTATGCCGGGGCCGCCGGCTGTCCGTAGGCGGGCGCCTGCCCGTAAGAGGGCGCCGGTGCCTGCTGCTGCGGGACCTGCACCCTGGCAAAGGCCTCCTCGACGCTGACGCGCTCGCCGCCCAGCGGCTGGCCGTCGCGGGTCTTCATGATCGCGTTGAGACCGCAGCTGATACCCTTGCGGCCATTGGAGTTATAGCTGAAAAAACTGACATTTGCCCAGGCGTAGCAGCCGGAGTAGATCTGCGTCTGGTCGAGGATCGGCTTGCGGTCCGGTCCCACGACCTGAGGCGGGTACCCTTTGCTTGCCTTGGCTCTGAGCACCCAGTGCCCTTTGCACTCCGCGCCGTAGAGCTTGCCGTCCTGCTTGACGCCGTCCCCGTCGTAAAACGTGACCGGTACGCTGTCCGGTGCCGCGCCGTTCCATTTGCCCGCCACGGCCTGCTGGATTGCAGCGGCGATTGCCTCGTCGATCTGGGCCTTGGCAGCGGTGTTGGACTTGGGGATCAGCAGGTCTACGGAGTACTTGGGCTCCTGCTTGGGATCTGACGTGTACGGTTCAAAAACGCGGACATAAGACAGTCGGCACTCGCCGATGGTGATCGTTGTTGCGTTCATTCGTTTTTCCTCCTTTTTCGGTGGTTTTGTGTAGGTTTGTGTAGGTTTGTGTAGGTTTGTGTATGGTTTTGTAGTAAACGGTAGTTACCGGTAGTGAGGGCGACCGGGTACGCCGGGGCAGCGTTGTCGCCCTCGTGGTCCCCTTCCGGTACGGCCTGGTCGGATGCCGGCGATTGTGTGGCCATTTCATTTTTTAACGAGGTCCCGTTCCTCACAACCCGATCAGCGAGACGGGCCGAGGGGCAGCGGCCCCTCGCTGTAGTGATCACTTGGGAACTGGTAGGCGTTCATGCCCATGCATCCGGCGGAGCAGATCCGCTCGAACACGTTCTCCGCTTCGTCGATGTTGGTGTACATCCCGAGCAGGTAAGTGTTGATCCCTTCGATCGCGATGATCCTGTGCATCTCGGCGCCTTCGGTCAGTATTTTCTGGAGCCGCACGGTCACCCGGTCATAAGGTACGTTGACGGGCTCCGGGAGCCCTTCCTGCGAAATGATCCTCATACCTCCACCCCCTCAAACGCTTTATCCACTGATGTGATCGGCGGCCGCTTGTCGCTCTCCGGGACGAGGGCCGGTTTCCCCGGCCTCTTTTCCACGTACTCTCCGGCGAGCTCGCCGAACTTTTTCTTTCCGACGACCTTCTCGAGCGCGGCCAGGGTGAGAGCTTTTCGCTCGTACATCATGGCCTCGTCGATCCCGCCGTCCTGCAGGGCCTTAAACGCTGCGGCCTGGTCGGTCCACTCTCTGGATCCGCGGCCCTCCACAGCTTTGTAGCCCGGTACCTCCTCGCCTCTGAGGCACGCGCCCAGGGCCCAGTCTTTAAGGTCCTGGAGCCACTTGGCCACGTCCTCGCCGCGGCTGATGTACTCGCCGGCCTCCTGCGCCGTGATGATCGGCGGCAGGGCGCCCAGCGCGGCGTTAAACGCCATCTCGATGTTGTGATCGGCTCTCGCCCTGCAGACCTGTCTGGCCCGGCAGAACCGGCACTGCTCGGATCCCGGCGCGTATTCGCCCGCGCCGACGATTGCCAGGGCTGCCCGTTCCTTAACGTACTCGCCAAAGGCCAGCAGCTCCTCCGGCGTGGTCTCCCAGGTGGCGAGGCCCGTCTGGAGCCTCGGCTGGTGGATCGCCAGGATGACCTTGGTGATCGGAAAGATCAGGCCGTACTTATCGAGGGCGCCCAGCGCGTAGAGCATCAGCTGCGGGTTGTGATCCGGGCTGACCGGGACGCCTTTCCCGTACTTGAAATCGCAGATCGCCAGCTTTCCGCCGCCGATCAGGATCGCGTCCGCCGTGCCAAATCCCTCCGGCACGTAGCCGGTCAGGTCAAGGCGTGTCTCAAAGTAAACGTAGGGCTTCTCGGAAAATCCGAGATACTGCAGGTAGATCTCCTCCGCGTACTCGTCGGTGCAGGTCTCCATCTCCTCCGTGTGGAGCTCCTCGGCGGCCAGCTTGGCCAGTTTCTTGTTCGCCGCGGCCTTTGTCATGTACCCGGCCTCGCCGCGCTTAAAACACTTGCAGCGGGCCTTGATCTCCGCGATCTCATGAGCCAGCGTGCCCTCGGCGGCCGCTGCCGATCCGGTATCCGGGAACTGGGCCTCCAGCGCCGCCGATGGCGTGCACACGAGCCATCTGTGGGCGCCGGACGCGCTCAGCTTAGCGTGATCCCGGCCGGCGTGCCCTCCGGCGCTCATGCGCCGCCTCCGAGGATCTCGAGGGCCTGTTTAAACGGGCCGAGCTGCTCTGCGCCCAGCTCCGTGATCGCGCGGACGCCGAACTTGCCCAGCAAGGCCAGCAGGTCAGCCTTGCGGCCCTGATCGGCCAGTGCCACCGCCGCCCTGGTCACATCCTCGATGGTCACCTGCGGCGCCGGGGCCGGAGGTGTAGGTGCCGCCGGCGCCGGGGCGGGTGCGGGCGCGGGCATTGGCGTCTGCACCGCGGGCCCCGCGGTGACGGGCGGCACAGGGGCCGCGGTCACCACGGCCGGCGTGGTCGTCGCGACTGGCACAGAAGCCGAGGCTGAAGGCGCGGGTGCGGGAGCCTTGCCCCGTTTCCCGAGCCAATCCTGGGCGAACTGATCGACCTCTGGCAGGCTGTCAAAAGTGAGACTGATTTTCATGCTTGATCCTCCTTTGCTCTGGCGGGATCCGCCCCTCGGTAGATCCCTGCGTCTTTGAGTTTGCTAATAACTGTTGCCTCGGAGCAGCTGATCTCGTCCGCGATTTTTTTGACTGACCAGCCCGCCTTGTAG
>JAFXYJ010000010.1 GCA_017541825.1 Oscillospiraceae bacterium | reverse complement strand
TAGAGGGGCGATCCACGCAGCGCCGGAGCGAAATCCCCCGTTCACAAAAACGCAGCCGCGCAGCGGAGGGCCGAAGTTGTCGACGAGGCCCGCAGCGACAGCGCGGCTGTGTTTTTGAAAGGACGAGCAGCGGAGTGAATGAGCCCCGCCGCTCGCGGTCGGGGCGAACGATACGAAGCTTGCGAGGACGCTCTGCAGCACAGAAAAGACCTGCAAAAAGCGAATTTCGTATAATCTAGTATTTCAATGGAGCAGAACCGGCTCACCCCGGTAAACGGATAAAAAAGCGCACTACTTAGGTCAAGTACCGACAATGGAGCTGAATGGTATAACCCCGGTCACGGCGAACGATACGCAGCTTGCGAGGACGCGAAAAGACCTGCAAAATGCGAATTGCCTGTAAGCCAGTATTACAATGGAGCAAAAGCTTCAACTCCGGTCACGGAAAAAATGCGCATTACTTAGGACAAGTATCGACACCGGCGCTCAACGGTATGATCCCCGGTTTGAGAAGCAAAAAAGAGCTGTTTTACAGCTCCTTTTTGCTTTGTTGCGTTATTTTGCGCTGTGCCGCCGGAGAAGCCGGCAGTCCTTTCCGTAGACCAGGGCCTCCGCCAGCAGGCAGACCGGCACGGCGGCGAGCACATCGATAAAGGAATGCTGCTTGACGCTGCAGACCGCGTAGCACACCAGGGCGGTAAAGACGATGAGCGCGGCCTTGACCCAGCCGCTCAGCGCCCGGTCCTTGCAGGCGACCGAGACGATCCCCAGGGCATAGGCCACGTGCAGCGACGGCGTGATCCCGGTGGGGGTGTCGAAGGCGTAGATCACTCCCAGCATCCATGTGCACAGATTCCGCCGCGCAAAGCTCGCGGGCCGCAGATGCTGCACGCTGGGATAGACGAGGTAGCAGATCATCGCCGCTGCCTGGGTGATCATCAGAAAGATCTGCAGCTTCCGAAAGCTTTCCACATCGTAAAAGAAGGTGTACGCCAGCGCCCCGACCACCAGCAGGAACCAGGCGACGTAAACGATCACGAAGCCCTCCCGGAAGGGGATCATGTCGTCCACCGCGCAGTGGATCACATGACAGCGCTCCTCCGGGATCAGGTTCTCCGTGAGAAAGTACATGGCAAAATAGACAAGCCAGCCGTACATCAGCTTCGTATGGGCAAAACGCGGTTCGTTCAGCCTCCGCAGGGAAAAGCCGCTGTAATCGACCCGACGCCTTTTCATTTTGATGCAGGACCTCCGCGCCCGTAGAGCTTCGTCATACGGGCTATTTTTTTGGCCAGCTCCTCCCCGGCGGCGCCGGCGTCCATCCGCCAGCACCAGTTGCCGCAGCCCAGGATGCCGGGCTCGTTCATGCGCCCCGCGGTCCCGAGATCCAGCCAGTCCTGCATCTGGGACACGAACAGGTCGGACGCGCAGCCCATGCCGGCCCGGAGGAGACCGTACCGATAGCCCTCCTCCTCGTTCAGCCCCAGGTATTCTCTGGCGAAGGCGAGGGTTTTTTCGTCCGTCTCGGCCAGCCATTGCCCCAGGGGGGTGTTGTCGTGGGTGCCGCAGTAGCACACGGAGTTGGGTCCGATCCGATGGGGCAGATACTCGCTATCCCCCGAGGGATCAAAGGCAAACTGCAGGATCTTCATCCCCGGGAAGCCGGAGAACTCCCGCAGTTCCCGCACCTCCGGCGTCAGATAGCCCAGATCCTCCGCGATCAGCTTCAGCTCCGGCAGCGCGGTCCTGACCGCGGAGATGAAGGCCTTCCCCGGTCCGGGACGCCAGCGCCCCTGACGGGCGGTCCGGTCGCCGTAGGGCACCGCCCAGAAGCTTTCCAGGCCCCGGAAATGGTCGATGCGCACCACGTCGTAGAGCCGTCCGGCCGCTTTCAGCCGGCGGATCCACCAGTCGAAGCCCCGGCGCTCCATCTCCTTCCAGTCATAGAGCGGATTGCCCCAGAGCTGGCCGTCCTCGTTGAAATAGTCCGGCGGGACCCCCGCCACCTCGGTGGGACGGCACTGATCATCCAGCTCGAAGAGCTCCCGCTCCGACCATACGTCCGCGCTGTCCATGGGCACGTAAATGGGCACGTCGCCGATGATCTCGATGCCGCTGTCACGGACATAGGCCCGCAGGGCGTCCCACTGGCGGTAGAAATGGTACTGCAGGAAAATGCACAGCTCCCGGTCCTCCCGGAGCTCATCCTCCCAGCGGAGCAGGTCGCTGCCGGCGGGAAAGCTCCGCAGGCCCTCCTCCCACTCCGTCCAGGGACGCATGCCGAACCGGCGCTTGGCGGCGAAAAAGAGGGCATAGGGCCGCAGCCAGCTCTCGTTTTCCCGGTAAAATGCCTCCGCGGCCTCCCTGTCCCGGGACCAGCCCCGGCGGAAGGCCTGCCGCAGCAGCGGCCAGCGGGCCGCATACAGCGCAGCGAAGTCCACCGCGTGCGGGTCGTCCCCCATGGATGCGGCGGCGATCTCCTCCCCGGTCAGCAGCCCCTCCTCCGCCAGAAGATCCAGGTCGATCAGATAGGGATTGCCCGCAAAGGAGGAGTCGGTCTGGTAGGGAGAGTCGCCGTACCCTGTCGGGCCCAGAGGAAGGATCTGCCAGCAGCTCTGGCCCGCAGCCCTGAGGAAATCCACGAACCGGTAGGCGTCCTTCCCCAGGGTGCCGATCCCGTGGGGCGTCGGCAGGGATGTGATGTGCAGCAGGATACCGCTTTTTCTCATGTCTGTCCTCCTCCGGCCGCCGCGGCGGCCTTGACGATGTGTTTTGCCGATCGGATCATATGTCCCTGTCTTCGAAGGCCTCCAGCACGTTGTAAATGCCGTCCTCGGAGAGCACGCCCCGCCGCAGGCTCCCGGGCAGGATCCCGGCCTCGTCGTCGAGAAAATCTTGTTTCCAGTCGTCGCTCTCATAGTAATCCCGCAGGGCGCTGACCGCTTCCCGCACCGCAGCCGGGTCCTGCGGCGAGCCCTCCGGCAGATCGAGCGCCCGCTGCGCAAGGGTGAGGAACGCCTCGCATCGCTCGATGCGCCGGAGCTGCCGCGCTCTGCGGTCCAGCAGCCAGGCAAAGCCCCGGGCCGTCCTGCGTTCCGGCTCACGGAAATGATTGCCCGGGTTCCATTCCAGGCAGCAGGGCAGGCCCGACTCGGTCAGGCGGCCGGCGATCTCCCGGGCGGCGTCCCCCACCCGGGCCATGTCCGGATTGCGCGTCCGCTCCTCCCGGTCGCCGAGGCTCATGTATACGGCCCTCGTGCGTATCCCGCGTCGCCGCGTGTACTCGGTAAAGCCCGGGAACCACACCGACGGCGATACCGCCGCGATGCCGGCAAAGCGGTCTGTCTGATACGCGGCCCACAGGGCGAACAGTCCGGCCAGGGAGTACCCGCCCAGATAGAAAAAGCGTTCCTTTCCCCCGGCGCGCATCGACGGCAGCAGCTCGTCCAGCAGCCAGGCGAGGGTCCCGGCGGCGCCGCTGCCGAAGGCCTTCCCGCCGAATACCGGCGGCGCCTCCCAGGCCGAGAGGTCCCGGTTCCAGTCCTCCGCGGCCACGGCGACGAGCTGATACGGCAAATCCGTCAGCCCGGAGAGGATCGCCGCCTCCCGCTCCAGGCCCGGCAGCTCACGCCGGTCGGTCATCTGGATCAGGACCGTTTCCGCGTCCGGATCCCCGTATCGTTCCATGACAGTCGGGAAAGCCATCGCCGTTCCCCTCCCCGGTCTTTTCCGGTCCGGTCCCGCCCCCCGGAGAGGGCGGATCGCCGGACCGTGTTTGCTGTGTTAAAGTATACGATGACGCCGCGAAAAAAGCAAGGCGCCCCTCCGCAGAGGGGCGCCGAATATGGTCTTTATTTGTTTCACTCGATCTGGATCGTCCGGCGTTCGGGCAGCTTTCTGGGTTCCTCCTTCGGGAAGGTCAGCGTCAGGACGCCGTCCTCGAACCTTGCCTTCACGTCCTCCTCCCGGATGTGGTCACCCAGATAGAAGCTGCGGCTCATGGAGCCGGTGTACCGTTCCTGATGGACGATCCGGCCCTTTTTGTCCTTGTCCTCCTCTTCGAGGCCCTTGGACGCGGTGATCGTCAGATAGCCGTCGTGCAGCTGCAGTTCGACCTGATCCTTCTTGAAGCCCGGCAGGTCCACCTTCAGCTCATAGCCCTCGTCGTGTTCTTTCAGATCCGTCTTCATCAGCCGGGCGGCGTTCTTGCCGTACAGCTTGCGATCCACATCGGACTCAAAGCCCCGGAACGGGAAGCCCATCCAGTCATCAAACAAACTCTCTCCAAAAATACTCGGCAACATAAGTCATACCTCCTTTTGATATGTACACATTCCTGTTACCTGAGCAAGGGGATGGAGGTCATCCATTCGATCTTCGTTCCTTTGTTCGATTATGATTATAGCACCCTTTTTAGCACTGTCAAGGGGAGAGTGCTAAAAATCCGTGAACTTTTCTTTAACAAACATTTCATATTTTGTGAATACGCCGGCCGGGGCGCCGTTCATACGAGCTCCCAGACGACGGTAACGGTATCGGACACCTCCATGTCGTCGGGCTCGATGTCCAGGGCATAGCTGTCGGCCGTCGGCGCGGCGCATTTATTCGTCACGAAGTCCAGCCCCATGGGCGCGCATTCGAATTCGATCTCGCCCCAGGAATAGTCTATACTCTGGATATCCCCGAGGGCGGCGCCTCCGGCCTGGGTCAGCACGGCGGCCTTTTCGGCGGCGTCGGCGACCGCCTTTCCCAGCAGTGCGTTCTTCGCGGACTCCGGATCGCTCACGGTGTAGCTCAATCGCAGCTCCGGCCGTACGCTGCCGTTGGCGAGGGCGTAGAGGATCCGGCCCAGGCGCTCGTTGTCCGAGGGAAACTCGACCTTCATCCGGTGCCGGAACCGGTAGCCGACAAAGTGCTGTTTGTATTCCCCGTGCTCCCGGCGGCTCTCATACTCCGTGTCCACGCCGAAGCTGAGTGTTTTCAGGTCGGTCTTTTTGAAGCCGAACCCGGAGAGGATCTCCCGCAGCGCCTCCGTCTCCTCGGCGGAGCGGCGCAGGGCTTCGCCGTAATCCCGGCGGACGCCCTCCAGGGTCATCGTGATGCGTGTGGTGTCGGGTCTTACTTTGATCTGTCCTTTTCCTGTGACGCGGATCGTTCTCATTGTCTGCTCCTTTCCGTTGTCGCCGGCATTGTCCGGGCGTGTGTGTGCGTTGTTTTTCTCTTCAGATCACAGTATACCCGGCGGGGGGCGAAAATCGGTCGCCCGGCAGGCGACATTTTCCGCCCGGCCGCGGAGCAGACAAAAAGGACCGCCTCGGATCGAGGCGGTCCTTTTTGAGGCGCATTCGTCAGGTGTCGCCGAAATGCTCCCGCGCGTGGAAGGATCTGCAGATCGTATTGTAATCCCCGAACACCGTCAGCGTGTCGCCGACGGCGAACACGGTGTTCGCGCCGGCGGCCTCCGCCTTCTGTCCCGGGCGCTCGACGAGCATCACCAGGATCCCGGTCTCGGCCTTGAGACCGGTCTTTGACAGCGGTACCCCCTGATACTCCTCGGGGATGTCCCGGAGCGTCACCTGGGCGATGGAATCGGAACCGATATAGTCCAGCAGCAGCACCGTGTTGAACGTCTCGCCGTGCCCGACGATGCGGTCGGCCAGCTGCCGCAGCATCTCGTCGCCCCAGGAACGGACCTTCGGCACGCGCATGAAAACAAAGATGATGGCCGCCGTGCCCAGAGGCATCAGGATGCCGACGTAATAGTGCTCCGCCTGGCTGGCCTTGAGCGACAGGAACACGTTGATCAGCGCGGTCACGACGGTGATGTTGAAGACGTAACCGAAGAGCATCGTCAGCCGCGCCAGGCGCCGCCGGCGCCGGTTGGAGAGGAACATCTCGCTTTCCTTGGTGGTATAGCCGCAGCCGGTCAGCAGGGAGATGACCTGGAACCGCGCCCGCTCGTCCGGCAGGCCCGTAAAGCGGAACAGGATCGTGAACAGCTCCGTGATGACCCAATAGAGCAGGACTATGACGGAAAACATAAACAGGGACATGTAAATATTCATGCTTCTTCTCCTTGTGGTTCTGCCGGATCAGACCGCCCTCGCCCGGCTGAGCGTCGGCGCCGCCCCGGCAAGGATCGTCATCGCCGCGCGCAGGTCCGTCAGATAGGGGCGGACCTCGTCCTCCTTCGCGATGACCGGCATCCGGTCGTGGGTCTCGATCATGCTCTCGTTGGCCGAACGGGTGAGGATCACGAAACGGACTCGTCCGTCCACGACCTTGTACAGTCCGCACAGATACATGACGGACCGCGCGTCGGCGGTGAACCGGTACTTCGCACCGGCGCGGTCCCATTCGAAAAAGCCGGTGGCCGGGAGGATCACGCGGCGGGTCCGCAGGCTGTCGGCAAAGGTCTTCTTCTCCGCCGCGGTCTCGGAGCGGGCGTTGATCAGGAGCCGGCCGTCTTTAAAGCCGGGAAAGCCGAAAACCGCCGGGACCGGGACGATCTTCTCCTGCCGGGCCACAATGGCGGGCGCGGCGTCGCCGGGCAGGATCTCCCCGGTCTTGTACTCGTCGGGGTATTTCCGCTCCATCACGCGGAGCAGCTCGGCCATCTTCTCGTCCGGGATGGGGCTGCTGAATTCATATCTGGCGCACATAATCTCACCGTCCGTCGGGTTTTCGGGGCTCGTTTTCGCCGCCGGGCTCAGCCGATGGCGGCGAGATATTCCTCGCTGCTCATCACGCTGGTATGGATCGGAGAAAAGATCTCCGCCAGGGCCCGGATCTCCGCTTCCGACTCCGGCCCGGAGCCGGCGATGCAGTCGTAGAGATACACGACCTCATAGCCCATGTCCATAGCGTCGTACATCGTCGCGAGCACGCAGCAGTCCGCCACCACGCCCGCGAGGACGACGGCCTTCTTCCCCTCCAGGGCATCGCAGACGGCCGGGGCGTCCATGGACGAATAGGTGGATTTGTCGATCAAGTGTCCCCCCGCCGCGTAGGGCGCCATTTCATCGGCGAGCTCGCTGAGGAAGGCGTTTTCGTTGATCTCCCGATAGGCCTCGTTGTAGTCCTTCCAGCGTCCGACGGGCTCGGCGGGAGCGACGTATCGGGTCATGATATAGTCCGGCGTGCCGGGCGAGGACAGGATCCGGATCGTGTTCGCCATCGCCTCGGGCATGGAGGGGCAGGCCCAGTCGTTTCCGGGCAGGTACACGTTCTGGAAATCCACGATCAGCAGCATATCGCCGCTCACGTCCCGCGGCTCGATCGTCCGCGGCTCCTCCGCG
>JAFXYJ010000009.1 GCA_017541825.1 Oscillospiraceae bacterium | reverse complement strand
TACACGGTGGAGTTTCATTACGCCGGGCGCGGCTATGTTCTGCCGGGGGACGAAAGCGCGGCTCTTGCGGAGGTCCTCGAGGCCCTTGGCATCACGGGCGGGATCGAGGACGCCGCCGTCAGCGACGAGACGCTTTTCTCCGCCGCACGGGACGGGGAGGACGGCGCCTGGCTTGTCCGCGCCCTGCGATCCTTCGACACGGAGGAATGGCTGCGTGTCACCGTGGACGGGCGGGAGCATGAGATCGCCGTGACGGACGAAAGATCCGTCAGCTATCTCTCGCTTCAGGGCGATGTGCTGACCTGTACGGATTTCAAGGACATACAGATCAGCATGCCGAACGGCTGGTATGTTATGCCGGGCGGCGGTATAAGCTTTTCGGAGCCCATACAAATCACCGGAAACGATGTAAACCTGATCCTCTGCGACGGGGCCTCGCTGTATGCCGCGCGCGGGATCTATATCCCCCGTGGGAATAAGCTGACGATCTGGGCCCAGTCCTCCGGCGATCAGGCCGGAAAAATCATAGCCCAGGGCGGAAAGAACTGCGCCGGCATCGGCGGGGGCAAGAATCTCCCCGCCGGGCGGCTCATCGTATACGGCGGCGATATCACCGCAGCGGGCGGCGACGGGGCGGCGGGCATCGGCGGCGGCGCAGGTGAAAACAGCGGATATCAGCAGATCAGAATATACCGGGGCAATATAAAAGCCACCGGCGGATACCACGGCGCGGGTATCGGCTGCGGAGAGGAAAACACCGAGCGCGGCCCTGTGGAAATCATGGGCTCTGTGAAGATCGAGAGCGGGGGCGCCGTGGGCGCCGGGGGAATGGGCGGGGGGTACTGCTGCGGCTGCGGCAATATCATGATCGTCTCGGGAGAGGTGCTGGCCGTCGGCGGCATGCACATGATCAAGGAAGGCGATCGTCCCAGCGGTGCGGGCATCGGCGGCGGTGCCGGCGTGGATCAGGGCGGTGAGATCTCTATTGCCGGCGGGACAATCACCGCTCTGGGCGGTTTGCGGGGCGCGGGCATCGGAAGCGGCGGCCGCGTCGATACATGGCTCGGATTCAGCTCTATTGTCGGAGCTGCCGGAATCATCCGCATTTTCGGCGGCAATATCATTGCCAGAGGACATGTCGGCGGTGCGGGCATCGGCGGCGGATACAGGAGTGCCTGCGGAGACGTCGTCATCAGCGGCGGCGATGTGTTTGCCGGGTTCCTGGAGGATGATCTCAGACTGGACCTCCCTCTTCAGGAGCTGGGCGCCGGTATCGGCTGCGGATACGCGACGACTTCGGAGGACATGCTGAGGGGCTCCGTTCATATCGACGGTGGCCGCATCACCGCGATCGGATATTCCGAGCCGGGGATCGGCGGCTGCGGCTCCGTGACCATTGAGGGCGGCGATGTGAACGCCCAGAGCGGCATCGCTGCGGGCATCGGCGGTCCCTTTCACTGGACCAACAACTGCCGCGTCGAGATCCGCGGCGGCGAAGTGCTGGCCATGTCCGTTTGCTCCGGCGCGGGCATCGGGTCCGGTGAAAAAGCCGCCAACAACGGCACGGTCAACATCAGCGGCGGCAATGTGACCGCATTGGGCGGTATGAAAAATTACAGCTGGCTCAAGGATTACGGCCAGATCATCACGGGCGGCTTCCAATCGGGCGCTTTCCACGCCAGCCACGGCGGCGGAGCGGATGGCGGCACCGGCGTTGCGGTGGTCAACATCCTTGTGATGCTGTCCCTGATGATTATGGCGAAGAGCAAGGATAGCCAAAACTCCGGCACCTGGGTCGGAGCCGGTATCGGCGGCGGTTATTCGAGCGGCGCCTGCGAGGTGAACATCAGCGGAGGCAATGTTCTGGCCGCCAGCGGCGGCAGCGGGACGGCGCCGATCGGCACCGGCATGAACTCAACGGCTTACGGCCGCTTCACCCTCGGCGACGATATGAACGCCCGCCTCATTGATGACAACTGGGTCGCTCAGGAGCCTGTCCCTGCGGAGCACAGACTGATCGCAAGCCAGGGCGTTGACATTTCCAAAGGCAAGACACAATATCATGCGGTACTTTTTATGCCCTGTCAGCACGACGGCTATAAAGAATTGGGATTGATCAAGGATCTGGACGCGTTCCAGCATCGCGTGGAAGCCTGCGTAAACTGCGCGGCTCTGCAGGGACAGTCGCGCAAGGTCAGCCACAGCTTCAGTGAGGACGACCACAGCTGTGTCTGCGGCCACAGGGAATACAAGATGACCCTCGATCTGCAGGGGGAGGGCCGCGTCCTCTATTGGAACATCCCCGGGGTCTGGCGCTCCGAAGTACGAAAGAACGGCGATTCCATCTATCTTCCCGCCGGCATGGAGTTTGAGCTCCGCGCCGACGCGGCTTCTTCCGAGCTGTACCCGGCCGTGAGTGCGGAGCTCTCGTCCGGTATGCCGCTCGAAGTCACAGCGTCAAAGCCGACGCTGGAGGACGGCATGGTCCGCGAGCTGTTTACGTTCAAGATACCGGAAGAAGACGGCGAAGATTTTGTCCTTCACGTTCACTTTGAGCCGCGTGTGCAGGTGGTCTTCTCTTCCGGAGAAGCGACGGACGTCGTCGGCGAAATGCCGCTTGCACCCCTGCTGAAAAACAGCGTCTTTACGCTGCCTGTCTGCGCTTTCAGCTCAAAGAACTGGGTTTTCAAGGGCTGGGAGATCACCGGCAGCGGCGCGGAAGCACGCCTTTATAAACCGGGCGAGACCATCACCGTCACCGAGGACACGATCGTCACCGCCGTGTGGCAAAACACGGAGGCCTATCCGCTCTGGGTCAACGGCATTCAGGTGAGCGCGGCCAACAGGGGCGACGTTCTGGGCGACGGCAGCGGCAGCGTCAGCTATGATCCGGAGTCTCGTCTGCTCACCCTGAACAATCCCGCCGGGCTTGCGGTCGCCACCGGCAGCGATGCGGGAGCCGCCCAAACGCCCGCCGGCATCATCCGCGCCGAGGGAATCGACCTCACGGTGGACGGCGTGGGCTTCATCCGCACGCAGACCGGCCAGGGCTGCGGCATCGTCGTGATCGGCGGCGGCCTGACCCTGCGCGGCGGCCTCAGCATCGGCGGTTCGCCCTATGGTGTCTACTGCGACAAAGCGCTCCGCTTTGAGGCCGTCGACAGGGAGACGGAAGTTTCGATCCAGGGCTCGCAGGCCGTGAAGGCCAGAGGCGGTGTCACGCAGGCTTACGATCTCGTCCTCAGCCTTCCGGAAAACAGCCGCAGGGGCTCCGACACGATCCTGACCGCGGAGGGTACTCCGGCCGACTGGGTCAAGGTCGTGAGCGGGATAAGACTGTATTTCGAGTGCGGTGAGGGCTCCGGCTCCATGCCCACGGCCTTAATCGCCTACGGCAGGAGCTATCCTCTGCCCGCCTGCAGCTTTACGGCGCCGGAGGGCAGGCGCTTCAAGGCGTGGTCCGTCAACGGGACCGAGTACGCCCCGGGCAGCGAGCTCACGCTCACGGAAGACAGCGACGCCTGCGCCGTCTGGGAGATGGACCCGGGTCAGCACACGCACGGCTACATGGTCGAGAGCTGGAGCTGGAGCTTTGAAGGAGAGAGC
>JAFXYJ010000106.1 GCA_017541825.1 Oscillospiraceae bacterium | reverse complement strand
TGCTGCTCACCGAGAACGGGGAGATCTATGTCGCCCGGGACAAGCTGGGACGGCTGCCCGTCCTCATCGGCAAGAACCATGCGGGCTACTGCGTCTCCTTCGAGTCCTTCGCCTATCACAAGCTCGGTTATTCCGACGCCTACGAGCTCGGGCCCGGGGAGATCGTGCGGGTGAACGCCGACGGATACGAGACCCTCTGCCCCGCCGGAGACGAGATGCGCATCTGCGCGTTTCTGTGGACCTATTACGGCTATCCCAACTCCAATTACGAGGGCGTCAACGTGGAGGTCATGCGTTACCGAAACGGTGAGATCATGGCCGAGAGCGAGATGGATACCATGCCCGACGTGGATTTCATCGCCGGCATGCCGGACTCCGGCGTACCCCACGCCATCGGCTACGCCAACCGGAGCTGGAAGCCCTTCGCGCGGCCCTTTGTGAAGTACACCCCGACCTGGTCGCGTTCCTTCGTACCGGCCAACCAGGACGTGCGCAATCAGGTGGCCAAGATGAAGCAGATCCCCGTGCCCGAGCTCATTGAGGACAGGAAGCTGCTGCTGGTGGACGATTCCATTGTCCGCGGCACCCAGCTGCGCGAGACCGTGGAGTTCCTCTACGAGTCCGGCGCCTCGGAGGTGCACATGCGCTCGGCCTGCCCGCCCATCGCCTACGGGTGCAAGTACCTCAATTTTTCCCGCAGCAAGTCCGAGATGGAGCTGCTGGTGCGGCGCATCGTGGAGGAACTGGAGGGAGAAGAAGGACTGGAGCATCTGGATGAGTACACGGACGACTCCACCGAGCGCGGCCAGCGTCTGCTCAAAACGATCTGTGAGAAGTTCGGCTTTTCCTCCCTCAAATACCAGACCATCGACGGGCTGATCAAGGCCATCGGCATCGACCCGAACAGGATCTGCACCTACTGCTGGACAGGAAAGGAATAACGATATGGAATCCCACTCTGCCTCCTACGCCGCCGCCGGCGTCAATATCGAGGCCGGATATGAGGGCGTGAAGCTCATGAAGAAGCACGTCGAGCGCACATTCATCCCCGGCGTGCTGTCCGATATCGGCGGATTCGGCGGACTGTTCGCCCCGGATCTGTCGGGCATGGCCGAGCCGGTGCTGGTCTCCGGCACCGACGGCGTCGGCACCAAGCAGCGCATCGCGCAGATCATGGGCGTCCACGACACCGTCGGCATCGACTGCGTGGCCATGTGCGTCAACGACATCGTCTGCTGCGGCGCCCGGCCGCTCTTCTTCCTCGACTACATCGCCATCGGCAGGAACGAGCCGGAGAAGGTCGCCGCGCTGGTGGCCGGCGTGGCCGAGGGCTGCGTGCAGGCCGGCTGCGCGCTCATCGGCGGCGAGACCGCCGAGCACCCGGGCACGATGGATCCCGGGGACTACGATCTGGCGGGCTTTTCCGTGGGGATCGTGGACCGGGCAAAGATCATCGACAACGCCCGGATGAGCGTCGGGGACGTAATTATCGCCCTGCCCTCCAGCGGGCTCCATTCCAACGGCTATTCCCTTGTGCGCAAGGTCTTCGACGTGGAAAACGCCGATCTGGGCGCATGGGTGGACGAGCTCGGCGCCGCGCTGGGCGAGGCGCTGCTCGTCCCCACAAGGATCTACGTCCGGCCGGTGCTCGCCGCTCTGGCGGCGGCAGACGTCCGCGGGATCAGCCATATCACCGGCGGCGGCTTTTACGAGAACATCCCCCGGGCCGTACCCGAGGGACTTACCGCCAGGATCGACCGCGCCGCCATCCGCACGCCGGCCATCTTCGAGCTGCTGCAGCGCACCGGGAACATCCCCGAGCGGGACATGTTCAACACCTACAACATGGGTGTGGGCATGAGTCTGATCGTCTCCCGGGACACCGCCGACGCGGCGCTCGCCGCGCTCAGGGCCGCCGGTGAGGACGCCTATTTCATCGGTGAGATCGTCACGGGACAGGAAAGGGTGGTGCTCGCATGAAGAAAAAAGCCCGTATCTGCGTGCTGGTCTCCGGCGGAGGCACGAATCTGCAGGCCCTGCTGGACGCCCAGAGCGCCGGAAAGCTCCGCAGCGGCGAGATCGTGTTCGTCGTTTCCAACAACCCGGACGCCTACGCCATCCAGCGTTCCCGGCGGGCCGGCATCGAGACCATGGTCATCAGCGGCGCGCAGACGACCTTTGAATCGGCGCTTCTGTCCACGCTCATGCGCCACGAGATCGATCTTGTGATCCTCGCGGGCTTCATGCGTATCCTGAGTGCGGATTTCATCCGCAAATACGAGGGGAGGATCATCAATGTCCACCCGGCGCTGATCCCCTCCTTCTGCGGCGAGGGCTATTACGGCCTGCGCGTCCACGAGGCCGCGCTCGCCCGGGGCGTCAAGGTCACCGGCGCCACGGTGCACTATGTCAATGAGATCCCCGACGGCGGCCCGATCCTTCTCCAGAGGGCGGTGGACGTCTATCCGGGGGACACGCCGGAGATCCTGCAAAAGCGTGTGATGGAACGGGCGGAGTGGATCATTCTGCCTCAGGCAGCGGAGATGGTCTCCGCGGAGATCATCGGAAAGGATGAGAACAATGACTGATTTTCTTGAGCTTCTGCGCAGCAACCCGTATCCCGGACGCGGGATCGCCGTGGGAAAGGATCGGGTCTATTATTTCATCATGGGCCGCAGCGCCAACAGCCGCAACCGCATTTTCGTCACGACGCCCGACGGCATCCGCACCGAGGCCCACGATCCCTCCAAAATGGTGGACCCGAGCCTCATCATCTATCATCCCGTACGCCGCATGGACGGCGCGCTCGTGGTCACCAACGGCGACCAGACCGACACGATCGTTGAGTTCGGCGATTTCCGCGCCGCGCTCATGACGCGGCGGTACGAGCCCGACGAGCCCAACTGGACCCCGCGCATCTCCGCGATCTGCTACGACGACGGACGCTTCGAGCTCTCGATCCTCAAGCACAGGGACGGCGGCTGTCTGCGGGAATTCTTCAGCTATGAGAGCTGCGGCGAGGGCAAGGGCTATTTCATCAGCACCTACGCCGGTCCCGGCGACCCGCTGCCCAGCTTCACCGGCGAGCCCGTCGAGATCGACATGCCCGCTCCCGAGGACGTGTGGGCGGCGCTCAACGCCGACAACAAGGTCTCCCTTTACACGAACGTGAAGGGGAAGGTCACCATCTTCAACAAGAATCTGGGGGATTGAACATGAACGCACTGGAACTCAAATACGGCTGCAACCCCAACCAGAAGCCGGCGCAGATCTATATGAAGGACGGCTCCGATCTGCCCGTGGCCGTGCTCAACGGCAGGCCCGGTTATATAAATTTCCTCGACGCGCTCAACTCCTGGCAGCTCGTGTGCGAGCTGCGCGAGGCCACCGGCATGCCCAGCGCGGCCAGCTTCAAGCACGTCTCGCCCGCCGGCGCAGCCATGGGCCTTCCCCTGACCGACGTGGAGAAGCAAATTTATTTCGTCGATCCCGCGGCGGAGCTGACCCCCATCGCCAACGCCTATATCCGGGCCCGCGGCACTGATCGGCTCAGCTCCTACGGCGACTGGGCCGCGCTCAGCGACGTATGCGACGAGGCGACCGCGCTCTACCTCCGGGAGGAGGTCTCCGACGGCGTCATCGCCCCGGGGTATACTCCCGAAGCGCTGGAGATCCTCAGGACCAAAAAGAAGGGCAATTACAACGTCGTGCAGATCGAAGCAAACTATGTCCCCGCGGCGCAGGAGTGCAAGGACGTGTTCGGCGTCACCTTCGAGCAGGGCCACAACAATTTCAGGATCGACGAGACCCTGCTGGAAAACATCGTCACGAAAAACCGTGACCTGCCCCAGGCGGCGAAGCTGGACATGATCACCTCCCTGATCACGCTCAAATACACCCAGTCCAATTCCGTGTGCTATGTCAAGAACGGCCAGGCCATCGGCGTCGGCGCCGGACAGCAGAGCCGCATCCACTGCACCCGCCTCGCCGGCTCCAAGGCGGACAACTGGTATCTGCGCCAGCACCCGAAGGTGCTCGCTCTCCCCTTCCTGCCCGACATCCGCCGTCCCGACCGGGACAACGCCATCGACGTGTACATCTCCGACGAGTGTGACGACGTGCTGCGCGACGGCGCATGGCAGGACGTATTCACCCGGCGTCCCGAGGCGCTCACGCCCGAGGAGAAAAAGGCCTGGATCGCCACCCAGACCGGCGTCACCGTCGGCAGCGACGCCTTCTTCCCCTTCGGCGACAACGTGGAGCGCGCCCGCAAGTCCGGCGTCTGCTACATCGCCGAGCCCGGCGGCTCGATCCGTGACGACAACGTCATCGCCGCGGCGGACAAATACGGCATCGTGATGGCCTTCACCGGCATGCGGCTGTTCCATCACTGAGAGAGGACGATACGATGAAAGTAATGCTTGTCGGCGGCGGCGGCCGCGAACACGCCATCATCCGCAAGCTGCGGGAAAACCCCGAGATCGAGGAGCTCTACGCGCTGCCCGGCAACGCCGGCATGGATCAGGACGCCGTGTGCGTGCCCATCGGCGCCAAGGATATCGATGCGATCACGGCCTTTGCCAGGGAGCACGCCGTCGATTACGCGGTGGTCGCCCCCGACGATCCGCTGGTGCTCGGCTGCGTGGACGCCCTGGAGGCCATCGGGGTGCCCTGCTTCGGTCCCCGGGCCAATGCCGCGATCATCGAGGGCAGCAAGGTCTTTTCCAAAAACCTGATGCGGAAATACGGCATCCCCACCGCTCAGTACGAGACCTTCGACGATATGGACGCCGCGCTCCGCTATCTGGAGACCGCGCCGATCCCCACCGTCGTCAAGGCGGACGGGCTGGCGCTGGGCAAGGGCGTGATCATCGCCCAGACCCGGGAGGAGGCCGTCACGGCCGTGCGCGAGATGATGGCGGACAGGAAGTTCGGCAAGAGCGGCGAGCGGATCGTCATCGAGGAATTCCTGGAAGGGCCCGAGGTATCGGTGCTCTCCTTCACCGACGGCGAGACTGTCGTCCCCATGGTGTCGTCCATGGACCACAAGCGCTCCGGCGACAACGACACCGGGCTCAATACCGGCGGCATGGGCACCGTAGCGCCCAACCCATACTATACGCCCGCCGTCGCCGCAGAGTGCATGGAGCGCATCTTTCTGCCCACCATCCGCGCCATGAAGGCCGAGGGCCGGCCGTTCAAGGGCTGCCTGTACTTCGGACTCATGCTCACCGCCGACGGTCCCCGGGTCATCGAGTACAACTGCCGCTTCGGCGATCCTGAGACGCAGGTGGTGCTGCCGCTGCTGGAGAGCGATCTGCTCACGATCATGCGCGCGACCACCGACGGCACTCTGGCCGGGACGGAGGTCCGCTTCAGCGACAGGCACGCCTGCTGCGTGATCATGGCCTCCAAGGGCTATCCCGTCGCCTACGAAAAGGGCTTTCCCATGGACATTCCCGCGGATGTGTTCCCCCATGTATATGTGGCCGGCGCCGCGCGCCGGGACGGCCGGCTCGTCACCAACGGCGGCCGGGTCCTGGGCTGCACCGCCGTGGCGGACAGCCTGGGCGAGGCCATCCGTGACGCCTACGCCATGGTGGAGCGGATCCATTTTGAAAACGCCTATTACCGCCATGATATCGGCGCGCGGGCCATGCGCGCTCTGACGGAGGACTGACATGGTCTACAGAGTCTATGTGGAAAAGAAGCGTTCCCTCGCCGATGAGGCGAAGTCGCTGAAAAACGATCTGTCCGCCCTGCTGGGCATCAGCGGTCTGACCGAGGTGCGCATCATCAACCGCTACGACGCGGAGAACATCTCCCGGGAGCTCTTCGACGCCTCGATCCGCACGGTCTTTTCCGAGCCCCAGGTGGACAATGCCTACGGCGAGATCTTTCTCGAGGACGCGAGAGTGTTCGCGGTGGAATACCTGCCGGGTCAGTTCGACCAGCGGGCTGACTCCGCGGCCCAGTGCATCCAGATCATCTCCCGGGGCGAGAGGCCCACGGTCCGCTCGGCCAAGGTCTATGCCCTGTACGGCGAGCTGACCGATGAGGACGTGGAGCGCATCAAGAAATATGTCATCAACCCCGTGGAGGCCCGGGAGGCATCCCTGGAGCTCCCCGAAACGCTGGCCATGGAGTATGCGGTCCCCGAGGAGGTCGCCACGGTCACCGGCTTCCTCGAGCTCGACCGAGCCGGTCTGGACAAAATGGCCTCGGAGCTCGGTCTGGCGATGGATACGGACGATCTGGCCTTCTGCCAGGCATATTTCAGGACCGAGCGGCGGGATCCCACGATCACCGAGATCCGCATGATCGACACCTACTGGTCCGATCACTGCCGTCACACCACCTTCGGCACGATCATCGACAATGTGGAGTTTTCCGACGAGCTCCTGCGTTCGGCCTGGGAGGAATACATCGCCCTGCGCAAAAAGCTCGGGCGGGTCAAGCCTATCTGCCTGATGGATATCGCCACGCTGGCCGTGCGCGAGCTCAAGGCCGAGGGAAAGCTGGACAGGCTCGACGAGTCCGAGGAGATCAACGCCTGCACGGTGAAGATCGATGTGGACATCGACGGCGTCCGGGAGCCCTGGCTGCTGCTGTTCAAAAACGAGACCCACAACCACCCCACCGAGATCGAACCCTTCGGCGGCGCGGCCACCTGCATCGGCGGGGCCATCCGCGACCCGCTCTCCGGCCGCTCTTATGTATACGGCGCCATGCGCGTCACCGGCGCGGCCGACCCGCTCAAGCCCGTGAGCGAGACCATTCCCGGCAAGCTTCCCCAGCGCAAGCTCGTCACCACCGCCGCAGCGGGCTATTCCAGCTACGGCAACCAGATCGGACTGGCGACCGGCATCGTCGACGAGCTGTACCTCCCCGGCTATGCCGCCAAACGCATGGAGAT